>NZ_JAGMUF010000030.1:0-46207 GCF_019049125.1 Streptomyces sp. AC602_WCS936 | reverse complement strand
GATCCACGGCCGCGACTGACGGTTTCCCATACCCACACCTACGAGCAGAGAGGCCGACAGACTCATGATCAGCCGCTTTTGTTAGAGCCAGTAAGTGAGCATGATCCGGCTCTCCGGCTTGCTGATCTCATGGCCCGGTCCGGCAGCCGGCGAGCCGTTGGCCGGGGTGATGGTCAGGCGGGGCACGGCTGTCCGTGCCTCGCCCCAGGTCTCGATGTGCGCGATGAGGTCCTGGGCGAGGGCTTGCGCGCGCGGGCCGTACGCGGCCGCGCCGAGCCGGAACGGGCGCTGGGGGTCGATGCCTTCGCGACGGACGATCAGGTAGGCGAGGGAGCCGCCGTCGGCGAGGAGCGGGCTTCGGCTGGGGATGGCCGGCCTGATGATCTGCTCCCGGGTCAGTGCGTCGGGCGTGACCTCGAGACGGCACACGCGGTCGTCGCCGGCGGTGGCGCGCAGCCACACCCCGTCGAACGACTCCTCCCCGCCGATACGCTGCTCGGACAGCGCCTCGATGCCCTGCGCGTCGCCGCGCAGGCTGTCCCCGAGCGCGTCGACGTCCACGGCCTGGTCCTCGTCGTAGTGGACCCGGATCGTGTCGTCCGCGTCGAGGGCCGCCGTCCTTTCCCCGTCCTGCCCGATGATCGGGACGAAGCCGCACAGCGCCATGTCGTCGGAGACGAGGGTGCCGCCTCGCCGGGTCAGGGCCACGGACCGGGTCTGGCCCCGCCAGCGCAGCGGGAGGACGAGGCGCCCGCCCTCGCGGAGCTGGTCCCACCACGCCGTGGGCACGTCCCACAGGCCCACGGCGGCCAGCATGCGGTCGTAGGGGGCGTTCTCCGGTGCGCCGGTCAGTCCGTCGCGTTCGATGACGTCCACGTGCTCGTACCCGGCGCGGTCGAGCATGGTGCGCGCGTGCAGGGCCACGTCGGAGTCGATGTCGATGCTGGTGACCCGTCCCGGAGCACCTGCGAGCTCTGCGAGCAGTGCCGCGTTGTAGCCGGTTCCGGCGCCGATCTCGAGGACGTTGTCACCGCGCCGGACGTCGAGCTGGACGAGCATCATCGCGACGACGGACGGCACCGAGGCGCAGGACAGGGCCAGCGGCCCGTTCGGGTTGTCCTTGATGGTCACGGCCTGGTCGGCGTAGGCGGCCTTGAGGTCGACACCGGGGATGAACGTCTCGCGGCCCACGGTTCGCAGGGCGCGTTCGACGTCGGAGGTCAGGCTCACGGTGTTCAGGATCATCTGGTCGACGAGGTTGTCGCGGAGCTCGGCGGCGGTCGGTGTCTGGTTCACGGTGGACCTTTCAGTTCAGGAGGAGACAGGCCTCCCACCCCGGCTGAACGGGGCGGGGAGCGCTGAGGGTGTGCAGGGTGAGGAGGACGCCGGCGCTGCCGGTGAGCAGGCCGACGTTCTGGGGTGTCGCGTGCCGCACCAGATGCCTGTCGAGCTGTGCGCGGAGCCTCGGCAACCGGCGTGCGATGCCGTCGGACACGGCGTCGGCGGCGACACGGTCGCAGGTCAGCAGCAATCCGGCCCAGCCGTGGCAGACGGTGGCGTCGTCGAGCCGGGCGAGTTGCCGGGGGTCGGTGAGGGAGCCGAGGACGGCGTGCTCGGCGGTCTCGCGTGCCAGGGCGTTGTGGCGGGCGAGCGCGGCCAGTTGCAGGGCCCGGCCGGTGCCGGGTGTGCCGTAGCACCACGACGGCCGCGACGGCGGCAGGCCGGCGGCGGGCCCCTGAAGGAAGGTGTTCAGAGGGAGCGGGCCGGGCCATCCGACGGCCCCGCCGTCGCCGTTGCGTGGCTGCGCCCAGCGGACGAGGAAGGCGATCCCCTCGTCGAGGGCGCGTTGTTGGCCGTCGACGGTGTGCCCGGACCGGCCTGCGAGGGCGAGGAGCGCGAGCGGGCCCGCCACGCCGTGCGCCAGGCCGAAGTTCGCGTGTCCGGCGCCGAACGGGCCGTCCTCGAGTACGCCGCTGGGCGCGTCGGCCGCCCACCATCCGGGAACTCGGTGACCGGCCGCGGTGACGGGTTCGGTGAGCAGCCGTACGAGGTAGTCCAGGACGTGCTCGAGGGCTGCGTCCTGTCCGGAACGCAGCAGGTACACGCCGAGACCGGTCACTCCGCTGATCAGGTCGTACTCGGCCATGCGCGCGGGCCGGCCGCGGTCCATGCGCCGCTGCCCGGCAGCCACGCGGGCGGCGGCGATCGCGGCCGTCTCGTCGTCCAGCTCGGCGAGCGTCCGCGCGTAGGCGGGGTGCCCGGCGACGCGCAGGACGTAGCCGACAGCGGGGACCCCTCGGTACAGGCCCGCCTCGTCGGGATGGCCGGTCAACGGCAGCGCGGTGACCGCCTGCGCCGCCGCGTGGGCCGCGCGCCAGTCGCCACGGGCGCGGGCGACCACCATCTCGTGCAGGGCGATGCCGGCCAGACCGCTGCCCAGGTCGTCGTGGATCACGCTGCCCCCTGTGCCGTCAGGGACCGGCAGGCCTGACGGGCAGCGTGTCGGCAGGCGGCTTCGCCGACACGGTCGGGACCCGTCATCCGGTTGTGGTGCATGTGCAGCAGCGACTCGAGCACCTGCTCGGTGCGTCGGCCGTCGACGTGGGCCCGGTAGGCGCCCAGTGCGGCCCGGCGCTGCGCCAGGGCCGCCGCCAGCCGTGGGGAGGCGGTCAGCAGCGGATGGGACCGCACGTGGCGGACGGCGGGCCGGGTGGTGACTTCGGGATGCCCCTTGGGCCGCGGTGCCGGGGCGCCGGCCATCCATGTCCGGCCTTCGCGGGTGCCGAGGAAGCCCTCCGCCATGTCGATCATGCCGAGGGCGCACCGCACTTCCGTGGCGAGTGAGGGAACGTCGGTGAGTGCGTAGCGTGCCACGAGGCTGTCCGCGACGAACACGGCTTCGGCGGCGGCCATCGCGGGGCCGGTGCCGTAGCGGCCGGTCTCCGGCCGGTAGCCGTCGACGACGAGGTGGGAGGCGAGCCGGTCGGCGGTGAGCCGCCCGGTCCACGCGGCCACCTTCCGCAGGGTGCCCGGGTATCCGGGCCCGCCGTCGGCGGGGACGCGGATGCGCAGGTGGCCCGTCTCGTGCAGCGAGCGGTACCGCGCGAACCACACGTCGGCGGTCCCGAGGTCCTCGAGCAGAGCGGGCAGCCTCCCGGTGAGGATCTCGTCCATCGCCGTCGGATGGGTGAACACCTTCGCCTGCAGCCATCGTGTGCCCGTGTCCCCGGGGTGGTGCAGGCACGTGCTCTTCAGCAGCGGCGCTCCCGCCAGGTCCGGGTGCGGTACCTGGGGGCCGGTGACGGCCAGGGGCATCGTGATCTCGTGCGCGTGCCCGATCCACCCCAGGTCGCCGTCGTCGACGGTCTCGGTGAGTATGGCGTGCTCGTGGGCCCGGAGGTACCGGTGGATCAGGCGTGCGTGGAGCGGCTCGGCCAGATCGAGGCTCATGGAGCGGTCGTCGTCGCGGAGCTCGAGACGAGGCGGGCAGCGCCAGGCGGAGGCCCAGCCGGTCAGCGCGTCGTGCCAGGCGGAGGTGAACGGACCGGAGGGCAGAGACGCGGCGGGCAGGATCCACCGTGCCGGGGACAGGACCGTACGGCGGTGGCGGACCCGGGGCAGGAACGGCAGCGCGGCGGCGGCCGGGCCCCAGTCGAACGCGGTCCATGCGGTGGCGAAGCCGCGCCCGAGCATGGCCAGGAAACGCGCCATGGGAGGGGCCTGCTTCTCGAGCGCGAGAGGGTGCAGAACGACGGGTTCGACGACGCGCCGCCGGGAGACGCTGACCAGATGCAGGCGCGTGCCGGTGGAGACGACCGCCAGGTCGTCCAGTCCGATGACGTTGCCGGCCGGCTCACGGTGCTCGCCGACGCTGAGGATGTGGGGCAGCAGAGCGGGGACGCGGGCGACGTTCTCCGCGTGCGGGAAGTCGGGCGCGAAGGAGAGCTGTGCGGGCAGTGCTCCCTCAGTCATGGTGGGCAGTGTCCGGTACGGGGCCGACAGCCGGGGCCCCAGTACGGCGGTGAAGCGTCCGGAGAGGACGCCCGCCGTCCAGGCCGGGCGCACGTCCAGCAGGAAGTCGCCGCGGTCCACCGCCTCTTGACTGGCGGCCCGGACGCGAAACCCCATCTCGACATGGGGCGCCACCGGTCCTGTCGTCCCGGCGTGGCCGGCGAGGTCTTCGCGGTTCTCGACGTTCCCGACGTTCTCGAGGTCCGTGATGTCCGATTCCGTGAGTACGACCTCCTGGGTGCCGACCATGACCGCCTGTGCCGCCTTCGCGGCGAGTCTCTCGTCACGGGGCAGCACCGCGGGCGGTGTACGGGACCACTGCGACAGGGGGTAGTCGGCGGGGAATCCGATACCCGTCGCCAGGTCCACGACGTCGCGGACAGGGACCAGGACCCCGGCGCCGTACCGCTCCCAGAACTGCGTGGCGTACGCCGCCCACACCGGGGATGGGCCGCGCGTGCGGGTCAGGCGCAGGAGCGCGTGTGCCGCCTTCTCCGCCTCGTCCAGAACATGCGCCGGGACGCGTACGCGGGCGTCGAGCCCCAGGTCGAGACCGACGCGGCTCCGGCTCTCCGCGGCGGCGAGCCGCATCCGGTCGTCGGCCGTCTCGCGGAGCTTGTGGGCGTCGGGGCCCGATGCGCGGTTGTGCGCGGCAAGGAGTCCGCGGATCTCTTGGAGGTGGGCGAGGACGTTTCGGGTCCCCGGCTCGAGCTCCGCCAGATGAGGTGTGAGGACGCGCAGGATGTGCCCCATGGGGTCGTCCACGGTCATGGGAGCGGCGAGGTCGCTGGTCAGGTACCCGTCGGTGAGGGCCTGCACGATCAGACGCCGGGCCTGCTCCGGAGTGCCGCCTGCTTCGGCCAGCCGACGCAGGAGCTCGCGGCCGGACGTCGGTGCCGTGGCCGCCTCCAGGAGGACGGACACGGGCCGGGTGATGCCGGCGCCTGCGATGCGGCCGCCCGAGCGGGGCGTGTTGATGGTGCCGCCACGGCGGAAGGCCAAGGAGTTGATGCCGAGGGTCAGGTACGGCAGTACGTCGCCCCGGCCCTGCAGGTCCCTGCGCACATGGTCGACCCACAGCGTGTCCGGACGGGCGACGGGCCGATGGTCCGAGCCGATCGCGGCAGACGTGGGCCCCACCTCGGCGAGGGCAACGCCTGCGAATAGGCCGAACGGTGTCGGACGCCCCGTGGCCCGCAGCACGTACCCGGCGACCGAGCAAGTGACCTTGCGGATCTTCTTCGGCGGAACGTCGTCGCCGTTCAGGATCCGCTCGACGTGGTCGGCCAGGCGTGGGGATGCGGCGCGCAGCGGCACGGCGAACGTGCCGTCGGCCCAGACGCGGGCAAGCCATCGGCGGCATGCGTCGGCCGAGTCGAGGGCGGGCCAGCTCGAGGGGCGAGCCTTGGCCGGCGCTGCGGCGGCACGCAGGACGAGCGCGTCATCGTCCCGCCGGTAGATCGGCTGGCTCACGGGTTCCTCCATCCGTAATCGAGTGATCGCGTGATCGCTGGTGCGGGCGGCGCAGCGTGCACCGCCCGCACCAGCGGGCTGCCGGGTCAGCTCGACGTGCAGGACGAGGCGCAGCTCGGGGCGCACCCGTCGTTGGTGCCGCAGGCCTCGACGATCGGGGTCGGGGTCCGTGTGATGGTGGTGTCCAGCACCCACTCGTCGGAGAGCGGGACCTCGAGCGTGTCGGTCGTGAGTGGCGCGGTGGCAGTGGCGGTGGCGGTGGCAGTGGTCATGGCTGAGCTCCTTGAAGAGTCGGCCGCCCGAGGGTCGGGCGGGGGAGTCCGCGGGACCCCCGTTGCGCGCTGCCGAGGGCAGGTGCAGCGCGCAACGCGGGCACCGCGCGCGGGACTGTCCGGTGACTGTCCGGCGGACCGGTCGGATCCACCGGGCCGTCGGAGAGGGGTCAGGGTGTGGCGGCGAGGAAGGCGACGACGGTGGTGCGGCGCAGTTCGCGTACGGCCTGACGGGCGATGACGAACGGCGCCTCGGGGGAGTCGTGGCGGACCTCGGCGTCGGAGTCCGGGGGACCCGGGGCGCCAGGGCGGGGGTGGAGCGTCCCGCGGACACCGATCAGTTCGGCCTCGCGCACCCGGAGCCGCACATGTCCCTTGCGCAGGCGCGGGCAGAGCATCGGCGCCACCTCGGCGCAGGGCTCGCACATGGGCGGAATCGCGGAGCGCACGTCCTCCCAGGGCCTGTCCACGACGCGGTCGAGGAGCGGCAGGATCCACAGCATGCCGCGGTCGTCACGTGCGGCCGGTTTCCCGCAGCCAGCGCACAGGAGGCCCTCCATCGCGATCCGCTGCCGGCCGGGATGCAGCTCGGCCGCATACTCGGGCCGCCCGGTTGCCGTGCCGGCGCACAGAGCCCACAGCATGCCGTCCAGGTCACGCGCGTGAGCGTCCAGCACGGGATCGGCGTAGGCGACACCGGACGTGGTGACCGTCACGGAAGCGGCAAGAACGCTTTCGCCCGTCCACGGCGTCACGTACGGCGCCATCGGCCCGCCCGCGGCGTTCCTCGGCACGTCGTCGACCGCGGTCACAGGGCCACCCAGCCGGCGTTCATCGTGGCGCGTACCGTCTTGCCCGCGCTGTCGGAGACGATGAACCAGGAGAGCCGGGCTCCGAGCTGCCGGGCGTTCCACAGGCCGCGCCCCACGGCGCCGTCCACGGCATCGGTGAAGTCCGGGAACGCCGGATCGGGGTCCGTGACGTCGATGAGCAGTTCGTGGGCCTCGGTGACACTGAGCCGGACGGAGAGCAGCTGTCCGGCCTCACCGGCGGAAGAGCCGTGCTTGGCCGCGTTGTCGACCAGGCAGCCGAGAACGTCGGTCGCGGCGTGGACGTTCCCGGGCCAGTTCAGCACCGTGAGCCTGGTCCGGCCGGAGATGCGGGCGATCGTCGAGGCGCTGGAGTCCGGGGGCAGGGCGAACTGCACCTCGCGCAAGACCGGCGCGGTCGCCGCGACGGGCTCGCTCTCGCAGGGCCCATCGGCCAGGGGGACGGTGCACCAGGTCGTCGTGCCGTCCGCGCTGACGCCCCACGCGCCGGCGAGCGCCTCGACCAGGAGCAGCCCGCGCCCGTTCTCGTCGTCGGGACCGGCGCAGCGTGGCACGGGGACGAGAGGGGAGCCGTCGCTCACCTCGATCACGAGCTGGTCGTCCTGGAGCTGGACCCGAACACCGATGTCCGGGCCGTGTGCGTGGCGCAGGGCGTTGGTCGCGAGCTCCGTGAGCAGCAGTTCCGCCGTCTCCACCAGGTCGGGGCGCCGCCAGCGGATGAGACTCGCACGGACGAGCCGACGCAGTCGCCGCGGCCAGACGGCGTCCGCCTCCGACATGCCGTCGCCGCCGTCAGGGGCGGGGCGGCGTGTGAGAGAGACCTCGAGCCAGGGCGGGGTTCCTGCAAGGCTGCTCGGTAATCCATTGATGGGGGCGGGGGCGCGTCGACGGTTGCGCCCTTGTTCCGCAAGGTTCGTCGTCGTCATGGTCGGCTCCATGTCGCAATGGCCAGTGACGACATGGTGCTGACACAACAAGGCCCCAACTATCACGAGTTGGTGATAGTCGGGGCCAATGGTTGACCGTACGTGACGCAGTTGCTCAGTGCGCTGCCGTGGAGCCGAGCCAGGAGCCGTACGACAGGAAGCTTTCCGGCAGACGACGGTGCGCGGCCTCCAGGCCGGCGTACGTCTCCCGCACCGTCGGGTGGTACTTGGCCTGCTGCGGTGCTGCCTTGCGGGCCCGCAGCAGACTCTGAAACGACGCATCCAGCTTCCCGGTCCACATCTGGGCGCGGGCGACCTCGGCGAAGTGGTGGCTGGTCCGCGACTTCGGCCAGTCCTGGGGGATGGTCAGACCGTCCGTGGCGTCGACCGCCTTGCCGTACTCGTCCAGCTCGGCCAGGACGGACACGCGGTGCACCTTCACATTGGTCGGCCCGAAGGCGAGCCAGTGCACCTTGACGGACTCGCCGGTCTCGTCGGCGATCCGCCTGGCCTCACCCAGGTGAGTGAGGGCCCGGTCCTGGTTGTGCGCCCGGCCGGCCATCACCGCCCCACCGAGGTGCAACTGCCCTGTGACGACCCTGCGTTCACGGGTCGACTCCGCCTGCTCGAGCGTGGACAGCCCGAGCGCGACGAGGCGCTGGCCCGTGCGGTACTTGCCCTCACGCAGGTAGGTGAGCGCACGGAGGTACTGGTACATGCCGCCGAGGACGGCGTCGGAGCCGCGTTGGGCAGCCCAGTCCATGCGGGCCAGGGAGAGCTGCGCCAGGTCGGGGAAACCGAGCTTGGCCGCGACGTCGTACGCCGTCCGGTAGAACGACGCGAGCGTCAACCAGCCCTCGGTGGTGCCGTTCGCGTGAGCCGCGGTTGTGGCCTCCTCGATGAGGCCGGCGACGTTGCCGGCGGCCTGCTTGATCTCGCCGGCGCGGACGGCCGCGCACAGCTTCTCCGCCTCGTCCCGCAGTTCCTCGGGGCGCCGGGACCGGATGTCGGGGTCGGGACCGAGGTCGTAGACGTCCAGGGCCTCCCGGACGGGCCGTATCAGGACGTCGAGTTCGTCGGCGCGCAAGTCGCTCGCGTAGGGCTGGCCGACGATCGTGGCGACCTCCACGCGTAGCGCACGGGCGCACGCGCCGATCACATGCGGGGTGGCGGGGAGGATGCCCTGCTCGGTCTTCGTCAGCGTGCTGTACGGCACGTTCGACAGGTCGGCGAGGGCTCTCTGGGTGAGGTGTCGTTCCCGGCGCAGACGCGCGATCCGCATCCCGGTGTGGTCTTCAGGCAGAGCGTGCATACTGGCTCCTGTTCTGCTTCGACACCAGAACAGTACCCGCGGTCGGCTCCGCGGGGCACGGACGGACCCCGCTCCTCCCCCGTGGGGCGGGGTTGTTCGTTGCCGGTCGGTTCTCCGTCAGCCCCGCCCACCTTCTCCGGGCCGGGCACCACCCGGCACCGCCGGGAACGGAACGTGCTCGGCGGCTTCAACGGCTTCTCAAACACGACTTCCGGGACGAGGAGTCCTCCACCTCGCCCACTCGTCGATGTCGGCGTCCACGGCGCCGCGCCGGCGAGCCTTGCGGACCCTCTTGGAGATGAGGTGCGGTAACCGTGTACGGGCTCCACGGGGGCGCGCATGCCGGACCGGCCGCGGTGACGTTCCGCAGCAAGCTGGTTGGCCAATCCTGCATTTCCTATGGAGCCAATCGATGTCAGATGTCTCATTTGCCGGAATCGTTGAAAGTCCTTGGAAGCACGCCTCTGCAACCGTAAGCTCGCAGATCAAGCAGTCTGCTCCCCGCACCCGCGGGGATGGTCCCCGCGCCGACACCGCCGACGCACTGTCGGCCTCCTGCTCCCCGCACCCGCGGGGATGGTCCCGGCCAGTGGAACATCTGGTCGCCGACGGCCACCTGCTCCCCGCACCCGCGGGGATGGTCCCGAGGAGATCGACGGGATCATGTCCGGCCTGGTCTGCTCCCCGCACCCGCGGGGATGGTCCCGGACAGGACCACTCCGGGATGACGTACCTCGACTGCTCCCCGCACCCGCGGGGATGGTCCCTCCTCTTCGCGGCCCGAGCGAGGTCGGTCCACTGCTCCCCGCACCCGCGGGGATGGTCCCGAGCGGTTCACCACCTTCGCCAACGACACGCTCTGCTCCCCGCACTCACGGGGATGGTCCCGCTCTGGAGATCGACGCCCCGGCCCACTCGGCCTGCTCCCCGCACCCGCGGGGATGGTCCCCCCGCTGGTCTGTGGCGAGGCGGAGTGTCCAGCTGCTCCCCGCACCCGCGGGGATGGTCCCGTTTACACGTCCCGTAGGGACTGGTCTAAGGCCTGCTCCCCGCACCCGCGGGGATGGTCCCATGGTGTGGTTTCAGGCGGAGATTGCCAACACCTGCTCCCGCACCCGCGGGGATGGTCCCAACGACCTCGTACGCTCCGGCGCGGCGGTCGACTGCTCCCCCCGCACCCGCGGGGATGGTCCCGGCTACCAGCCCGGGCCCCGCTTCACCGAGTACTGCTCCCCGCACCCGCGGGGATGGTCCCGACACCATCACCAGGCCGATCAGCATCTCGAACTGCTCCCCGCACGCGCGGGGATGGTCCCGGTCCGGCCGGCGCTTCTGCGAGAGGCACGGCTTTGTCGAGGCCGACCGAACCGACGGTGCCCGCAACGACGAGCGGGAGCCGGACGTCTGCTACGTCTGGGCACCCGCGGCGTAGAACCGGCCGGAACCGCCCGCCCGTCAGAACCGAGAGCAACGCCGTCGGCCCGTGGCCGTCACCTGCACTTCACGGTGGCCGCCACAGGCCGACGGGTTCGCAGGACCGCCGAGGGGTCCCTCGCCGCCGGCTCCAAGCGGTCTACCGTGTCGCACCATGACCACTCTGATCATCGGCGGCAGCGGGTTCCTCGGCTCCGAACTTGTCCGGCAGGCGACAGAAGCCGGACATGCCACAGCCGCGACGTACGCCACGAAGCCGGGCGACACCTCCACAGCGTCCTGGCACCACCTGGATCTGCGGGACCCGTGGCTCGTCGACGCCGTCCTGGCCGAGGTCCGGCCACGCGTCGTCATCAACGTCTCGAGCGGCGCCGCCGACTGGGCGATCACCGCGCAGGGGCCCGTCCGGCTCGCGATGGCTGCCGCGAAGCACGGGATCCGTCTGGTCCACGTGTCCAGCGACGCTGTGTTCTCTGGCTCGCGAGTGCACTACGACGAGTCCAGTCTCCCGGACCCCATCACCCCGTACGGCGCGGCGAAGGCGGCGGCCGAGACCGGGGTCCTGGCCGTGCACCCGGAGCCCGTCGTCGCTCGCACGTCCCTGATCATCGGCCACGGGCGGTCCGCCCACGAGCAGACCGTGTACCAGCTGGCCGCCGGCACCCGGGACGGCGCCTTGTTCACCGACGACATCCGCTGCCCCGTGCACGTGGGCGACCTGGCCGCCGCCCTGCTGGAACTGGCGTTCCAGGACGCGGCGGCCGGCATCCACCACATCGCAGGAGCCGACGCGGTGAGTCGCTACGAACTCGGCCTGCTCATCGCCGGCCGTGACGGGCTCGACGCCTCGAGCCTGCCCGCCGGGCGGCGGGCCGACAGCATCCTGCCCGGCGCCCTCGACGTACGCCTCGACAGCCGCGCGACCCAGCGGAAGCTGCACACCACGCTCCGCGGCGTACGGCAGTTCTGCACCGCGCCCGCGTGACTGCCACGGGGCACGGCGGCCGGCGCTGCGGGTCTGCTCCCCGCACGCGCGGGGATGGTCCCCCGTCCAGGTAGACGACCTCGATCTGACGACGCTGCTCCCCGCACCTGCGGGGATGGTCCTACTCGCGGGGTTCATGGGTGCCACGACGAGAACGTGGGTGCCACGACGAGAACGGGTACATCAGCAATCGGCGCTATGCCTCACGAGTTCCACAATCTGCTGGTGGTACTGAGCCGACCACGGGCCAACGGCAAACGCGGGGAGGGAGACTCCTCGGCTGACCGTCCCCACCGCTTCTCTCAAGGCGAGGCTCTGGGTTTCCTGCCGCCTGGCACCTGGCTGGAAGACGCAAAACGCGCTGCGTGACAACCTGAGCCGAGAGCCACGGCCGGGGCGTCGCCGGCGCCGGTGGACCCGTGTCCCACACCGCGCTCAGGACGGGTGCCCTCCGACCTTGATGTAGACGTACCCCTCGCCCGCGCGTGGCGCCCGCGTCCATGATCGGGTGGTGAAGGTGCGGAGTCTTCCCCGGGTCAGCGCGAAGCGGGGGAGAGAGAGCCCGAGTTCGGTGTGCAGGGCCTCCAGTACGCGCCGTTCGCCGTCCAGCTCGGTGCCCTCCGGGTGGAACAGGTGTGCGGGTTCCAAAGCCTCCGGTATCGCGCCGGAGCGCTGGATCTGCGTACCCCGTACGGTGAAGGCGTAGAGCTCCTCGCCGTGTTCGGCCACCGACAGGTGGAACGCGGCCGGCCGGTCAGACGGGGAAGGAGGCGCCGGCTCGCGCCACACCACGACCGCGCGGCCGGAGAGGGACGCGGCCGCTGTGGGCGACACGAACCGTTCGTTCAGGTGCCGGTGGGAGTGGCCGTCGAATGCGAAGGACCACCCTTCACCCGTGCGGCCGACGGCGACGACGGCCCGGTCCTCCCAGAGCTCCACTCCCTCGCGCTCATGGGGCTTGGGCGCCCGCCAGGAAGCCGTTCGCGGATCCACCGGCGCGCTCAGTTCGGCGCCCTCCTCGCCGATCAGGGAGGGCAGGCGGGTCGGGTCGATCCCGTCGGCCCAGACACAGCGGTAGCCGTCGAACGGCCTCCGGTTCGCGCCCGGGCCGGTCAGCCAGGCGATGCCCGGCGGGTCGAGATCGGGCACCGGCTCGGGAGCGGGTCCCGTCTGTCCGGCTCGCGGTGTTCCGAGGAGCTCGCGCCCCCGTTCGGGCGTGACCAGCGGCCCCAGGACCGGATCGGCCAGCAGCCCGATCGGAGCGATCAGCAAGGGGCCCGGTGCCTCCCACGCAGGGAACGCGTCCCGCAGCAGCCGCCACGCCGCGTCACCCGCGCCCCACAGGGCCTGCTCCCGGGCCTCGGCGACGGCTCCGCCCCAGGTGCCGGGAGGCGCGTAGCGGTGCGTGCCCTCGCGCATCGCCCTCAGTACCGCCTCTGCGGTCTCCCGGGCCACCCCACGGGCGGCCATCATCCTCAGCCAGTGGTCGTCCCCACCCAGCCGCCACGCGCCGCTCGCCGGACTCATGGCCTCCACGGGCAGGATCTCCGGCAGGTAGCAAGGGTCCGACGCCAGGTTGTCGTAACCGAAGGAGCCGCGCGGGTCCAGGAGGTGCCGGATCTGGTGGAGCAGGACGGCGCTTCGCGGCCGTCCGAAGGACAGCGCCTCCTCGAGCCGGGGCAGGGCATCCTCGTACCGTCCACGCAGGGCCAGGCGACGGGCCTCCTCCACGTTGGCGTCCTGAGCGCGCGTGGTGGCGTTCACGAAGCCGGGTCTGTCCACCCGGGCGGAGTGGAAACCGCCGTACATGGCCTCCATGTACGCGCGGAACGACGGGTAGCGGTCCGGCAGCTCACCACCCCAGCCGTGGTAGACGTAGAGCGCCCACTCGCCGTCCTGATCGGTGTCGCCAGGGTCGAGCAGGGCGTGTGACATGTCGGACTCCGTCTCGAGCCGCAGCGCCCGTTTCCACATCCCGGTCAGCAGGGCCTCCTCCTTGCTCGGATCGGGGCCCAGGCTCTCCTCGTAGAGCGAGGTCATGTCGTACGGATCCTGGAACCAGTCGATGTCCGAGACCCCGCCGAGCCGGTAGATCCCGGCCGTCTGGTCGACGTGCCACCCATCACTCGCGGCCAGAAAGGCCCGGTACGAGGGTGGCAGCCGCCGCCCCAGTCGCCGCTCGGCCGCGGCTATCGCCACTTCGTCCGCGCCGGGTCTGCCCAGGCGTACGAGGGCCTGTTCGTCTCCCTCGTCCTGGCCGGCGTCCGTGCGCGGAACCCACTCCTCCTGCCACCGGCCGAGGAAAGCGTGCCAGTTGAAACCTTCGCTGCTCATGGCTGGATGGTGCCATCGGGCACCGACAACGGCGGCACCGTGGCCGCGCCGCCCGGCCTGCGGTGCGGCGATGACGCGCTCGGCCTTCGAAGCCGTAGTGCGTGGAGCGTTCAGCCCCCTGCCGCGGTCAGCGAACGGCGCGGATCATTACGGTCAGGACCGGCGACGCCGGTGACGGCTGGCTCTGGCCGATGTCCTCGTACCCCCACGACCTGTAGAGCGCGTGCACCTTGCCGTCGCCCGCGGCCGGATTGACCATGAGGGTGACGAAGGGCTCGTCGCGGGTGGCCAGGAGGGCGTCGTGGATGCGCCGGGCGGTGCCGGTCTTCCGCCATGCCGGCCTGACGCCGCCCTCCTTCAAGGCCAAGGCCGGACGATTGGTGTACCCCTCCGGCGGGGCCGGCTTCGTACGCTGCCAGTAGCGGTCGCCACGCTCGATGATGTTGCCATAGACAAAGCCAACCGGATGCCTGTCCGCATAGGCGATGGTGGCCACGAACCCTGGCTCGACACCGTGGCGGTCCAAGCGCTCACCGAACGCGGTGACCGCGTAGTTGGGCAAGTGGAGCAGTGGGAACCGCATCTCGGCGTACACGTCGAGGACATCGCCTCGGATGGCGTCGAGGTCGTTGAGCGTGCGCAGTTCGAGGGAGGTAATGGTCATACGGCGGTCCTCCAGGCGTCGGTGTACACGGTCCAGGTCTGGACGGTGATGCTGCCGTGGGCGGAGGCCCGTAGCGCGGCTCCGAACTCCTGCAGCATGCGCGTTACCCGGGCGTGCCTGGTGGCGGCGTCGATGGGGACCGTCATCGCGGTGACTGCCGCGGCGTCGGCGTCGCCTTGTCCGAGTTGGGCGTGTGCGAGCCGGGCCGTGTTGATAGCGCGGTCACGCTGCATCTGGGGGTCGAGCAGGGACAGGCTTCGGTGGGCATGCGATTCGGCCTGTTCGAAGTTGCCCAGACGGAGATGTGCGGACAAAGCGAGAGTTTCGAGCTCTGCTCCATTTCGGACAGGAGCCATCCACACCGGACGAGTCAGATCCGGGTCGGCGCGTTCGAGCGCGTCCCGAGCGGAGCCGAGAGCCCGCCGTACGGCTGCGCTGTCGCCGGTGTGGCCGAGGGTGGCGGCGTGGCGTGCGTGTCCAAGGCAGGCGAACATCGGGTCGCGGCGCGTGATGTGCAGGTTGCGGGCCACGTCGTTCGCGGCGAACGCGTCGGCGGGTCGCCCCATGTGGCGGTACATGGTGCCCGTGTGGCTCCAGATGCGGAACTTGATGGCCTGGTCGCCGGACATCTCGGCGAGGGCCTGGGCCTCACGCATGTGCGCCTTGGCGACGTCGTAGCGGCGGCCGTCGATGGCGGCCCACATCGCCGACGACCGGAACGCCGCCGCTGAGGCGTAGAGGCTGCTGCGTACGCGCTGGGTGGCGCTGCCGGCGTTCTGCAGGTTCAGCGCCTCGTCGGCGAGCGCGGCCGCCCGCTGTTCGATGCCGAGCTGCCCACCGTGTCGGTGATCGCTGGCGATGATCTCGGCGAAGCGCTTGTTCAGGCGGTCCACATCGCTCATGCCGATGCGGCGGGGCCCTGCGGTGCCGGGCGCGGCCGCTGCTGCCGCGGCAACCGCAGCGATGCCGCCGACGAGGGTACGGCGCTTCATGTCGGGGTCCTCCTGCTGCGGTGGGACTGGGGTGGACGAAGACCGGCCCCGTGGCACGAACCCCAGAGCGACGGCGGGCAGGCCGCTGACGTCCTCGAGCGCCTTGCGGGTGGCTGCTTTGGGCCACATGACGCGGCCCGCCTTCCAGGCTCGGACCGACGAGCCGTCGAGTCCGCCAAGCCGCCCGGTCAGGCGCTCGAGAGCACTGTTCACGGCATCGGCGAGGCTGTTGGAGCTGTAGCCGTGTTCGGCCATCCACGCCTCGAGCACGACGTTGCGCGTGGTGTCCATGCCCGCACGGTAGCCCTGACGACCCCTCACCCACCAGGTAAAGCAGTAGTCAAATCGCCCTAGGTCTTTCCTCGGAGCGGAGGGTGGATCGCCCTAACCACCCGGCCGCGGAAGCGAGTTGTCTGGGTGTCGGCCGCTCGCCCCTTGCTCCGGAGCGGGTGGCCGGTGACGGTCCGGCCTTCTCCTGACGCCTTCTCAGGGTGGGCCGGGCACCGAGACGACGCGAGGGCTCAACCCCGATGACGAGTCTGATCACTCTCATGCAAACCGCAGCCACCGGACACCCCGCCTACAGCCAGACCTTCCCGTGCGAGCCGTCCACGGCCGAAGCAGGCCGGACGCTCGTTCGTGACGCCCTCGGCGCATGGCACCTCGACGACCTCGCCGACGTCACCGCGCTGATCATGTCGGAACTGGTAGCGAACGCCGTCACGCACACGACGTGCCGGTCGATCCGCCTGATCGTCGGGCGGCCGAGCGCGACACGGATACGTGTCGGGGTGGTGGACCGGGAGCCCTCACACCTACCTGCTCTCGGGCGGGCCGGCGAGGACGACGAGTCAGGGCGTGGCCTGCTCCTGATCGACGGCATCGCCGACCGCTGGGGCTACGACCTGCACGGTCCGCGCAGTCGCCCGTGGGGCAAGGAGGTCTGGGCCGAACTCCTGCTGAGGGGCGGGGCGTGAGCACGCGCCTCTGTGGCTGCCCCGGCCTCACGGACCCGACCTCGCCCGTCTCCGCATGACCTCCCGAGAGCGGCGGCCGGCTGCCGCCGCCCCACCAGACTCCCGCCTCCGGTCATGGGGCGCCGTGCCGTACGGCCGGGGGCGGGCGGCACCGCACAGAACCTTCCAACCACCAAGGAGTCGAAGATGACCCGCAACACGGTAGTACCGAACAGCACTCAGGTGAGCCGGCAGGCCCCGAGGACGTCGGACGGCTTTGACCTGGACGTTTCCCTCGTCGAGGTGGCCGACCCGGCAGGTCTGGTCAACCTGACCGACGACAACTGCGGATCCACCTGCGGCGCCTGCACCACGAACGTCGCCTGAGCATCCCGAGGGCATCCGGAGACTCCGTGTCTTCGCGCCTTCGCGGGCTGGTGCCGCCGCCGCGTATCGCGGCGCAGCGGCACCAGCCGCCCCCCATCCCGCACACACGGAGGTAGTGGTGGCTGATCAGTACCCGGTGTTCCGCTCCGGCACGACCGCTCTGCTACGAGCCGTTGCCCGGCCGGCGCCGCCGTGCCCTCCGCTACCCGACCTCGATGATCGCTCCGTCGCCGGAGTCGCCGCCTGCACCGCGTGGCTGCGTGCGGTCCTGGCCGACGACGACCTCGCCGAAGCACTCGAACACGCCAGCCCGGTTCTGGCCGCGCGGGTATGGAGCCTTTGCATGTCCGCTGAGTTGTCCACGGGGAGCGTCGAGCCGTCCGCGCGCGGCGTACGGCGTGTTGTGCCCTCCGTGGCCCGCTACTTGCTGCGTTCCGAGCACAGGGCGACGCCGTTCGGGCTCTTCGCCGGTGTGACCGTCGCGGGATTCGGCCCGCAGGCGAGTGTGGCCTGGGGTGGGGAGCACGTGGCCGTCGGCCGTGCGGGCGCGGAGTGGCTGGCCGCTGTCGTCGAGCGGTTGGAGACCTGCCCGGAACTCTTCGAACGACTGCCCGTTGTCGTCAACAACACCGTGACGAGCCGCGGTGACCGGCTCGTCGTGCCGTTCCAGTCCGACGACCGGAGCCACCGAGGCGACCGGACCAACCGGGGCAAGCGCAGTGAGCGGCCTCGCTCGGTCGAGGCGTCCTTGGCTCTGACCGAGCCCGTGCGCGCTGTCCTCGCCGCGGCGCGAGAGCCGGTCCGGGCCGGTGAGCTCGCGGACAAGCTCGAGTCGGAGTTTCCCGAAGCCGGACCGGAGAAGGTACGCCGGCTGCTGACCGAGCTGATCCGACGGCGGGTGCTGATCACGGGCCTGCACGCGCCGAGCACCGAGACCGACGCCCTCGGGCATCTCCTCGACCAGCTCCGCCTGGCCGGCGCCGATTCCTTCCCCGCTCTCGCCGGGACCGTGCGCGAACTGGGGGAGATCCGGACCGCGCTGACGAGGTGCGCTTCGCGCAGTGGGCGCGAGGGTGTCGCAGCCCGGATGAGGGCCCTCGTGCCCGGCCTGCGCCGCCACCCCGTCGCGCTCGACCTGCGCCTGGACGCGCAGCTCGTACTGCCGGACGCCGTCGCCCGTGAGACCGAGCGCGCCGCGCTGCTCCTGACCCGCCTCAGCGCCCGCCCCTACGGCACCGCGGCGTGGGGCGCGTACCACCAGCGGTTCTACGAGCGGTACGGCATCGGCACGATGGTGCCGCTCCAGGAAGTCGTCGCCGACAGCGGCATCGGCTACCCCGAGGGCTACCCGGGCTCCTCGCCCGGCGCCCGCCGCCCTCGCCTCTCCGCCCGGGACGACGCCCTCGTACGGCTGGCGCAGGCCGCCGCGCTCGACGGCCGTGACGAGGTGCTCCTCACCGACGAGCTGATCGACGCCCTGGACGTGGGGCCCGACGAACCGCGCGTGCCGCCGCACTTGGAGGTGGGGGTGCGGGTCCATGCGGCCGGCGTGGACGAGCTGCGGCTCGGGCGGTTCCGGCTGGAGATCGTGAGCGTGTCCCGCGGCGTCGGTGTGACCACGGGCCGCTTTCTCGGCGTCCTGGCCCCGGCCGAGCGGGCGGCCCTGGCCGCCGATCTGTCCGGCCTCCCGGCCGCCGACGGCGACACCGTGCCCGCGCAGCTCTCCTTTCCGCCGCTGCTGCCGGAGAGCGCCCACGTCACGCGGACCCCGCGAGTCCTGCCGACCGTGATCAGCCTCCAGGAACACCGGGCACCCGACGCCGACGTCCTCGTTCCCACCGACCTGGCGGTGGGGTGCGACGGCCGCCGCATGTACCTGGCCGATCCGGAGCGCGGCCGGCGCGTCGAGGCCGTCGGGATGCACGCGCTGAACCTCCGCACGCACACTCCGCCGCTCGTCCGCTTCCTCACCGAGTTGCCCCGCGCCCAGTGCGCGCAGGTCACCGTGTTCGACTGGGGCGCCGCGGCGGCGATGCCGTTCCTGCCGCGCCTGCGGTACGGGCGCGTCGTGCTCACCCCGGCCAGATGGCGCCTCGAGGCATCCGAGCTGCCGGGCCGCGCACGCCCACGGGCCGAATGGGACGCCGCCTTCACCGGCTGGCGTTCCCGACGGCGGCTGCCCCGGCGGGTCCACCTCGTGGAGAACGACCGGCGTCTCTTCCTCGACCTCGACGAGGCCGGCCACCGGACGCTGCTGCGCCACCACCTCGACCGCGTACGCCAGGCCGTGCTCGTCGAGGCGGCGGAGCCGGGGGCGTTCGGCTGGTGCGACGGCCGTGCCCACGAGGTGGTGGTGCCGCTCCGGGCGACCCGCCCGTCTCCGTGGCCAGTGCTGCCCGCTCCCACCCCGGCCCGGGCGCTCTCCACGGTCCAGACACAGACCCCGGCCGCATCGTCGGTGCTGCTGGCCGCGTTGTACGGCGACGCTCGCCGCCAGGACACGCTGCTCTCCCGCCACCTGCCCGACCTGCTCGAACGGCTCGGAGGCCCGCCGTGGTGGTTCGTCCGCTTCCGCGACCCCGAGCAGCACCTGCGTCTGCGCATCGCGCTCCCCACGCCCGAGGCGTTCGCCGAGACGGCCCGGACAGTGAGCGTGTGGGCCGACGAACTGCGCCACACCGGCCTGCTGGCGGACTTGCGCTACCCCACCTCCTACCGGGAGACGGGACGCTGGGGCTGCGGCGCCGCATGGGACGCGGCCGAAGACGTGTTCCGCGCGGACTCGCGGGCCGTCCTGGCCCAGCTCTCCCAACCGTGGCGCCCCCACGAGCGCACACTGGTGGCCGCGCACACCGTCTCCATCGCCTCCGCGTTCCTCGGCAGCACGGAAGCCGGGACGCGCTGGCTGATCGACCACATCCCGCCCACGGCGCCCGGCCCCGTACCGCGCCCGCAGTTCGCCGACGCCGTACGTCTGGCCGACCCCGGCAACGGCTGGGCCGCCCTGCGCGCCGCCCCCGGAGGGACGCCCATCGTGCAGGCGTGGGCGGACCGTGACGCGGCGCTCGCCGCCTACCGGAGGCATCTGCCCGGACCCCACACGCAGGGCATCGCCCTCGACGACGTCCTGACCTCGCTGCTGCACGTCCACTTCGTACGGCACATCGCGGTGAACTTCCCCGAAGAAGAGACCTGCCTCCACCTCGCCCGAGCCGCCGCCCTGGCCTGGACCGCCCGCACCACCGGGAGGACGCCATGACCGCACAGACGGCGCAGACCGCGCTCGGCCTGGTGGCCGACGCCGTCGCCGAGCACCTCGCCGACCCCGACGGGATGACGTTCCCGACGGCACACCGGCAGCACCTCGCCCTCGGTCTCCCCGGCATCGCACTCCTGCACATCGAACGGGCCGCGGCCGGCCTCGGCCCGTGGCAGCGCGCCCACGACTGGCTCGCCGCCGCCTCCCGCGAGCCGCTCACCAGCGGTGCCGACAGCCACCCGTTCTACGGGGCGCCCGCCTTCGCGCACGCACTGGCCTGCGCCGCCGATCACCTGCCCGGCGCCTACCGACGCGCTCTCGCCACCCTGGACCGGCAGACGGCGGCCGACGCGAAGCGCCGCGTCGACGCCGCTCACCGCCGAATCGACACCGGACGTCTCCCGGCGCTCGCCGAGTTCGACACCGTCCGGGGCCTGACCGGCTACGGCGCCCACCTCCTGCGCCGCGCCCCCGACTCCTCCGGCCTGCGCGCCGTCCTCCGCTACTGCGTACGCCTCACCCAGCCGATCACCCATGACGGAGAAACCCTGCCGGGCTGGTGGACGCCAACGGGTCCGTCGGGCCGTCCGGACGAACGCTTCCCCGGCGGACACGCCAACAGCGGCATGGCGCACGGCATCGGCGGGGTACTGGCGTTGCTGGCGCTCGCCGCCCGGCACGGCACCTTCGTCGTGGGCCAGTACGAAGCGGTGGGCCGGATCCTGGCTTGGCTGGACAACTGGCAGGAGGACACCGACGACGGCCCGGCGTGGCCGTACTGGGTCACCCGGCCCGAGCTGCGCGCCGGCCGCCTCGCTCCGTCCGCACCGCGGCGGCCGTCCTGGTGCTACGGCACCGCCGGTCTCGCCCGCGCCCGGCAACTTGCCGCACTCGCCCTCGGCGACACCCGTCGCCGACTGGACGCCGAGAACGCCCTCGTGGTCGCTCTCACCGATCCCGCCCAGCTCGGAGCCACGACGGACAACGCCCTGTGCCACGGATTCGCCGGCCTCGCTCACATCGCCGCCCGGGCGGCCGACGACGCCCACCCCTCGACCGCCGGACAACTCCGCGCCGTGATCCCGGCACTCCTGGCCGCCGTACAACCACCCGACACCGACCCGGCGCACACCGCCACGGCGCTCGTCCAGGACGAGGAGCGCGGCCCCGGCCTCCTCGACGGTGCAGCCGGGATCGCACTGGCCCTCCTCGCGGCCGGCGCCGCCGAACCGCCCCGAACCGCCTGGGACGCCTGCCTGCTCGTCGCCTGACCGACCACCGACCGAAGGACACCCGCATGCCCCCCGACCGCTGGCAGCAGCACAACATCACCTTCACCGACCGTGAGAGCGCACAGCGCGCCGTCTCCGAGCGCATCACCCCCGTCCTCCTCGCCGCCGAACAGGGCGGGCAGCTCGCGGGCTGGTGGTTCATGAACAAGCAGCCCTGGCCGCTGCGGTACCGTGCCGACGAGCCGTCACCCGCCGTGGAAGCGGTGCTGAGCGACCTCGTCCAGGACGGGGGCCCGGTCGTGTCGTGGCTGCCCTGCGTCTACGAGCCCGAGACCGAGGCCTTCGGCGGAACCGATGCCATGGAAGTCGCCCACGAACTGTTCCACCGGGACAGCCGCCACCTGCTCACCCACCGGCGGACCGGCCCGGAAAGCCTCGGGCGCCGGGAAACCGCCGTGCTGCTGGCGAGCGCGATGATGCGGGCGGCCGGACTGGACTGGTTCGAGCAGGGCGACGTGTGGGCGAAGGTCGCCGCCCTCCGGCCGGCAGCCGGCCGTTTGCCCGGCGACCGGACCCCCGAACTCCAGCGCGCCATGCGCAAGCTGATGACCGTGGACGCCCACGGCCTGTGCCGCCCGGGCGGCCCGCTCGCAGGGCACGGCGGATGGGTGGCCGCCTTCGAACGGGCGGGTGCCGAGCTGGCCGCCCTAGCCGGTCGTGGCGCCCTCACCCGCGGTCTCCGAGCCGTCATCGCCCACCACACGATCTTCCACTCCAACCGCGCCGGTCTCCTCATGGACGACCAGAGCGCCATGTCCGACATCGCACGAGAGGTAGTCATGGGAACGAGCGACAACGCCGCACCGTCCAGTGGAACAGCGACCGGAGGGGAGGGCGTCCACGGGGTGAACGACACGATCGCCACCCCCGGGGCGGACGCCGTACGCCTCCGCAACGCCCTGGTCGACGGGCTGCGCGCGCAGGGGTACGCCCGTACGCCTGCCGTCGAGCACGCTCTGCGGTCCGTGCCGCGCCACGTGTTCGTGCCCGGCGCGTCGCTCGAGGACGCCTACGCCGACGCGCCGGTGAACATCAAGTACGACACCGACGGCACCTCGATCTCGTGCGCCTCCCAGCCGGGCGTAGTGGCCCTCATGCTGGACCAGCTCGAGGTCCGCCCCGGCGAGCGCATCCTCGAGATCGGTGCCGGCACCGGCTACAACGCCGCTCTGCTCGCCCACCTGACCGGCGAGAGCGGACACGTGACCACCCTCGACGTCGACGACGACCTGGTGGAGGGCGCCCGTGCGCACCTCGCCGCCGCCGGGGTCGGCAACGTCACGGCGGTGACCCGCGACGGGGCCCTCGGCCACGCCGAAGGCGCACCGTACGACCGGATCGTCGCCACCGTCGGCGCGCACGGAGTGCCGCACGCCTGGCTGCAGCAGCTCGCGCCCGGCGGCCGCCTCCTCGTCCCCCAGCGCCTCAAGGGCACCGTCTCCCGCTCCGTCGCCTACGAGCAGCGCGACGGCCGATGGGTGTCCCTCGGCAGCGAGATGAACACCTTCATGCCGCTGCGACGCGGCATCGCCGACGACGCCCGCCGCGTCATCCCGCTCAGCACGGACGGCACCGTACGGCTGCAGGCCCCGGCCGGACAGATCATCGACGCCGACGCCCTCACCGGCGTCCTGTACCAGCCGCGCACCGAGGAGTGGACCGGCATGACGGTCCGTGCCATGGAGTCGCCCGAGTGGATGGAACTGTTCGTGACCTGCTCCCTGCCCTCGGGCCTGATCCGGATGCTGTTCCCCCGGACCGCCAAGGGCACTCTCCTCACGGAGGACCCCTACCCCTCCTCTTCGGCGGTCGTCGACAAGGGCGCCGTCGCTTACCTCGCGCGGCGGGTGTCGGAGCAGAAGACACCGGAGGGCGGCAAACTCTGGGAGTTCGGCGTCATCGGTCACGGCCCTGGCGGCGACGAGCTGGCCGCGCGGGTCGCCGACGCCGTCCGCACCTGGGACCGGGAGTACCGCGGCCGTGAGGCCACCTTCGAGCTCCGCCCCCTCGACGCCCCCACGGCCGAGCCGAGCCCTGGCCTGTTCACACTCGACACCCCGTTGAACCGCATCGTCGTCGACTGGCGCTGACACCGCCTCACGCAGCGGACGGACGGTGCCCGCCAGCCGGCATGTGGCCGGCGGGCACCATCTCCCACTCCCACCCGGGGGACCCATGGACCCGTACGGACCCACAGCCCAACGCTTCCCGCTCGTCGCCCGATTCCGGCCTCCCTGCCTGCCACTGCCCGAGCGCGTACGCGCCCTGGTCGAACTCACCGGCACCGCGGTCGAGAAGAGCGACCAGGGGCTCGCATCGTCCGCCTGCAACCAGGCCGCGCTCATCGCCTCCGACGTCGGCCTCCCCGACCTCGCCCGCGAGCTGTGCCGCCGCCACGCCGCCGCCTATCTCGACGCGTGCCCCCTGCCCGGCATGAGCGCCATCCGGGGCCTAGAACCCGTCGTCAACCTCGCCCGCCTCCAGATCCGCGCCGGACACGCGGACGAAGGACGCCAGCGGCTGCTCGACCTGTACGCGGCGGTCGAGGCGGGTACGGCCGCCCGGTTCGAGGGCGTCGCCGTACCGTCGGACCTCACCGCGACGGACGAGGACCGTCACGAGGTCCGCGCATGGCTGTGGCGCGTGCTCCTCGCCGACGGCACCCGCACCCTCACGACCACGGGACGGTGGGCCGAGGCCGAAGCACACATCGAAGCCCATCGCGGCGTCGGCAGCCGGATGCTCGACGGACGCCAGACCGCGGTACTCGCGGCGCTCACCACCGGCGACATCGCCCGGGCCGCTGCCCTCCTCGCCGACACGACGCCCGGCGACCCGTGGGAACAGGCCGTCACGGCCTGCCTGACCGTCCTGTGCCGCCGCGCCGCCGGGCAGCCGGTCGACCGCCAAGTGGCGGACCTGGTGACGGCGTACATCGGCCGGAAGACCGAACCGGGCATGACCGTCTTCGACACCCGCCTCGGCCTCACAGTCCTCGACACGACCGGTTCCACCGAGACACCTGCCACACGCCGCATCGTCGACGACCTCCACCGCAGGACGACGAAGGCCCGGGACGGCTACGCGGCCCGCGAGACTCTGACCAGCCCCCTGTTCACCGCGATCGCCTCGGGCCGGCAAGCGCAGGATTGCCGTGACCTGGTGCGTGCCTGCGCCCTTGGGAGAGAGGGCATGCCGGACGAGCTGCGAGGAGATCTCGTCTCGGTCGTGCGCACTGGAGACAGTGTGATCCGGGCAAGTCTCGCCCGAGCGTTCGGCCTTGGACCTACGCCCCTGTGAAGAGAGCCTGAGAAGGGCAGCTCGAAGAGTCCCCAGGAAGAAGGCCCTTCGAGACTAGAATGAGCGGCTGATCCGCCAAGTAGCTACGGAGCTACCCATGCCCTATTTGTCGGAATCTGCAAAAGTCACTGAAACCGCGTCCCTGCAGTCATAAAGACGCAGGCCAAGCAGTCTGCTCCCCGCACCCGCGGGGATGGTCCCTCGCCGGGGCGCGGCCGTGAACCGCCGCCGCTCTGCTCCCCGCACCCGCGGGGATGGTCCCAGCGCGTCGACCGCGCCGAGCGTCTGATGCGACTGCTCCCCGCACCCGCGGGGATGGTCCCTGACCCCGGCCCTGCTCGCCGCCCAGCTGTACCTGCTCCCCGCACCCGCGGGGATGGTCCCAGTCCCTCGTGCGGGGGCTCACGCGCGTCCGGCTGCTCCCCGCACCCGCGGGGATGGTCCCTGCGTGATCGGCAACCTCGTCGCCTGCGACGACTGCTCCCCGCACCCGCGGGGATGGTCCCGCCTACAGGTACGGGGGCGAGCCGGGGGACTCCTGCTCCCCGCACCCGCGGGGATGGTCCCGAGCGGCTCGCCGCGGCGGTCGGTCAGCCCCTCTGCTCCCCGCACCCGCGGGGATGGTCCCTCCACCAGCCAGGCCGATTTCGGCGGCATCGACTGCTCCCCGCACCCGCGGGGATGGTCCCGAGAACGGCGGCGAGGAGACCCTCGACGCGCTCTGCTCCCCGCACCCGCGGGGATGGTCCCAGCAGCGCAGCGAGCGCCACGCCCGCCACGAACTGCTCCCCGCATCCGCGGGGATGGCCCCGATCCGTCGAGGCGCGGCCACCGGCGGCTATCTGCTCCCCGCACCTGCGGGGATGGTCCCAGGCGGGGGAGCCACTGCCGTGAGCTGTCGCCCTGCTCCCCGCACCCGCGGGGATGGCCCCCGCTACCACCGCGGCGCTCAGCAGGCGGCTTCTCCCTGCATCCGTGGGTATGGTCCGTGCTCGCGGCGGCAACACGGCCCGGCTCTCGCCGCTAGATGGCCTCTGCCTTGACCGCCGGCGGAAACCCTGAGTGTGGAGGAGGGGGAGGACGACAGCGAGATCAGGCCGCCGGCAGGCGCAGTGAGCGCAGGCGTTCGGCGACGGCGAAGGAGTCGAGCCGCAGGGCGGTGATGTCGGCGATGAGGTCCCGCCAGGCCTCGAACTTGGTGTTCACCCGTTCCCCGTGCATTCCGAGGTACGCCACGGCCACGCCGAAGCCGTACAGCTCGTTGCGGGCGGGCAGCGGCCGGAGCACGACGCACTCCTCCAGCATTACTGCCGCACGCCAGAAGGCATCCGGGTGGTGCTGGTCGTGACGGGGCGGGTCGACCTTGTGCCGGGCGGCCAGGCCGACGAAGACGGAATAGTCGTTGACGGCGAGATCGTCCAGCAGCTCAGCCTGGCGCTCCAGGAACCACCGGTAGTCGACGTAGTACTCGGCAGGCACAGGTCAGGCCGCCCGCGGGGCGGTCCGGGCCGGCGCAGAGCCACCGTACTCGGCGTCGAACGCCGCGGCCGTTTCCGGGTCGCTGGTCACCTGCCGGAAGATCTCCGCGCCCTCGGCCAGCGCACGCTCGCGCCGTTTCTCCTCGGCGACCTGCGCGAGGTAGACGTCCAGCGGCAGTCCCGCGGCGTCGGCCAGGGCCCGCAGCGCGTCCGCGGTGGTGTCGTCGATCTCGATGCCAGCCATGCCCCGAGTATGCCGCGCGAGACCACGCACAGGCCAGCCACCTGAGGATATTGCCCTGACCAGCGGTTTCCTGATCGCTTTCATCACTTCGGCCAGCCGTGCGCCTCCTGGCACTCGAGCGCAGACGTGACGCTGACCGCGACCAGCGGCCGGCCCCGGGTCGTGAAGGTCAATGACGAGGAGGCCCCACCCGCTCCTCTCCCTCTTGTCGCGCCCACGGCCGGGTTCGTCGCATCCGACAGTCCACCGCGTAGTCGAATGCGCACCGGGCCCCGCGCTGGTCGACGGTCGGCTTCGCGATCACGGCCCTCAGCGGCCTCCCGGAGGGGCGGCCAACGGATTCACCGCGTGGGCTTCACGACATGCCCCAGTACGACAAACGAGCGTAATTGCGTGGTTGCAGCGCCGTCCGGGGGCGAAATGGAGAGGTGTCCCCGTCCTACTCGTTGCCCCGCCGATTCAGCCGTGTAGAGCCCAACGTGCCTGCCGCGATGATCAGCGCTGCTAGGCCGCCGACCGCCCCTCGGTACGAGTCGGGTTCCAGCTCCCCGTCCACGTTCTCCACCGGACCGGCTGCACCCTTGGGGTCGTACAGCACACGCAGCTTGTCGCCTGGCTCGACCCAATCCGCTTCGCAGCCGTCGCCCTCCGACAGCTGAGGTGAGATCTTTCGGCCGTCGCGGGTGCGGAGCGTGCACTTGTCGGTCTTGCGGTTCTCGACCTCGATCACGACGGCCTCTGCCCACCGGCCCCTCTCTTGCAGCGCCCGCTCGTTGCCGGCCTGGCGAGTGATGACTGCCAGCACGACTGCGGCAACGATGGCAACGATGAGCGCGACTATGGCCAGTTTCGGCGGCTTCTTGTGAGGGATGTGGCGGAGCAAGAGGGCCGGCACCAGGACCAGCGCCAGGGGTATCAGCAGCGCAGAGACGAGGAAGGCCGCGCCACGTAGCAGGCCCGGCAGCGGGATCACCGGCGCGAGCCACATCAGGCTCACCAAGGCCGCAACGCACGTGCTGTTGAACAGAAGCCAGTGAATAGGTCCCGTACGGAGTCGGGGGCGGGCGTTCTCAGCAGGCTGGGCCGCTCGGCCGACTCCAGCCGCGAGCTCTTGCGAGTCTTTGTCCCCCGTCATGCGCTCCTACTCCCTCGCCAGTCTGCGTCGGTCCGATGACGAACGAGCGTACGGGGTGCCAAATCCAGACTGATTGGCGAGGTCGCAGTCGCCCCTACCTGACCGCCTGCACGGAACCCGAGGAATAGCGCAGCGTCGGAATACTGCACCTTCACCAGTTGAGGCCGATTCTCACGGCGAGAAGCGACCTCGTCCTCGGCGATGCGGGGAGTGCACGTTCCAGCTGACCAGCATCAGCAAGGGGACGTCGGCCGTTGATCCACCGACTTGTGGCGGACGGCACCTATGCCAGAGCACGTGCGCTTGCCAGTCAGACCTGGTCGAGGTGTTCGGCTGCGTAGGTTCTGTCCTCAAGCTGCACGTCCGTCAGGTCGTGGAGGCGCTGGCGGCAGTGAGTCCAAGGAGTGGTCTTGGTTCCGGTCGGCCGGGTGGTGGTCTCGTATCGCACGGGCGTGCCGTCGGCGCCCTAGGTGCGCAGGAGGGCGATGTGGCGGACGCGGGCCGGCTCCGCGGGAGTGGCCCGGCGTCGACCGCACACCTTGTCAGGTCGCGAGGTACGGAGCGTTCTCCGCTCGGATCGATTCCTTCTCCCACATCTCCCTGTCGCGGAGATAGCGGGGGTCATCGGCCACGATGGATCGCGTTTCCGCGCCACCGGCGGTCAGCCTCCAGCGCACGGTCCCGCTGACTTGCTGCGCGCAGATGTCGATGAACGCTTGAAGCGCACTGTGGAGCTCTCCATACCAACGGCCCTCGAGAGATTCCCGGACCCACAGCTGCTCGAGGTGCATCTTCTCGCGGATGGTCTCCGCCCCCAGGGAGGCGGTCTCCAGGTGACGGTAGGTCCGCAGCAGCAACCAGGCAGCCGGCATCTCTCTGATCTCGAGCACCTTCTCGCCGTTGTCGAGGTGCTCCAAGCCGCTGTACCGGCCGATGCCGAAGGCGCCGACTCGTGCGTTCAGATCGTTGATGAGTTCGAGCAGAGGCTTGTGCGCCCCGTCGATCGCGACGGGCGTCCCCTCGTGGAACCGGACTTCCAACGTAGCCGGAGGAAGCCCGGATTCCGTTCGGCTCCAGCGGTACATATGCTCGGGTACGGCGTGGTCCTCAGGGTCATCGAGGATTCCGGATTCGAATTCGCGGCACCACAGATTGGAGTCCCCGCTGACGATCCGCTCGCTCATCTGGTCCAGGCCGACCTCTTTGAGTTCCTGGATCTTCTGGTCGCGGTCGATGGGCTCAAGGTCGTAGGGACTCCCGTAGTAGCCGTCGAAGCCCAGCAGGGCGAGGGCGCCGTTGAGCCGCCGCAGGGTGTTCTGGGACCGGTTGGCGGTGTGGAGGACGGCCACAGCGCCGAGTTCCCGGGCGAGTTCCACCGCACATCGGGCGATGAGGGGACGGCTGAGTGTCGAACTGACCGGGTGAGTGTCGAGGTAGACCGCTTGGGCCTTGATGGCGGCGCGAACGAACTCCTCGGCGAAGGCCTGCCGACCATCGACGATGTGCAGGCGCACTCCGAGCTCGTCGGCGATGCGCTGCTTCTGTTCGCGGGTCTCGTCTTCGTCGAGGTCGACGCTCAGCGCGTGGACGTTGGTGTATCCCGAGTTTCGCAAACGCAGCAGCAGGTAGCTGCTGTCCAGTCCACCACTGAACAGGGTGACGAGCGGTGCGTCCAGGCTGATGGACTCGGGACTGAGCTGGCGGAAGGAACGGATGATCTGCTCTTGCTTGTGCACGGCATGCTTTCCGGGTCGGCCGGTGGACGGGACGATCGATGAGGTGGTGTTCATGTGGTTCTGGTGGCGCGGGTGAGCAGGCAGGCGAAGAGGAGGAAGGCGGACACCAGGCCGGTGCAGGCGACCCCGATGGCGGTTCTGAATGAGATCTGCTCGGCAAGCACACCGCCGAGGGCTGCACCCAGCGCGATCGAGGTGAAGGCGCTGGTCCTGAAAACGGCGGCGAGCCGGCCCTGGAGCTCCCTCGGCGCGAGTTGATGACGGAGGGTGTTCGAGTGGACGTTGAACACCGTCAGCCCGAACCCGTAGAAGCAGAAAGCGACTGCGCTCATGGCCATGGCCCCGACGGGTGACCCCTGAGGAACGAACGGGAGCGCGCACGGTGCGACAGAGGCCAGCCCGGTCGAGAGGACGAGGATGGCGGAGATACCGCGCGCACTCTTGAAGCGCGGTGCGAGCCAGGCGCCGGCCACGGATCCGATCGCTCCCGCGCCGAAGACGAGGCCCACCTGGGTGGAGCCCAGGTCCAGCTCGCGGAGTGCGAACAGCATGAAGAGCGTGATCACAGCCTGCTCGAAGAGGTTGAACAAGGTCATCTGGAGCAGCAGCACCCACAGAGTTGTGGTCTGGCGCACGAACCGGACCCCGGCGACGATCGTCGCCAGCCAGGAATCCGTGGATTCCTTTTCCCTTTCCACCTCGCGGGCCCGAGTACGGACGATCATGGCCGCAGCCAGACCGAATGCCAGAGCGATGGCGAAGAAGACCAAGTTCCCGGAAACAGCCAGCAGGAGGCCGGCAGCAGAGGGGCCGATGACCTGCGTGATCGACATGGACAGCTGTAGCCGGCTGTTGGCCTTGGCCAGGCCGCCGTCCGGGGCCAGATCGGGCACAAGGGCGAGCGTGCCAACGCTTGCCAGGGCGTTCAGCGCACCCGCCAGGAAGACCGTGAGCCAGAGAACTGGGGCAGTCAGGGAAGCGTTGGCGGCCAGGAGGCCGACCAGTGCGAGGAGGACCGCGCGCAGCGCATGGCAGGTCATCACCAGCCGGATGCGATTGATCCGGTCCACGATGATGCCCGCTATGGGAGTGACAACCAGGTAGGGGATGAACTGTAGCGAGGTGGTGACCGCGACCTCGGATGGCCTCAGGCCGAGGAGCTCCGCAGCGATGAGCGGGAATCCGACGTTGAGGACCTGGCCGGCTGCCTGGGCGAAAGACTGGCTCGCCCAGTAGTTGTTGAATTGCCGCCAGCCAGTGTGTTGCTCGCGTCCAAGGAGCTGGCTAGCCATGGTCGACCGCCCAGCCAAGGAGCGTCTCCTCGGACAGCTTCGGGCTTTCAGCACGAAGGTCAGCGAGCCGCATGCGGTCTCCGCCGGCGGTGACGGTGGCGCCCAGGCTGTCAGGAAGTCGGACGAGGCTGTACAGCGGCACGGCCTGCGCCCCACGGAGCATTTTGGCGTAGAGGGCTCCAACACCGAGGTCGACGGCCTGCGCGCCCGCGCGCATGGCGTACGCCAACGGCTCGTAAACGAGGACGCGCGGGTAGTCTGTGGCCCGGCTGCCGAGCCGGTCGTCGTCGAGGCCGACCACACGGACCGACATCAGGTGACTGTCCTGCACACTCAGTGAGAAGGCTCTTGGCTCGGCGAGACTTCCAGTCAGGAAGAGCTGCGGCTGAAGCCCGGAGTTGGCGCTTGCGCAGATGTATGCGGACATGCTTGCTTCGTCCGCCGGTTGGCCGTGCCGTCGATTGAGCTTCACGAGGAGAGGCGCCAGTCGGGGAGCCAGCGCCTCGATCTCGCTGACGGATTCGATGCGGATCGCCGGTTCCTCGTCCGCGATACTGCGGAGTTCGGCCCGAATACGTCCGCGTGCCCGGCCGTCGCGCACCGTCCTCGTGAAGGCGTCGACATCCGTTTCGCCGGCCGGCACCTGGAGCTCGGCCGCTGCGCCGATGAATCCGGCGTGCCAGTTGCCGAGTTGGCCGCGGACCTCGTGCAGGAGCGCGCGATCGAGGTAGAGCATGCTGACCACACTCGTGTGGTGCTCCGCGGCGATCGCACTGAGGAGTCGCCCGGTGAGCTTCGGGTCCAGTTGCCGGGTGGAGCGCAGAAATCCGTTGCGCTGTCCGTTGCGGGTGCCGATGAGGACGTGGGGGCGGGAACGATGGTTGGAGTCCGCGGCCGGCTCGAGGTCTTGACGATGCAGTGCCCACACATCGTAGGTGGACCGGCCTGGTGCCTCCGGGTAGATGTGCACGGGTATGCCCAGGAGCCAGCCCTCACTGTTACGGGCAGCCCAGAACTCCACGGGTACGGTCGGGTTGGAGCGTCGTAGCGTCAGGCTCCAGGCGCGGGCGGTGAAGAGGGAGCTTGGTTCGGAGAGGTCACGCCAGACGTCCTCCGGTACCTCTTCAATCCGCGCGAACCTCAGTATCTCGGTGTGATCCATCGGTGAATCCTGTTTCTGCGCCACCTCGTCAGCCATTCGCTACCAGACGCGCCTTGTGGTTGCGGTCGAGACCCGACTCGCCGAAGCGAACAGCCGAGGGCACCGCGTGTGCGGGCAGCTCACCGCGAAGGTGACGACGCAGGTCGGTCGACGTGACGGGTGTTCCATCACGGACGGTGACGGTGATCGCCAAGAAGTCTCCGCGGGGTCCCGTTTCCAGCATGGCGGCCGCCTCGGTGACGTGCGGGTGGCGAGTGGCTGCGGCTTCGATCTCCTGCAGGGCGACCCGGTAGCCGTTGACGGATATCTGCCGATCGGCTCGGCCCGTGACGTACAGCTCGCCGTCGGCCTCGCGAACGCCCAGATCCCCGGTCAGATAGAGCCGGTAGCCCTCCACACCCAGCGGGTCCGGCCGGAAGCGGTCGTTGACCCGTTCGTCGTCGAGGTATCCGAGTGCCAGGTTCCTGCTGCGGACGACAATCTCGTCCGCCTCCAGGTCTGCGCCTGGGAGCTCGGCCCCCAGCAGGACGACTGCACCAGCCACCCCGCTGCCGATCGGCACGTGCTCCCCGACGCCGAGCGGTGCGCGCAACTCATGGGCGGCGGCGATTTGCGGCGTCTCCGTTGCGCCGTAGACGTTGAACAGGCGGGCGCTGTCGCAGAGGAGCTTCATCCGTCTCCCGACCTCGCCCGGCAGGGGGGCGCCGCCGCACAGGACCAGCCGGAGTTTCGACAGCCGACGATCCCGGCCGGCGCCTGGGAGCAGGCCGAACTCGAGCAGGGCCGGCGTGCCGTGCAGGATGGTGAGTTCCGCGCGTTCCGCGAAGGCAGCCAGCTGGCCCGGCATGCTCAACGCCTCGGGAGCGGGCACCACCAAGGTCGCCGTTCCCAGGAGGGCAGCTACCACGTCCCGCAGGACCGGGTCATGGCCCAGACCGCCGAGCAGTCCGATACGGTCGGTAGGACTGGGATCGAATTCCTGCGCATACCAAGCGGACATGGCCCGCAGAGGCTCGGGCCCGACGGCGACCGCGGCGGGATTTCCAGTGGTGCCGGAAGTGAAGAGGATGTGGCTCAGGCCGTCCCCGGGTACGGGTGCACTGCCGTGGTCCACACGGACCAGAGTGGGTTCCGGTGTCAATGACAGCACCCAGTGAACCCGGGCGGCCGCTTGGTAGCGCGCGATCCGGGCTTCCGGATGCGTGCCGTCGACCGGTGCCGGCACGGCCCCCGCCGACCAGGAGGCGAGGAGGGCCGTGACGAACAGGCTGCTCCGTTCGCCCCTGATGAGGATCCGGTCGCGAGGGGCGACCCCCTGAAGGCCGAACCATGCGGCAAGGCCCTCCACCGCGTTTCCGAGTTCCCGGTAGCTGATCACGCGGTCGGCTGTTTCGATCGCGCTGCCTTCGGGGCGGGCTGTGACCGCATGGTTGAGGAGGCTGACAACGGGATGTGTCATCGGGCCGCCGGTGCGCTCTGTACTCAAGGATGTTCCCCCGTTTCGGTGAGTGCTTGTACGGATCGGCCGTGGGGTCAGCCGGCGACCTTGGCGCCGAGGTCGGCCAGGGCGACCGCCATCGCGCGTGCGGTGGGGTGATCGAAGATCACTCCGATGCTCGGCTCGACGCCGAACCGCTCCGTGATCTCGGGCAGCAGCCGGATGGCAGTGATGGAGGTGCCCCCCAGGTCGAAGAAGTCCTCGTCACCGGCCACGCTGTCGAGGCCGAGGGCCTCTGCCCACAGGGTCGCGATCTCCTTCTCCATGACATCAAGTTCGGACTGCATTGGGTCTCTCCGTTCCGGCACGGCGTTGCGTGCGTGCCACCTGTGATGAGTTGCGGTGTGGGTCGAGCGACTAGCGGGCCGATGCCGATTCAGCGAGAGCCGTGAGGCGTCGGCCGAAGCCGTCGATGAGCGACGTCGCCTGGTCGTCGGTGAGCACATCGGTGCGTGTGATCACTGACACCGACACGACGTCGGCGTCGTAGGAGCCGATGAAGTTGACCGGCCGGCGCGCGGACAGGTTCGCCTTCTTGCGGCTGATCCTTGAGGTGTCGATGCCGGGCAGTTTCAGCTGCCGTTCCGCCAGTTCCTTGGGTTGGAAGGCGAACTTCACCGGATACAGGTCATTTGCGTCGTAGCGCGCGAGCAGGTCCTCCCACTGGATGCGCGCGCAGTGGTGCCAACGCTTCAAGCCGCTGTTGACGGAGGAGATGAGCTGGTCCACTGACGAGTGGGCGCCGAGATCCTCTCCGACGAACAGGGTCGTCGAGTAGTAGCCGAGCGCGTTTGCGGAAGCCGCCGTGGTCCGGCCTGCGTAGGCGGAGCCGAACACGGCCTCCTCGTCGCCGAGGACGTCCGACAGGGCCTGCAGCATCGCCACCGAGGCGATGACGAACGGGGTGACTGAGTGATGCCTGGCAGCGCCGAGCACGCCGGCGCTCAACCCGGGCCAGACACGGCGGTGTACCGCACCGGGGCCCTTGGGAGTCTTGGCGCAGGCGTCCAGTGCCCTGGTAGCCAGGTATCGACGGCCCAGGAGCGTGGACCAGCCGTCGAGCGCGTCGTCGTCCTGCGGCGCCTGGGCGTCGGAGTACTGCTGCGGCAGACGCCGCGGCTTACCGCCGGCCGTCAGGGTCCGGTATTCGGCGGCGAGGTCCTCGTAGAACAGCATGAAGGTCCAGGCGTCGAACACCAGGTGGTGTCCGCAGACGATCAGTACTGCTTCGGTCTGGTTCAGGCGGGTCAGCCACATCCTGAGCGGGGGCTCGCTGTCCAGGCCCATCGGTCGAGCCGCCGTGTCCAGCCCAGCGGCCAGTGCCTCATCGGCCGAGGCGAAACGCCCTCCTGGTGCCTCGATCCAGATCCGGTCGATCAGGTCGGCGCCGGGACCAATGGTCCGGTAGCCGTCCTGATCGGCCGGGTACACGGAACGGAGCACGTCGTGCCGGTCCAGTACGTTGACAGCTCCCTGCCGCAGGGCGCCGACGTCCAGGTCTCCCTTGAGGACGAATGCCTCGACCATGAGGTAGTAGGAGTCCGTACGCCCGCCGATGAACTCGAGCATGCGGCGTTGCTGGGGCGACAGGGGGTGGATGATCGAGGCCGTCGCCGGGGTGTCTGTGGTGGTCATCTACACGTCCTGATCTGTTGTCGCTGCGGCCATGGCCGAAGCGAACGCCGCCGCGTTTGCCTCGAGGTGGCTGACCTGTGTGGTGCCGGTCAGGACGACCGCACGCTGGAAGGCGGCCGTGTGGAAGACGAAGGGGTTGCCGGTGTCGGCGAGAGCCCCGGACGCCATGGGCCGGTTGAGCAGGGGCAGGTGCGAGCGCTCGGCTTCGGCGAACGCGGCGGTGAAGTCGGGTTTACTCGAATTCGCCGGGAACTGGACGGTGTCGAAGACAGCTGTGTCGAGCGCCGCCCGCAGCGCTTCCTCGGAGGAGACACTGACACCAATGGCACCCACCTCACCGGAGGCCCGCAGACCTTCGAACCAGGCGAGGAGATGATCGTCGCGCAGATCATCGACGGTGCACTTGTGCAGTTGGAGGAGGTCGATGCGGCCCAGCAGCCGATGGGACCGCTCGAAGCTCATCTCCAGGGCGACGAGCGAATGGTCCGGCTGCGCGCCCGCTGGAGTCGGCCACGTCTCGCCGCACTTCGTCGCGATCAGGAGTTCCTCGCGTCGAACGGCCGGCAGATTGCCCAGGTACTCGCCGAGCACCGCCTCGCTGCGGCCGTACGCGGCAGCCGTGTCGAAGAAGCGGATGTTCAGCTCAAGCGCCCGATCGAGCAGGGTCCAAGCCTGCTCGGCGGTGCACACGGCGGCATCCGGGGTGGGCCACGGCCGGCCGATACCGATCAGACCGAGCCCGAGCTCTACCCCTTGAACTCGCTGGGCTGTCGTCCTGCTCATCACTTGCTCCGTGGGTGGTAAGCGAGCTGACGCTCGACGGCCGCTGAGCTGAAGTCGCCGAGGCCGTTCACAACGTCGCCGATCTCGAGCCGCGTTCCGCGGGCGAGCCCGCTCCCCTTGAGTACGGCGCCACGACGATCGGGGTCAGGACCCGTGAAGTCGTCGCCTCCGGCCAGCTGGACGCTCTGTGCCGAGATGGCGCCGATGATCTGGGCACCGTCGCCGATGGAGCTGGATCCGACGATCTCGGCACCGTTGAGCAGCCGCGCGCGGTTGCCGATCGACAGTACGGAGCCGGGTTGGTTGGCCTTGATCTGGACCCCCCCGGGACCCAGGGAGCACCCGTCGCCGATGACGACTCGTCCGCCGTTGGCAGCGATCACCAGTGTCGATGGATAGAAAGTGTTCTCGCTGCCGACGGAACACGTCCCGCCGTTGCACTGCACGATGGCCCCGGGGAAGAAGGTGTTGCCCTCGCCGATCGCGGCGTCGCGCGCAATCAGCGTCGAGAACGGGTCGAAGATGGTGTTCGTCTCAGCCAGGGCCGCCACCTCGGCCAGCGTCAGGAGCCCGTTCCTGCGACGGTGCTCGTCCATCAACCCGGTGATGTGATCCTGCACGGTCAGCTCCCCTGGCTGGTCAACGCGTAGGTGTCGATGGGGCGAGCCGTGACGGTGCCCTGGCCGAGTACCTCGAAGACGTGGCTGGCCACGACGTTGGCGCTATAGGGAGCCTCGGTCATCTTCCCGGGCAGAACGACCACGGCGTTGTCGAGGACCGGGAACATGCGGATGTTCAGGGACCGCGCGCTGTTCTCGTGCGCCGCGTAGTCGACCTTCACACAGGCGGACCGCTTGGTGGCACTCAGGTCAGCCTGGGGGAACCTCCACCGGACGGCCTCTTCGAGCCGGTCGGCGATGACCGGGTCCACATCGAACGTCGGTCGGTCCACAACGGTCGCGTCCTCATTGAAACCGATGATGCTCCAGGACCCGTGATTGATCATCGCGGCCTGCTGAGGAGCCACGCCGAACACCGACACCGGCGCCACCTTGGGCATGGTCACCAAGTGGCTTCGCCACAGCCGGACCTGGACTGGTGGGATCTCCAGATCAGCGCAGGCGCGTTCCGTCTCGAAGCCGGCCGCGCAGACGATGAACCGGTGGGTGAGATCGAAGGTCCCGTCCGCGGTCGCGACGTGCAAGCGGTCGTTCGAACGGCCGAGTATCCGGGCACCGAGGAGGATCTGTACGCCGCGCGTGCGCAGTTCAGCGATGAGACTGGCTGCCAGCATCCGGGTATTGATCCCGAGGTCATCGACCCAGAAGGCCGCTTCGTCCTCTCCGATGCGGACATGATCAGCCAGTTGCTCGCACTGCGAGCCGTTCAGCCGGACATGCCCGACACGGGCCTCCTCCCAGCGGCTCAACGACTCAGCGAGCTGGGCTTCGGGGAGGATCGCGACGGCCTTGCCCTTCTCGGCCTCTACGCACTCTGGGAAACGCCGTTGGATTTCTTCCCACCCGAAGCGGCAGCGCTTGGCAACGGCCGCAGCCTCGCGGGGATCCCTGACCGACAGAGCGTGGTAAGTGCCGGCATGCAGCCATCCCTCGTTTCGGCTGCTGGTTCCTGCAAGGGTGGCCGGCGCCTTCTCGATGATTGTGACCGTGTAGCCAAGCTTGGACAGTCGGTCGGCGCACATAAGTCCTGCAAATCCAGCACCAACCACCACGACGTCGCAAGACATGATGGAATCCATGAAGCCCCCAAAAACAGACATACGGATGGAGGTGGGAGAGGCCGGTCAAGCCCCTGCGCGAGGCTCCGGAAACGTTCCGATCCTGAGACGTCAGGTCATCGCCGGCACGCCTGCGCCTGGCCCCCGCTCCCGCTAATCCCCCTTAACCGCAGGTGACCCTACGGTGAACGGGGGGTAACGATACATGGATGGGTTACCTCCGCAACCGGGGTGTGACCGGCGACACATAGTGGCATCTCTGCAGGTCATGCACCCTTAAAAACATGATCAAGTCTGTTGCGTAGGTGGCCACCGGGTCGTAGCGTCTGGGCTGGCGATCCGCGTCGGGGGTGCGGAGTCGAGCCACCATCTACCCGCCTTCCAGGCGGGATTTCAGGGAGCAACTTCCCCCGCACAGTCGTTCTCACCGCAACCTGTCAATGGGGGACTTATGTCTACGGAACCCGTTCTTCTTGTCGTAGGTACGGGACCGAAGGAATACCGGGAAGAGCTGTTCCGGTCGCTCTCAAGAAGTCGTGTTTGGCTACTTTCAGATCAAGAGCCCACCTGGCAGCGGCAATACGTCTCCGGGTACACGGTGATACCTCGACTGAACTCGGCCCAAGTCAGCACGAACATAACCTTCCTCCTCGAAGCCGTACGCAAGCTGGCCGCATCAGTCCCCATTCGAGGGGTTCTCACCTTTGAGGAGATGTTCCTTTCCGCCACGTGCCAAATCGCTGACGAGTTTGGCCTCCCGTCCCTGGGTCACGGTGTCGCCGAAAACTGCCGCGACAAGGAACGAACCCGGCAGCTGCTCACGGACAGCGGAGTCCGTCAGCCCCGCTTCGCCTTCGCCAGAACCGCTGCGGAAGCCGCCTCCATCGGCGAGGACTTCGGCTACCCAGTGGTTCTCAAGCCCCGCGGCCTCGCCGGAAGCATCGGCGTCATCATGGTCCGTTCGCAGGCAGACATCGAGACGGGTTTTCAGATCGCGGCCTCGGCTGCACGAGACGGTGCCCAGCGGCATGGTGGTGGGGCCCTGGTAGAACAGTTCCTGGCAGGCCCCGAGATCGCAGTCGACTCCGTCGTCGTAGACGGGCGACTGGAGCCGATGTACATCATCCGGAAGCGTTTCGGTCCGGAGCCCTTCTTCGAGGAGACCGGCCAGACCATAAACGCCGGTGATCCATTGCTGCTCGACGCCGGCCTCATTGAGATGCTGCGGACAGCCCACACGGCGCTCGGCATCCGCACTGGCATGACGCACACCGAGATCAGACTGACTCCGGACGGGCCAGTGATCATCGAGGTCAACGGTCGACTCGCCGGTGACTTCGTGCCGCACCTGGCGAAACTCGCCATGGGACTGGACGGCGCCACCATCGCCGCCCGGGTGGCCTGCGGAGAGCCGCCCCTCATCGAACGACAGGTCCACCGCAGCGCCGCGCATCAGATTGTGTACGCGGATCGCGACGGAACGTTCAACGCAGTCAGCCTTCCCCGCACTGAGTCCCACCCCAACCTCGTCGCGACCGGAACTCTCCTCTCCGCAGGAGCAGCAGTCGCGCTACCGCCACGCGGTTACATGGCTCGCCTGGGCTATGCGATAGTCGCGGCGCCGTCAGACACCGAGTGCGAGGCATCCCTCGCGGCAGCTGTTGCCGAGATGTCGGTCGACATCACCCCGGCGAGGTGAGCTCCGACGAGGGCCGGATGCCCTGCCCTCGACGATGAGACATCCGATGGGTGCTTGCTGCCCGACCGTGCGTGGTCGACCGGGCTGGGTCCGCTTTTGGTCCCCTGCGTGCGGTCCACACGTGCGAGGAGTCGATCACTGCCCGTTCCCAGTCCAGCTGGTTCGTCGACCGCACTCGTTCAGCAGCAGCTGGTGGAGCCGGCCCCAGTCGCCGGCCTCGTTCCAGGCCGCAAGGCGCCGTCGGCAGGTCATGCCCGAGCCGAAGCCGAGCTCCTGGGGCAGGTACTCAATGGATGCCGGTGTGCAGGACGAAGAGAATCCCGCACAGGGCCTGCCGGTCCGGCATCCGCGGTCTGCCCTCGCACTTCTTCGGACCCGGCTTCGGCAACAACGGCTCGACCAGCGACCACAGTCCGTCCGACGCGACCCACGGCCGCGAATGACGGATGCCCATAACCAGACCTACGAGACAGCAGGCCGAGAATCTCGTGATCAGCAGCTTTGTTAGAGCCCAAGACGCGCAACGCCCCTTTGACCTGCTCATCTGTCCCGCTGATGCGCGTTGGCGGTGTCGGTCCCTGCGCGGGTGCCACCCTCGTCGAGCGTGACAGCGGTACGTTGTCGGCGGCGCCCCATCCGGGTGGTATGGCGAAGGCGGACGGCGCCTCCCCGCTCCAAGGGGCGGGCGGCTCCGGTGACGCGGGGGCCGCTGTTCAGCCGGTGTTCAGGGCGGCGAAGGCGGAGCGGAAGACGGGGACACTGTCACTGGTCATCTCGTAGGCGATGACCTTCTGCCAGCTCGTAATGTCCGGATCGTAGACCGGTGTGATGGGCGCGCTGATGCCCTCGGGCCACCAGCCCTCGCGCACGCCGCGCGGGACGGCCCGGGACAGGGCGACGGTCGGGCCGTTGAGTTTGCCGAGAGCGGAGCGCAGTTGGTCCGCGTCGATGTAACCGTCGCCGTCGACGACGACCATCTCGGCGAACCGGCGGGCGCCGGCGGTCAGCGAGCGCAGATAGCGCTTGGCCCGCTCGACGGTCCAGGCGGTGTCGACGGCGGCGACAGTCAGCTCCGCGTGGTGCGCTGCGGCGAGCGCGACGAGCTTCTCGGCGAAGTCCCGGTCCGCGCCCTCGATCGTGATCTTCATGTTGCCTTCCGTCAGATTCTTACCCGGTTCTGCGGAATCTACATGGAGGGCATGGGGTCATCCCAGTCGGCCCGCATGCGGTTCTCGCGGAGTGTGGCCACGATTCCTCATGGGGAGGCGGACCGGCCTTCACGGAGGGCGCCGTGCGTCCTGGCATCGGATAACCTCTCCTTATCCGATGTCAGGACCGATCGGGGGAGCGCCCGTTGAGCACCGCCGCCGAGCATCCGCCAGAAGAGGCCGACTCGACTCCCGTCCCAGTGGAGCGGTCTCCTCTGGTCGTCCAGTGGGCGCAGCGCCATGGCGTGGAGGTCGCACGGCGTCTCGCGGACGCGGAGGACTTCGCGGACCAGGTGCAGCGGCGACTGCGACCGGCCAACACGACGGACACGTACGCGAAGGCGTGGAAGGTCTGGACGCGGTTCTGCGCGGCGCAGGGATTTCCCGAACTGGAGGCCACGCGCGGCGCGTTCGTGGCGTTCGTCGTCTGGCTGCTGGACCGGGGCCGGGCGGACGGCAAGGGCTACGCACCCTCGTCGGCGAGCACGATCCTCGCCGGGGCCGTAGTCGAACTGCGCTGCCGCGGTGCGGAGGTGGGCCGGGACGACCAGGCACAGGCGCGGGCCACACTGGAGGCGGCGGCCGTGGAACTGCTGAAGGCGGGGGAGCGGCGCGGCCGCGGCCAGGCCACCGCGGCCGAGGTCCCCGACCTGTACCGGGTGGCGAGGGCCTGCCCGGACAATCTCGCCGGGGCCCGGGACAAGGCGCTCGTCCTGACCGGCTTCCACTACGCCTCGCGTGCCCAGGACCCCGCCGGCCTCCTCGCCGGGGACGTCACGCTGACACCGCGCGGCCTGGTCGTGTCGGTGCTCACCGGCAAGACGAAGCACAGCGTCCGTGACGCGAAGGTCAACTACCAGCAGGACCCGGAGATTTGCCCGGTGGAGGCGTGGAAGACGTACCGGTCCCGCCTCGCCGCCGAGGCCCCGCCGCACTGGTCGGAGCCGGACGCTCCCGCGTTCGTCGGCGTCGACCGGCACGGCAACGTCACCGGCGGCATGGTCCCCGACTCCGTCACCCGGGCCGTGAAGCGGATCAGCGCCCGTGCCGGAATCCCGCTTGCCTGGACCGGCCACTCCCTCCGTATCGGCCTGGCCACGACCGCACGTAAGAAGGGCAAGGACGCCGTGGCCATCGCCGACCAGGGCGGATGGGCCCGGCACTCCCGCTCCATGAACGGCTACTTCCAGCGGGTCGACGGCTGGGAGGACAACGCCACCGCCGGCCTCACCTGACTGTCGTGCGGCGCCGGACGGCGCACTCGGCTGGGGAGTGGAGCCAGGCGTGTTCCTACTGAGGTCTTCTCGGCCACGTGACGGTTGCGGTGTGTGATGGGGGTCGCGTGCCCGCTCGCGGTCTAGGCCTGCGGTGCCAGGGTGCGTAGGACGCAGAACTCGTTGCCCTCCGGGTCTGCCATGACCACCCAGTTTCGGTCTGACCCCTGGCCCACATCCGTCTTGGTGGCGCCGAGGCCGAGTAATCTGGTCACCTCGTCCTCGGCGCTGCCGTCGATCGGGCTGACGTCGAGGTGAAGCCGGTTCTTCACGGTCTTGCCCTCGGGTACCTGGATGAACAGCAGGGTGGGCGGCATCTGACGGGCCCGAACACCGTCGACGGTCGGCACCCAGGAGCCGATCTCGACCTTGCCCTCGCTCCGGTCGATCACCTTGAAGTCCAGGACCTCGCACCAGAAGGCCGCGAGCCTCTCCGGGTCGTGGCAGTCAACGGCCAACTCAGTGAACCTACTTGTCATGACTCTCCCCAGGTGGTGCGGACGGGGCTCAGGGTATTGGCCACGCCGCCCGTCCGACAGATCCGCGATCTTCCTGGCTGACCAGGGCCGTCAGACGGGCTCGACCTGGCATCAGATACACGAGAAGCCCCTGGTAGGAACTGGTCTGCGAAGATCACGTTCCGGAACCAGAGGCTTCACGCGTTGGCCAGCTCGGCTCGCTCGCCGCGTTCCTCTTCCGGCTACTCGGCCCCAGCCCCGCGGACACCCTCGGCACGACGCTGGGCACCCCGGGCCTGACCGCCGAGGACGCGGAGCGGGCCAAGGACGCTTTCGTCACCGGGCTGCACGCGGCGATCGGCGTCGCCGCCGCGCTCACCTTCGCGCTCGGCCTCCTCGCGGTGCGCTGGCTGCCGCGAGGAGCCGGACGCGGCCGCCGAGGAGCTCCCGCGCAGACGGGAACAGGCTGTTTCCTGACCCCCGGCGCCCCGGCGCCCCGGCGCACACCCGGCACGCCAACTCCCGTACGACGACGCCCACCCCTTCCGGGCGTCTTACGGGAGTGGCCGTTCGGCGCACGGCGAACGCTCGGTACGGCCGGGTCAACTCTGCCGGAGCGGCTCCGGTTCGTCGGTCCGGCCGACTTGCTGGGTCAGGACCCGCAGCGCATCGGACGAGGCCGGGTCGTTCGCGGTGTAGACCTCGACCCGGTGGTCGGGGCTGTCGGGCTGGAGCCACACCTGGTAGTCCACGTTCACGGTTCCGACGGTGGGGTGTCGCAGGTGCATGGAGCCGACGGTGCAGTCGGCGACGTCGCCGGTGGCCCACATCGTCGCGAAGTCGTCGCTGTGCATGGTGAGTTCCCCGATCAGGCCTGCGAGCCGGGCGTCGGTCGGGTACCGGCCCGCGGTGAGCCGCAGATAGGCGACGTGGACGCGGGCCAGCTCGTGCCAGTTGCAGTACATGGCCCGGGTGTGGGGGTCGAGGAAGAACATGCGGGGAATCGACGGATGCTGCTCCGGGTCCCGTGGCGCCTCGTAGGAGATGTGCTCAGCGAAGAGTGCGTGCCCGGTGCGGTTCCAGGCGAGCACGTCCCCGCGCCTGCCGAGGACGATCGCGGGGAGGGCCTCGCCGAGCGACTTCAGGAGTGTGAGGACGCGCGGGTGCGGTTCCTCGGGAGGCGGTTGGCTCAGGCCGGGCTTCGCGGACTGTCGGGCGAGGTTGTGCAGGTGGACGGTCTCCACCTGGTCGAGCCTGAGCACGCGGGCCAGCGCGTCCAGCACCTGCTCGGATGCCGTGTCGGCCTGCCCCTGTTCCAGGCGCGTGTAATACCCCGCGCTCACTCCGGCGAGCTGGGCGAGTTCTTCACGCCTGAGGCCGGGAACGCGGCGGGAGGTGCCGTAGGTGCGCAGGCCGATCTCGGCCGGGGTGACCCGGTCGCGGCGGCTCTTCAGGAACGTTCCGAGGCTCTCCATGCGTTCGAGCGTAAGACGCGGGCCGGGTTTGTGGGTGTACCTGTCAGGTGTACCCACAGCACGGGGATGGTTGCTGTACTCACGGTGCCGGACCGTCGAGGGCATGACTCAACAGCATGCACACCCTTCGCCCGGCCTGCGGGCCTGGCTCGGGCTCGTGGTGATCCTCGGCCCGGTCCTGCTGGTCTCGATGGACGGTTCGATCCTGTTCCTGGCGATGCCGAGCATCACCGAGGCCATCTCGCCCACCGCCGACCAGGCGTTGTGGATGCTGGACATCTATGGCTTCGCCGTGGGTTCCCTGCTGGTCGCCTTCGGTAGCATCGGTGACCGCTACGGCCGCCTGAAGCTGCTGATGATCGGCGCGGCCGTGTTCGGTGTCGGATCCGCCGGGGCGGCGTTCGCGCCGACCCCGGAGCTTCTCATCGCCTGCCGGGCCCTCATGGGCGTGGCCGGCGCGACCCTGCTGCCCTCCGCGCTCGCGGTGCTTAGCGAGCTGTTCCCCGACCCGAAGCAGCGTGCCCGGGCGATCGGGGTCTTCGCCGCCGCGTTCGCGGCCGGGTTCGCCATCGGTCCGGTCGTCGGAGGCGCGCTGCTCGGACAGTTCTGGTGGGGCTCGGTCTTCCTGGTCAACCTGCCCGTCATCGCCGTCTTCCTGGTGCTCGCGCCGGTCCTGCTGCGGGAGGTACGGGCGACCCGGACCGGCCGCGTCGACCTGCTCAGCGTCGTGGCCTCCGCCGGGGGCCTGCTGCTCACGATCTACGGCATCAAGCACCTGGCCGCAGACGGCTTTACGGTCCTGCCGGCCGTGACCGGGCTGCTCGGCCTTGCGACCCTGACGTTCTTCGCGCTCCGCCAGCGGCACCTCGAGCACCCGCTGATCGACTTCTCCCTGTTCCGCGACCGCACCTTCACGATCGCGATCATCACCGGGCTGCTGCCGCTGGCGGCATGGTCGGCGGCGGCCTACCTGTCCGGCATCTACCTTCAGTCCGTCCTGGGCCTGAGCGTCCTGCACGCGGCACTGCTCGCGCTCCCCGGAGCGGCGGTCCTCACCATCACCTGCATCGTCACCCCCGCCTTCGTCGACCGTATCGGCAAGAAGGGCGCGCTCATCATCTGCCACTTCACCATCGCCGGCGGCCTGCTTCTGCTCCTGCCCACCACCATCACCGGTGGCGTCGGCTGGTACGTCGCCTCGACCATGATCGCTGGAGTCGGCTACGGCATCTCCTTCAGCGTGGTCGCCGACACCGCCGTCGGCGCGGTCCCCGCGGAGCGTGCGGGTTCGGCCGGCGCGATCGCCGAGACCAGCAACGAGATCGGCAACGCCCTCGGCATCGCGATCCTCGGGTCGCTCGCCGCCCTGATCTTCCGCCTCCAGGGGCCGGACCTCGCTCCCACCCTGGAGGAGACGCGCCACCTGCCGGATCTCGTGCCCGCGGCGCTTCAGGACGCGAAGAGCGCCTTTGTCACTGGCCTGCACGCCGCCGTCCTGGTGGCCGCTCTGCTGCATGCCGTGCTCGGAGCCGCCACCCTGCGTTGGCTCTCCAAGCCGACGGCCGACGACCCCGGTGGGAGCAGCTCCGACGAGCCCGAGCAGCAGCAACTGGCGGGTAAGGCCTGAACCGGCCGGTGCAGCCCTACCCCCGGATCCGCCCGCCTCACCTCAACCGGTGAGGCGGGCGGATCCGAGCCCGCGAACGCCTGGAGGACTTGTCCGGGCGATCTCTGAGCCGACGCCTGCCTACGCACTGAATCTCGCTGTCGAAGGACTTGCCACGTGAGGTAGAAGGGTGGCATGGACACCGCCGAACTTCAGCGGACGCTGAACGAACACATCGAAGCCGTTGTCGTGCACCACGGATACACCACCTACATGCGTGACTACGAGGTCATCGTCAACGTGTGGAACGGCCCCCAAAGCCCGTCGACCTACCTGCGGTATCTCTTCCGGTACTGCGTCGAGGCCCGATGTGAGACGTTCCTGTCCACTGACACCTGGCGGGATTCCTTGGACGACCAGCTACTCGACCACGAAACCGCTGACCCTGACCTCGGCGGTTATGTCTGGGGGGCGAAGTACCACGAGCTGTACGGTGCCGAGCTTCGTCTCAAGTCGGAGGCCGCCCTCCGCTGGTCGAAGGCTGTCGGGATCGACTTCCATGAGGTGCACGTTGAGACCAACGCTCACGATCTGACCTTGCTCTTCTCAGACCTTGAGGTGAGCGAGGTCCCGGTCGGATACGCACCCTTCGTCGCGGACTGAGCGCCAGGATTCGTGGCACCCTGTGACGAGCGTGGGTCCGGTGTCGGTGTGCCACTGACGATCACCGATTACGCCTGGGCCGTGGTCTTCTGCTTGAGGCGTTCGTAGGGTGTCTGGCCGCCGAGGCCGCCGTGGGGGCGATGGTAGTTGTAGTAGTCCTCCCACTCGCGGAGTTTGTCGTTGAAGACTTCGGCGTCGTCGATGATGACGCCGTCGAGGAGCCGGTGGAACCCCTCGGCGTCGATGCGGCGGGAGCGTTCGACTTGCCGTTCAAGCGCCGTGGCCGGTGCTCGACCACCGGCCACGGCGCGGGGAGCGGGTCCTCCAGGAACAGGCCGACGTACCGCACCGTGCACATCTGGAGCACGAACCCGAGCTGGTGATGCTTCGTCCGCCGCAGGGCGATCAGGTCCTGGCCACGTCGTCCAGGAAGAAGAACCGCTGCGGCTCGGGGCGGAGCGGCTCCTCGGCGAACGTCCCGTACGTCTCGGCCTGCTCATCACTCAGAAATTCCACCGGCACGAGCCGGACCGTGGCCGGCCCCGACGCAGGACCGGAGGCATTTCACGGAACCCCAGCGGCGAAGTGGATCACTGTGCTAGGTGTGCTGATCGGACAGGTTGGTGACGCGGCTGGCTGGTGTTTGGCCGCCGATTCCGGTGTGGGGTCGGTGGTAGTTGTACCAGTCCAGCCAGC
>NZ_JAGMUF010000029.1:0-17413 GCF_019049125.1 Streptomyces sp. AC602_WCS936 | reverse complement strand
CGGTCGGGCCAGGGGGCGTGCGGGCGCACGAAGGGGCGGGTGGGGTCGAGGGGGCCGCCGGTGGGCATGCCGCGCGCGGGCAGCAGCAGCGCCAGGTGCTCGTAGACCTCCTGGGCGGAGGCGGGGCGGTGCTGCGGGTCCTTGGCGAGCAGGCGCAGGACCAGGGTCTCGAGCGCCTCGGGGACCTCGGGTCGGATGCGGCGCACGGGCAGCGGCGGCTCGTACAGGTGCCGGTGGAGCACGCCGAGCGCCGTCGAACCCGCGAACGGGACGTCGCCGCTGAGCAGTTCGTGCAGCAGGACGCCGAGCGCGTACAGGTCGGTGTACGGGCCGACGGCGCCGCCCATGGCCTGCTCGGGCGCCATGTAGGCGGGCGAGCCGATGGGGGTGCCGGTGTGGGTGAGGCGGGTGGTGTCGGCGTCCATGACGGAGGCGACGCCGAGGTCGAGGACGGTGACGGTGCCGTCCTGCTTCACCATCACGTTGCGCGGCTTGAGGTCGCGGTGGACGATCGGCACGGCGTGCACGGCGCTCAGTACGGCGCACAGCTGCGCGGCCACGGCGACCGCCCACTGCCAGGGGTAGGGGTCGTTCTCGGCGAGGTGGTCGGAGAGGTCGGCGCCGTCGACGTACTGCATGACGAGGAACAGCTCCTCGCCCTCGCTGCCCGCGTCGTGCACGGTGACCAGGCCGGGGTGATCGACCTGGGCGGTCACCCGGCATTCGCGCACGAAGCGGCGGCGCAGTTCGTCGGCCTCCTGGCCGGCCACCTTGTCGGGGCGCAGCAGCTTCACCGCCACGCGCCGGTCGAGGCGCCCGTCGTAGGCCGTCCAGACCTGTCCCATGCCGCCCTGCCCGATGAGCGTGGCCAGTTCGTACCGGCCGGCGACGACGCGTCCTGTCGCCACGGTCACCTTCCGCCCTCGGGGCTGCCACCGCCGTGCCCGTTGCCCGTGCCGTCGTGCTGGCGCAGGTAGTCGCTGAGCTCGTCGAGCTCGGCACGGACCTGGTCGATGCGGGCGGGGGCGGGGTGCTGGGGAGGTGGCGTGGGGGCGGGCGGCTGAGGAACGGGTGCGCGGGCCACCGGCGACTGGGGCTGGGGCGGTTGAGGCACGGGCGTGTGCAGTCCGGGGGGAGTGTGCCGTGGGTCCGGGCGCAGCGGGGTCTGCGACGGGAACGTGGGCGCGTACGGGCCGACGGCGGGCTGCGTCTGGGCGTAGTGCGGACCGGCGGCGGGCTGCGTCTGGGCGTAGTGCGGACCGGCGGCGGGGTAGGGCTGGTAGCCGGGGAACGGCGGCCGCGCGGCGTGCAGGCGTATGTCGGCCACCAGGAAGTGCGCGCTGGCCGCCGCCCCGATCAGCAGCAGGGCGGCCATCGCGACGTCCCCCCGGCGGTCGGTCTCCGGCAGGGAGCCGACCACGGCGAGGCAGCCGATGGACGCCGGAAGGCTCAGCCAGGCCAGTGTCCAGTCGAGTCGGCTGCCGCGCAGCACGGCGATCCGGAACAGGGGGACGCAGGAGAGCAGACCGCAGGTGAGAAAGCCGGCGGCGGCGAACAGCACGCGCAGGGAGGTGACGTTGGTCGCGCCGCGGGTGGGCGGCGGCGGCCCGGCGGCGCCGTTGCCATACATGACTGCTCCTGGACCATGATGCCGTGCCGAACGGACGAACGGACGAACGGGTTGTTCGGCGTGAAAGTCCGAGCGTATAGGCCGGGGCCGACAGTGGCCCCCGGTTGTACCGAACCGTTGCCGTACCGATCACCGATCACCGATCCCCCATCACCACCAGGTCATGGCCCGGGTGCCACCGACCCGTCCGTCAGCCCGTCGTACATCCCCCGTACGAGCTGCTCGCCGAGGCGGCCGGCGAGTCTGAGCGCGCGCTCGAACTCGTCGAGGGCGCGGAACCGTTCGCCGTAGCGCAGCTGGGCGTCGAGCGGGAGCCGGGGCAGCTGGAGGCGGCGGACGTCGAGGCGGGTGGCGGTGGAGGCGTAGCTGCTGGCCTGGCGGTTGTTGGCGGTGCCGCGCAGGAACCCGGCGAGGAACCACGGGTCCAGTGCGGCGGGGTCGGGGCGCAGGAGGACCAGGTTGCGGCCGAGGGCGGCGCCGGCGGTGGCGGCGTCGACCACGCGGGCGACGGAGCCGCCGCCGAGGACCGGGACGACGACGTCGCCGCGCTCGGTCAGCACGGGTTCCTCGTCGCTCTCCGGGAGGGTGCCCGAGGGGGTGGTGCCGGCGAGTACGTCGTGGTCGGTGAGGACGGGCACGCGCGCGTGCCCGCCGTTGGTGCCGGTGCGCAACAGCAGGGCGCCGCCGCGGGCGAGTTCGCCGACGGTGGTGAGCGGCCAGCGGGGCGCGGGCTGTGCGGTGCCGGGCTGCGGGGTGCCGGGTTGCCGGGTATCGGGTTGCGGGGTTTCGGTGGGCGCGGGGGTGAGGTCGGCGGTCAGGCGCAGGGTCTCGGCGAGGCGTTCGCGTACGTCCGTGAGTCGTCCGGGACCGTCGGTGGCGGGGGGCGGCAGGTGGCGGGCGGGGGCCAGGTCGACGTCGTCGTCGAGGAGTTCGATGACGGGCAGGGACCGGGCCAGGCCGGGCCGTTCGTCGAGGCGGCCGGTGCGGTCGAAGTCCCGCCAGGCGTCGAGGACGGCGCCCCTGACGGCCCGCCAGTCCGTCCCCCCGCGCCCCTCGCCGGTGAACTGCCCGACGTCGGCGAGCAGCACCTCGGGCTGCGCGGGCGCCTTCCCTGGGCGGCACAGCACCCACAGGTGGAGCGGGATGCTGTACGGCGGTGCGGCGCCGGCCGGCAGGGCGATCACGGCCCGCAGCGCGCCCCGGCGCAGCAGGTCGGCGCGGATGCGGCGGCCGGAGCGGCGGGAGGCGGCGGCGGGCGGCATGAGCAGGACGGCGGTGCCGTCGTCGCGCAGGCGGGCGAGGGCGTGCTGCACCCAGGCCAGCTCGGACTCGGTGCGGGCCGGGAAGCCGTACTCCCAGCGGGCGTCGTAGGCGAGTTCGTCGTGTCCCCAGTTGCGTTCGTTGAACGGCGGGTGGCACAGGACGGCGTCGGCGCGCAGGTCGGGGAAGGCGTCCGCGCGCAGGGTGTCGCCGGCGGCGGCGCGGACGGTGGCCCTGGTGTGCAGGGCGAGCCGGAGCGCGGTGAGGGCGGCGAGGTCGGGGGCGCCGTCCTGGGCGTGGAGGCACAGGCCGTCCTGCTCTGGGCGGGGGGCGGGGCCGTCGGGTGCGGCGGCGCGCAGGAGGGCGCCGGTGCCGCAGGCGGGGTCGAGGACGGTGCGGGCGGGGCCGGCGAGGTCGGCCATGAGGCCGGCCAGTTCGGCGGGGGTGAGCGTGTACTGGCGCGGGTTGGCGTCGAGGTGCCGGCCGAGCAGGAACTCGAAGGCCTGCCGGGCGCCCAGTTCAGCGGCGAGTTCGGCGGTTCCGCGCAGGAGGGGGGCGGAGGCGAGGGCGGCGGGGCCGGTGAGGTTCTGGAGGGCGGGCGCGTTGACGGCAGGCTCCGTGTGAACGCCGGGGATCGCACGGTCGCCGGTGGGTGAGTTCACAACGGGCACGGCGGGCACGGCGGGCACGGCGGGCGCAGTGGCTGGCGTACCGGTCGGTGTCCCGGTCGGTGTCCCGGCGGGGGAGGTCGTGGTCGTCCGGCCTCCGGGGTTGCGGCGGCCCGGGCGCACCGCGCCGAAGCGCGGGGTGAGGACCTGGTCCAGCGCCTCGGGGAGCATCGCGGCGAGCCGTTCGTCGGAGCCGGCGCTCACCTCCAGCCAGAGGGTGGGGCGGTCGTGGATGAGCAGCAGGACGCAGCCGGCGTGGGTGAGTGCGGTGACCGGCCCCTCGGGGTGGCCGACGACCTGCTGCCAGACCCGCTCCCGCAGGGGTACCTCGGCGAGTTTGCCGTGGACGCGCAGCCAGCCCTCCACCTCGGCGAGGGCGAAGGAGGGGCTGGTCTCGGTGCCGCCGACCGGCTTGGGGAAGTCGGCGTGGCGGCGGCGCCAGTTGCTCACGGCGGCCCTGCCGACGCCGGCGAGCCGCGCGATTCCGGCGGCGGTCACTTCAGTCGCGTTGTCCTGCACCGGCGCGGCTCCCCTCGTCACATGTGTGGCGCCGAGCATACCGAGGCAGCCCACCGAACCGATTCACGGGCGTGTACGCGCTTGTCCGCGTGTACGTGGTTGACTCGGTTCACGGGCTCTGGTCTTATTGACCTCGCCAACGGGCAGCCGTCAAGGGATGGCGGTTGCCGCACCGGGAGGGGACACAGTCATGGGCATGAAGACCAAGGTCGCGCTGGGCGCCGTCGTGGGGCTCGTCGTCATCGGGGCGGTCTCGGCGAACTCCGGCGACGGGGGCGGCGAGGGCAAGAGCGACAACCGGACCTCCGCCGGCGCCGAGGAGAAGCCCGGCGGCACGAAGGGCGACGGCGCGTCCGACGCGAAGCCGGCCGAGGACTCCGATGCGAAGCCGGCCGAGAACAAGGCCGCCGAGAAGGCGTCCCAGGCCGACCGGTTCAAGGCGTTCGTGGAGAAGAACGGAACGCCGTCGGAGAAGGAGGCCGTCGCCCACGTCACCAAGGTGCAGGGCGCCGAGGAGCAGAACGACATCCTCGACGCCGCCGACGTCTACACGGACTTCACCGGCGGCCTCATGGGCGAGGGCATGGGCCCGGCCAAGCTCATCGCCTCCGCGTTCGCCGACTGGAAGCAGAGCGAGAACGGCCTCGTGACCGTCTACGATGCCGACGGCGAGCTGCTCGGCAACGGCAACTTCTGAGCCCCGGTCCGCGCCCGCCGCGCTGTTTCGCGGTTCACGATTCACGGTTCACGATTCACGGTTCACAGCACGACATTCACCAGTTCGTCCTTCACCGCTCGCTGGGATTCCTGGGGGGACTCCGCCATGCGCCGGCACATACGCCGCTCCACGTTCACCGCTCTCTTCCTCGCCGCGGTGGCCACCGCGAGCCTGACCGGATGCCAGTCCGGCCAGGACGACTCCGGGAGGGCCGGCGGGCCCGACGGAACCGGAGCCACGGCATCCGCCTCCGGACCGGCTTCCGGGCAGAAGGCGGACGCGGACAAGGACACGAACCCGGAGAAGTCACCGTCAGCCTCGGCCTCAGCCTCAGCCTCCGCGTCGGCGGAGCCGTTCGCCGGTCTGAGCGCCGACGAGATCTCCGACCGTGCCCTCGAGGCCACCACCCAAGCCCGCTCGCTGCGCGTCACGGGCGACGTCCCGGACGAGGAGAGCGGCGGCACCATACGGATCGACATCGCTCTGGACCGGAAGGGCGAGTGCGCGGGCACGATGAGCATGGACGGCCAGGGCCAGGCCGAGCTCATCAAGACCGGCGACGCGGTCTACATGAAGTACGACGAGCGGTTCCTGCGGGCGCAGAGCAAGGGCGAGCCGCAGGCGGACACGGAGGCCCTCGTGTCGCTGCTGGCCGGCCGGTGGACCAAGATGTCCGCCACCGGTCCGGACGCGAAGGACATGACGAGCTTCTGCGACCTGGACACGATGCTGGACGGCACGGACGGTGACGCCGACGACAGCGATCCGGTGCTGACCCGCGGCGAGGCCACCACCGTCGACGGCACGCCCGTGCTGGTCCTGTGGGAGACGGACGGCGCGGACCGCAGCAAGCTCTACATCGCCTCCGAGGGCAAGCCCTACCTGGTGCGCTTCGAGAGCAAGGCCGAGAACGACGCCGGCACCCTCACCTTCAGCGACTACGACGAGCCGGTGCCCGCCGACGCTCCCACCGGGGACGTCCTCGACCTGGAGGCGATGAACGGGCGCAACGCCTGAGCGCCGTACGGCACCCGCTGTGAGCGCCCCCGCCCCGGGCGGTCACAGCGGGTGCCGCATCCACACGTTGGGCTCGACGTAGACGGCGTACCCACGCTCCGGTTCGCAGCGCACCGGCACGAGGGCGCCGGGTACCTCGACGTCCCCGGCGGTGTCGAAGGGCAGGCCCGTCCAGTCCCGCCACTGGTCGAGCGAGCCGGAGACGGTCATGGAGGCCGGGGCCACGGAGTCGACGGCGGCCCCGGCCCGCGCGTGGACGCGCAGCCAGGGGTCGTGGGGCAGACCGTCCGGGCGCAGGCGGCGGGCGTACTCCTCCATGGGCGCGCGGGGTTCGAGGTGCTTGGCGCTGGGCCGGACGGGGGCGACGACCTCGCCAAAGCCGCGGGTGCGGGCGTTGTCGCGCATCGCGGCGAGCATCCTGCCGGACAGGCCGCGCCCCTGCGCGTGCGGGGCGACGGTGACGGAGATGGCGCTGACGGTGTCGGGGCGCACCCCGCGGCGCAGGTCGCTGAAGGCCCAGACGAGCACCTCGGCCCAGCCGCGGGCGGGCAGCGTGCCACGCCCCTCGGTGTGCAGGGCGAACGGCACGCTGTGGCCGTGGGCGACGACCTCGCCGTGCTCGTCCTCGGCGAACTGCACGTACTGCGGCAACTCGACGGCGATGCGCGGATAGTGGGCGTTGCCCGAGAGGTCCTCGACGGCGAACGCGGGCCAGTTGTCGGGCATCTCCCGGACCCGGTCCAGCATCTCCGGGCGCTCGGCGAGGCTCGAAATCCTCAGCTCCATGTCTTCGGCTCCCATGCCGTCACCGTAGACAGCGGGACACACGGCCGGACAGCGGTTTTCACCGGGCGGCGATCATGGTCGGCGCGGTCAGCCGCCGCACTGGCGGGACATCATCCGCTTGTCCGGTGCCGTGACCGCCAGCTCGTACTTGGCGGCGACCTGTGCGAAGCGGACCGCGTAGGCGCAGCGGACCGACTTGTCGGGCGGGAGCCAGGAGGCCGGTCCTGAGTCGCTCTTGGCGGAGTTGGCCCTGCCCTGCACCGGGATGAGGTTGAGCGGGTCGTTCGCCAGTTGCTCGCGCTTGCTCTCGGACCACCGCGAGGAGCCCATCTGCCAGCTGTACGACAGCGGCACGACGTGGTCGATCTGGACCTCGCTCGCCTCCTGCTTGCGCCACTCGATGGTGGTGCCGGTGTACGGGTCGTCCAGCGTCATGGCGACGACCACGCAGTCCGACCCGGAGCGGAAGCGCAGGTCCTGCCCGTCGCGTTGGAGCAGGTCGTTGCGGGTGTCGCAGCCGTTGCGGGCGAACGGTACGCCGTCGGCCGTGTCCATCCACGCATAGCCGAACTCGTCACGGTCGTACCCCGTCCTGGGCCCGCGCCCCTTGGTCTTCAGGCCGTCGATGAGCTTGCGGGCCGTGGCCTCGTCGGTGTCGCCCGCGACGGGGGCCAGGCCGGGCCCGGTGCCGTCCGGGTTGCGCAGCGGGCTGACGGCCCGGCCCGCGGCCGGTGCCCCGGCGTTCTCCTCCGACGACGTGGGTCCGTCGCCGCCGCCGTCGACGCCCTCGCACCCGGTGACCAGCGCCAGTGTGAGGACCGCGCACGCGGCCCATCCGTTGCGCGTCCTGCCCTGCCGCCCCATGCGCGTCCCTCCCCTTGCCGTTCGCGGATACCACGGTAGCCATGGAGAGGTTCAGACCATAGGTGGCCTTATTGGGCATGCTGGACAAATCTGTCGTACGGTCGACAGTGAGTCACGTCTCGGAAGGAGCTCTGCATGGGCATCCTCGACAAGATGAAGAGCATGGCCGGCAAGGACAAGGACAGGTCCAGGAAGATGTCCGACGCGGCCGAACGCCAGGTCAACCAGAGGACCGGCGGCAAGTACGAGAAGCACGTCGACACCGCGCAGCAGCAGGCCGAGGACAGGCTCGGCTTCGGGCGTGAGGGTGGAGGCAACCGGCCGGATCAGCAGTAGCCCGCTCCCCCGACACAGCGGAGCCGTCCACGGGATCTGTCCCCGTGGACGGCTTCCTCTGCGACTCCCCGGCCTGTCTGGGGTCAGTCTGGGGTCAGGACCCCAGGATCGAGGTCAGGAACTCCCCGACCCAGCCGAGCAGTTCGCGCCCGACCAGCGGCTTGCCGCCCACCTTCGCGGTCTTCGGACGCGGCACGAGGACCTGGTGGGTGCCCGCCTTGATGACGGAACCGGGGTAGAGCCGCTTGAGCCGCAGCTCCTGGGACTCGCGCAACTCCACCGGCGCGAAGCGGATGTTGTTGCCCTGAAGCACGATCTCGCCGACGGCGCACGCCCGCGCGAGCATGCGCAGCCCCGCGACCAGCAGCAGGTTCTCCACCGGCTCCGGCAGCTTGCCGTACCGGTCGACGAGTTCCTCGCGTACGGCCTTGACGTCCTCCTCGCTGCCCGCGGAGGCGATGGACCGGTACGCCTGGAGCCGCAGCCGCTCGCCGGGGGCGTAGTCGTGCGGGACGTGCGCGTCGACGGGCAGTTCGATCTTGACCTCGAGCGGCGGCTCCTCCTCGACCCCGCCCTCCAGGGAGGCCCGGTAGTCGGCGACCGCCTCGCCGACCATCCGCACATACAGGTCGAAGCCGACGCCGGCGATGTGGCCGGACTGCTCGCCGCCCAGCAGGTTGCCGGCGCCGCGGATCTCCAGGTCCTTCATCGCCACGTACATGCCAGCGCCCATCTCGGTGTGCTGGGCGATGGTGGCGAGGCGCTCGTGCGCCGTCTCCGTCAACGGCTTCTCCGGCGGGTAGAGGAAGTAGGCGTAGCCGCGCTCCCGGCCTCGGCCGACGCGGCCACGCAGCTGGTGGAGCTGGCTGAGGCCGAAGTTGTCGCCGCGCTCCACGATGAGGGTGTTGGCGTTGGAGATGTCGATGCCGGACTCGACGATGGTCGTGGAGACCAGCACGTCGAACTTCTTCTCCCAGAAGTCGACGACGACCTGTTCGAGGGCCTGTTCCGACATCTGGCCGTGGGCGGTGGCGATGCGCGCCTCGGGGACGATCTCGCGGAGCTTGGCCGCCGCGCGGTCGATGGACTCGACGCGGTTGTGGATGTAGAAGACCTGGCCCTCGCGCAGCAGCTCGCGGCGGATCGCGGCACCGATCTGCTTGTGCTCGTAGGGGCCGACGAAGGTCAGCACCGGGTGCCGCTCCTCCGGCGGGGTGGTGATCGTGGACATCTCGCGGATGCCGGTGACCGCCATCTCCAGGGTGCGCGGGATGGGCGTGGCGGACATGGTAAGCACGTCGACGTTGGCGCGGAGCTTCTTCAGCTGCTCCTTGTGCTCGACGCCGAAGCGCTGCTCCTCGTCGACGATGACCAGGCCCAGGTCCTTGAACTTGGTCTCGGAGGAGAACAGGCGGTGGGTGCCGATGACGATGTCCACCGAGCCCTCGTGCAGGCCCTCCAGGGTCGCCTTCGCCTCGGTGTCGGTCTGGAAGCGGGAGAGCGCCTTCACGCTCACCGGGAACTGGGCGTAGCGCTCGCTGAACGTCCCGAAGTGCTGCTGCACCAGCAGCGTCGTGGGCACCAGTACGGCCACCTGCTTGCCGTCCTGGACGGCCTTGAAGGCGGCGCGGACCGCGATCTCCGTCTTGCCGTAGCCGACGTCGCCGCAGATCAGGCGGTCCATGGGAACCGTCTTCTCCATGTCCTCCTTGACCTCGGCGATGGTGGTGAGCTGGTCGGGCGTCTCGGCGTAGGGGAAGGCGTCCTCCAGCTCGCGCTGCCAGGGCGTGTCCCCGCCGAACGCGTGGCCGGGCGCCGCCATCCGGGCGCTGTAGAGCTTGATCAGGTCGGCGGCGATCTCCTTGACCGCCTTCTTGGCGCGGGCCTTGGTCTTGGTCCAGTCGGCGCCGCCGAGGCGGTGCAGGGTGGGGGCCTCGCCGCCGACGTACTTGGTGATCTGCTCCAGCTGGTCGGTGGGGATGTAGAGGCGGTCGCCGGGCTGGCCGCGCTTGGCGGGGGCGTACTCCACGACCAGGTACTCGCGGGTGGCGCCCTGCACGGTGCGCTGCACCATCTCGATGTAGCGCCCCACGCCGTGCTGTTCGTGGACGATGTAGTCGCCCGCCTCCAGGGTGAGCGGGTCGATGGTCTTGCGGCGCCGGGCGGGCATCCGGGCGCCCTCGCGGCCGGCGGCCTTCTGCCCGGTCAGGTCGGTCTCGGTGAGAACGGCGAGCTTGAGGGCCCGGTCGACGAAGCCGTGGTCGATCGAGCCGCAGGAGACGTGGACGACGGAGGGGCTGAGCGTGTCCAGGTCGTTGTCGAGGCGGGCCGCGATGCCCTCGCCGCCGAGCACCTCGACGGTGCGGGCGGCCGGGCCGTGGCCCTCGGTGAGGTAGACGGCGCGCCAGCCGTCGGCGAGCCAGCCCTTGGTGTCCGCCAGCGCCTTGGCGGTGTCGCCGCGGTAGGTCTCGGGGGCGTGCATACCGAGCTTGAGGGTGTCGGCCTCTTCGAGCGCGTCGTCGGCGGCGAAGGGGGAGACCGACCACCACATCATGTCCAGTTCGCGGGCCCGGTCCCGGACGTCCGCGATGGACCACAGGGAGGCCGCGTCGACGTCGATCGGCGCCTGGCCGCCGCCCGCCGTGGCCGCCCAGGACGCCTGGAGGAACTCCTGCGAGGTGGCGACCAGGTCGGCGGCACGGGTGCGGACCCGCTCCGGGTCGCAGACCACCGCCATGGAGCCCTTGGGCAGCACGTCCAGCAGCAGCTCCATGTCGTCCACGAGGACGGGGGCCAGGGACTCCATGCCCTCGACCGCGATGCCCTCGGCGATCTTGCCGAGCAGTTCGCCCAGCTCGGGGTGGTCCTCGGCCAGGGCGGCGGCCCGCTCGCGTACGTCCTCGGTGAGCAGCAGCTCGCGGCAGGGCGGCGCCCACAGGCCGTGGTCGGCGACCTCCAGGGAGCGCTGGTCGGCGACCTTGAAGTAGCGGATCTCCTCGACGTCGTCGCCCCAGAACTCGACGCGGAGGGGGTGCTCCTCGGTCGGCGGGAAGACGTCCAGGATGCCGCCGCGCACGGCGAACTCGCCGCGCTTCTCCACCAGCTCCACGCGCGCGTACGCGGCGGCCGCCAGGGCCTCGACGATCTCGTTCAGGTCGGCGGTCTGGCCGGTGCGCAGGGCGACCGGCTCCAGGTCGCCGAGGCCCTTGACCTGCGGCTGGAGCACGGAGCGTACGGGGGCTACGACGACGGAGACCGGGCCGGTCTCGGGGTCGTCGGGGCGGGGGTGGGCGAGGCGGCGCAGGACGGCGAGGCGGCGGCCGACGGTGTCGCTGCGGGGGCTGAGCCGCTCGTGCGGCAGGGTCTCCCAGGACGGGTACTCCACGACGCCCTCGGGCGGCAGCAGGGAGCGCAGGGCGGCGGCCAGGTCCTCCGCCTCACGTCCCGTCGCGGTCACCGCCAGCACGGGGCGGCCCGTCTCGCGGGCCAGCGCGGCGACCGAGAAGGCACGGGCGGCGGGCGGGCCGACCAGGTCGACGTGCATGCGGTTGCCGTCTGCGGCCGCCGTGATCGCTTCCGCGAGGGCGGTGTCCTTGACGACGGCGTCGAGCAGACCGTGCAGGCTCATGGAGGGGGCGCTTCCGTCCTGGGTGCTGGGGTGGACAACACGAGTAGCCCGGCGGGGTGAGGGCCGGGGGTGTCCAGCGTACGACGCTGCGCTCGCGGGCGCTGGGGGCTGTGGACGACGCCGGGTGCGGGTGTGGCCGGCGCCGCGGTGGCCCTACCAGGGGGCTCCGCCCCCTGGACCCCCGGACCTATGCCCACCCACCACCCGACTCGGTCGGCTGAAAGGTGACCAAAAGGCCCGGCGCCGAGTCGGTGTGGACTCGGCGCCGGGCCCTTCCCCCGCAACCCCCGTATGCGGTGGCTGTCGGGTCGGGTGCTACTCCGTCGCGATCGCGTTCAGGACGTTCATGCGGCCGGCGCGGAAGGCCGGGACCAGGGCCGCGAACAGGCCCACGAAGGCGGAGCCGATGAAGACGCCGATGATCGTCGGCCAGGGGATGTCGAGGACGTTCAGTCCCTCCAGGGCGAGCAGCTTCTGTGCCGTGGCGCCCCAGCCCATGCCCAGCCCCAGGCCCAGCAGGGCACCGAAGAGGGCGATGACGACGGACTCCATGCGGATCATCCGGCGCAGCTGGCGGCGGGAGAGGCCGATCGCCCGCATCAGTCCGATCTCGCGGGTCCGCTCGACCACCGACAGCGCCAGCGTGTTCACCACACCGAGGACCGCGACGATGATCGCCAGGGCGAGCAGGCCGTAGACCATGTTCAGCAGCTGGCCGACCTGGTCCTTCAGCTCCTGCTTGTAGTCGGTCTGGTCGGCCACCTGGTACTGCGGGTAGGCGTCCAGGGACTTCTTCAGCGCCGCGTACGCCTGGTCCGCCCGACCGTCCTCGGCCTTGGCGAACATGATCGTGTTCGGCGGGACGTTCTCGGCCGGCAGGTACTTCCGCATCGTCTCGATGCTGATGTACCGCGCGCCCTGGTCGATGGCGACGTCGTCGCTCGTGATCGCGGCGACCTTGAGCTTCGCGGTCTCGCCGCCCTTGAAGGCGACGGAGATCGTGTCGCCGACGTGCACGCCGTGCTTCTTGGCGTAGTCCGAGCCGACCGACATGGCGTCGGTGCCGTAGGCGGCGGAGAGCTCGCCCTCGGTCGTCTCGCGGCGCACGTCCTGGGCGTAGGTCGGGTCGGCGGCCGTGACTCCGTCGTCGTCGGTCTTGCCGTCGGGCGAGGTCAGTGTGGCGTCGAGCATCTTGTAGCGGGTGACGTGCTCCAGGCCGGGCGTGTCCTGCATCGCCTTCTCCGCCTTCGGCACGATCCGCTGGTTGCCCTGGACGATGAAGTCCGCGCCGACCGTCTTGTCCAGCTCGCTGGTGGCCGAGGCGACCATGGAGGAGCCGACGACGGACAGGCACGCCACCAGCGCGAGGCCGATCATCAGGGCGGCACCGGTGGCGCCGGTGCGGCGCGGGTTGCGCAGGGCGTTGCGCTCGGCCAGCCGTCCCACCGGGCCGAAGGCCCGCAGCAGTACCGCACTGATCGCCCGGACCACGAAGCCGGCGAGCAGCGGGCCGATGACGACGAAGCCGATGAGGGACAGCACGATGCCCGCGCCGAGCATCATCGAGCCCTCGCTCGCCTTGTCGGCCGCGGCGGCCGTGAACAGGGCCGCGGCGCCGGCGCCGGTGAGGACCAGGCCGATGAGGCCGCGTATCCAGCCGGCCTTGCCGTCGGCCGGGGTGCCGGCGTCGCGCAGGGCGGCCATCGGGGAGATCTTGCCGGCGCGGCGGGCCGGCAGGTAGGCGGCCAGGACCGTGACCACGATGCCGAGGACCAGGCCGACCACCGGGGTCGCCGTCTTGATGGTCAGGTCGTCGGTGGAGAGGTTCATGCCCGCCGCCGACATCAGCTTCATCAGGCCGACGGCGATGCCGACACCGGCCGCGACGCCGAGGACCGAGCCGACGATGCCGAGCAGGAACGCCTCGACGAGGACCGAGCGGTTGACCTGCCGGCGGGAGGAGCCGATGGCCCGCATCAGGCCGATCTCACGGGTGCGCTGGGCGACCAGCATGGAGAAGGTGTTGATGATCAGGAAGATGCCGACCAGGAACGCGATCCCGGCGAAGCCGAGCATGGCGTACTTGATGACGTCCATGAACTCGCCGACGTCCGCGCGGCCTTCGTCGGACGCCTCCTTGGCGGTCTGCACCTTGAAGGCGCCGCCGTCCAGGGCGGCGGAGACGTTCTGCTTGAGCTGCGCGTCGGTGACGCCGGCCGCGGCGGTGACGTTGAACTGGCTGAAGCGGTCCGTGCCGCCGAGCAGCTGGCTCTGGGCGGTGGGGGTGTCGAAGTAGACGACCGCGGCACCGGGGTTGGTGACGGTGAAGGAGACGATGCCGACGATCTTCGCCTTGAAGTCGCCGGTCTGCGCGATGGTGCGCAGCTCGTCGCCGATCTTCAGGTCGTGCTTGTCGGCGGTGTCGGAGTCGACCATCGCCTCGGTCGGGCCGCGCGGCGCGTGCCCCGACGTGATCTCCATCGACCGCAGGTCGTTCCTGGTCCAGTTCCCGGCGAGGGTCGGGGCGCCGCTGGTGGCTCCCACGTTGTCGTTGTCCGCGTTGACCACGGTCACGTTCATCGAGACGACCGCTCCCTCGGCCGACTCGACGCCCTCGGCCGCGCGGATCTTCTCCAGGGTGGACGCCGGAAGCGACTCGGGCACCCCGCTCTGCGGCGTGTCCTCGGCCTCGGCGTCCTTCGGGGCGACCGTCACGTCCGACGAGGTGACGGCGAACAGCTTGTCGAAGGTGGTGTTCATGGTGTCCGTGAACACCAGGGTGCCGCACACGAACGCCACCGACAGCAGCACCGCCACCGCCGAGAGCGCCATGCGGCCCTTGTGCGCGAGGAAGTTGCGCATCGAGGTCTTCACGACGGTCATGACGTGCGCCCCCGGGCGTCGAAGTCCTTCATGCGGTCGAGGACGGCGTCCGCGGTCGGCTTGTACATCTCGTCGACGATCCGGCCGTCGGCGAGATACAGCACCCGGTCCGCGTAACTGGCGGCCACCGGGTCGTGGGTGACCATCACGATGGTCTGGCCCAGCTCGTCCACCGACCGGCGCAGGAAGCCCAGCACCTCGGCGCCGGCGCGCGAGTCGAGGTTTCCGGTCGGCTCGTCACCGAAGATGATCTCGGGCCGGGCGGCCAGTGCCCGCGCCACGGCGACCCGCTGCTGCTGGCCGCCGGAGAGCTGGGTCGGCCGGTGCTTCAGCCGCCCGGCGAGGCCCACGGTCTCCACGACCCGCTCCAGCCACGCCCGGTCGTACTTACGGCCGGCGATGTCCATGGGCAGCGTGATGTTCTCGATCGCGTTCAGCGTCGGGAGCAGGTTGAACGCCTGGAAGATGAAACCGATCCGGTCCCGGCGCAGCTGCGTGAGCTTCTTGTCCTTCAGGCCGGTTATCTGGGTCTCGTCGAGGTAGATCTGTCCGGCGGTGACGGTGTCCAGGCCCGCCAGGCAGTGCATCAGCGTGGACTTGCCGGAGCCCGACGGCCCCATGATCGCGGTGAACTGACCGCGGGCGATGTCCACGTCCACGTGGTCCAGGGCGACCACCCGGGTCTCGCCGACCCCGTACGCCTTCACGACCTGCCGCGCCCGCGCGGCAACGGCCGTACGCCCTCCAGTGCTCCCGTGTGCGGGAATACTTACGGCCGATGTCATGTCAAGTCTCCTATGTCGGTCATCACCTGTGCCGCCGGTGCCGGCGGTGAACGCGGAGCGGTACCGCTGGTGGTGCGAGCTTCACAACGGGTCGTGCGCTGGAACGTGTCGCTGCTGCGTGCTTGCTGCTATGTCGAAGAGTCTGGCCGGAACCGGGTGCCGAGCGCGCTGAGGTACAGCGCACTCTTCTGCTGGGGAAAACCCCACCCCCACGGGTCCGGTTCGCCGCCCCCCAGCGGCGTAAAGCCAGATTAAGGACGCCGCCGGGCCTCTCTCGTCCTCCGTCGGTACGAACCCTCCCCGACCCGTAGTACGGAGGTACCCCTAGGGGCAGTCCACCCTCCGGTGGAGCCGGACTCAGGGTGGCCGTCCGCCTCAGGACGCACCGAGCATCCACCCTCCCGTGACGTCAGGGTCAAGTGGGAAGCTGATCCCCGCGGATGGATGCAGGGGGAACACAACAGAAGGGGGCGCGCGGGTGGACGGCACCAGGTCGGCGGTGGACGAGGCCGCACCCGGCACGGGCCCGGGCCGGCGCGGTGCCGTCGTCGCCGCACTGATGCTCGCGATGGCGCTGTCGGCGCTCGACGCCACCATCGTCTCCACCGCCGTCCCGCAGATCGTCGGCGACCTCGGCGGCTTCTCCCTCTTCTCGTGGCTCTTCTCCGGCTACCTGCTGGCCGTCACCGTCACGCTGCCCGTCTACGGCAAGCTCTCCGACACCTTCGGCCGCAAGCCGGTCCTGGTGGTGGGCGCGGCACTGTTCCTCCTCGGCTCCCTGCTGTGCGCGCTGGCCTGGAACATGGCCGCCCTCATCGCCTTCCGCGTCCTCCAGGGCCTGGGCGGCGGCGCCCTGCAGGGCACGGTGCAGACCCTCGCCGCCGACCTGTACCCGCTCAAGGACCGGCCCAGGATCCAGGCCCGGCTCTCCACGGTGTGGGCGGTGTCGGCCATCGCGGGCCCGGGCCTCGGGGGCGTGCTGGCCACGTACGCCGACTGGCGCTGGATCTTCCTCATCAACCTGCCGGTCGGCGCCCTCGCCCTGTGGCTGATCGTCCGTCACCTGCACGAGCCGCCCCGGGACGAGCCCTCACGGGAGGGGACCGGCACGCGCGCGCGGGTCGACTGGGCGGGCGCGCTGGCCGTGTTCGCCTGCGGGGGCGTACTGCTCACCGCCCTGGTACAGGGCGGGGTGGCCTGGCCGTGGCTGTCGGCGCCCTCGCTCGCCCTGTTCGCCGCCGGTCTCGTCCTGCTGGCGGCCGTGGTGGTGATCGAGCGCCGCGCGGTGGAGCCGATCATCCCTGGCTGGGTGTGGCGCCGCCGCACGATCGCGGCGGTGAACCTCGCGCTCGGCGCCCTGGGGGTACTCATGGTGGCGCCGACCGTGTTCCTGCCCACCTACGCCCAGTCGGTGCTGGGCCTGGCGCCCGTGGCCGCCGGGTTCGTGCTGTCCGTGTGGACGCTGAGCTGGCCGGTGTCGGCGGCCCTGAGCCAGCACGTGTACCGCAGGATCGGCTTCCGCAACACGGCGATGCTCGGCATCGGCACCGCGTCGCTGCTCCTGTTCGCCTTCCCCTTCCTCCCCTACCCCGGCGAGGCCTGGCAGCCGGCCCTGCTGATGCTGCTGCTCGGCGGCGCGCTCGGCCTGTTCCAGCTGCCGCTCATCGTCGGCGTCCAGTCCACGGTCGGCTGGGCGGAGCGGGGTACGACGACCGCGTCCGTGCTGTTCTGCCGTCAGACCGGCCAGACCGTCGGCGCGGCGGCCTTCGGCGCGATCGCCAACGGAGTGCTGGCCGCGCGGCTCGGCGCGACGGACGGCGTCGGCGCCGGAGATCTCGACTCCGTGACCCGGGCGCTGGATTCGGGCACCGCCGGGGAGTCCGTACGGCGGGCGATCGCCGACGCCGTGCACGCGGTCTACCTGGGCGCGGCGGGTGCGGCGGCGCTGGCGTTCCTGGTGCTGCTGCTGGTGGCGCCACGCCGGTTCCCGGTGCTCAAGGACTGAACTCGCGGGCCGCCGGACCCGGCAAAGGCGCAGGTTAACGCGGGTAACACCGCGAGGACGGCGCGGCATGCGCATACCGACCGATCAGTTTGGCCAAAACGCAGCGCCCCACGTGACCGGCGAGTAGCGTGCGTGGCCCCCACCCCCCACCTCCCTGCGGTCCGCCGCACCGGACCCGAGCCGCGCAAGGAGCCCCGGGATGTCCTACGACCCGTCCCCGTCGTACCCACACCGGCCACCACCGCCCCCGTACCAACCCCCGCCACCGCCACCACAGCCGCCCTACCGACACCAACCCTCCCCCTCCCCTTACC
>NZ_JAGMUF010000001.1:0-151758 GCF_019049125.1 Streptomyces sp. AC602_WCS936 | reverse complement strand
CCCCCACCCCGCAAGCACCCCCCGCCCGCCCCCAGCACCGCTACGAGGAGCCCGAGCTCCCCGCACCCGGCCACGGCCAGGGCGGCCGCGACGACTACGAGGGATACGGACGCCACCGCGGCGACCAGCTCCCCACCGCCCGCCCCGCCTACCCGCAGGAGTACCAGCGCCCCGAGCCCGGCTCCTGGCCCCGCCCCACGCAGCAGGACGACTACGGCTGGCAGCAGCAGCGCCTCGGCTTCCCGGAGCGGGACCCGTACGCCTCGCCGCCCCAGGACGGCTACGACCAGGAGCAGTACCCCCAGGACACGTACGGGCAGAACTACCGTCCGCAGTCCCCCGAGCGCCCGGCGTACGACGCGCAGCACGGCGACTACAAGCGGGGCGACTACGACCGCGGCGGCGAGTACGAGCCGCGTGACTACGAACAGTCCCGCGGCGACCACGCCCAGCCGCGGCCCGACTACGACCAGCAACGCGCCGACTATGACCAGCAACGGCCGGACTATGACCAGCAGCGCGGCGACTACGACCAGCGCGGCCCCCGACGTGACCTGCCCGAGCCGCCGTCCGGCTCCGGCTCCGGACACGTGCACCGCGGCGGCCCCGTCGGCCCCGGCCCCGCCACCGGCGCCCCCGGACCCCTGGCCGCACAGCCGGCGCCGGCGACCGGACCGGGCGAGCCGACCGCGCGCCTGAACCCGAAGTACCTCTTCGACACCTTCGTCATCGGAGCCTCCAACCGCTTCGCCCACGCCGCGGCAGTCGCCGTCGCCGAAGCACCCGCGAAGGCCTACAACCCGCTCTTCATCTACGGCGAGTCGGGACTCGGCAAGACCCACCTCCTGCACGCGATCGGGCACTACGCCCGCAGCCTCTACCCCGGCACGCGCGTGCGGTACGTGAGCTCCGAGGAGTTCACCAACGAGTTCATCAACTCCATCCGCGACGGCAAGGGCGACAGCTTCCGCAAGCGGTACCGCGAGATGGACATCCTGCTCGTCGACGACATCCAGTTCCTCGCGGACAAGGAGTCGACGCAGGAGGAGTTCTTCCACACCTTCAACACCCTCCACAACGCCAACAAGCAGATCGTGCTCTCCAGCGACCGGCCGCCCAAGCAGCTGGTCACCCTGGAGGACCGGCTGCGGAACCGTTTCGAGTGGGGCCTGATCACCGACGTCCAGCCGCCCGAGCTGGAGACACGCATCGCGATCCTGCGCAAGAAGGCGGTGCAGGAGCAGCTCAACGCCCCGCCCGAGGTACTGGAGTTCATCGCCTCCCGGATCTCGCGCAACATCCGCGAGCTGGAGGGCGCGCTGATCCGGGTGACGGCGTTCGCGTCGCTCAACCGGCAGCCGGTCGACCTGGGCCTCACCGAGATCGTCCTCAAGGACCTGATCCCCGGCGGCGAGGACTCGACGCCGGAGATCACCTCGACGGCCATCATGAGCGAGACCGCCGACTACTTCGGCCTCACGGTGGAGGACCTGTGCGGCAGCTCGCGCGGCCGCCAACTGGTGACCGCGCGGCAGATCGCCATGTACCTGTGCCGTGAGCTGACGGACCTGTCCCTGCCGAAGATCGGCGCGCTGTTCGGCGGCCGGGACCACACCACGGTGATGCACGCCGACCGCAAGATCCGCAATCTGATGGCCGAGCGGCGCTCCATCTACAACCAGGTGACCGAGCTGACCAACCGCATCAAGAACGGCTGAGCGCGGCCGGCACCGGCTCCTCGAAGGCGCCCCGAACACCCCCGGGGCGCCTTTTCCGTGCCCGCGGACGGCTCCCGCTGCGCCACCGACGGGTTCATCGACGGGTCATTGGCGGGTCATCGACGGGTCATCGACGGATCCCCGCCCGGTCACCGCGGCGACTCCGTTGTTCGATTACCTGCCGGGTTACGGCCGCTCTCCACAGATTCGGTCACTTTTTTCCGTCCACACCTTGGGGACTGGGAAGTTGTCCCGATCCTGTCCACAGGCCAGGCTGTTGAGGAACCATCAGGCCAGCTCAGCCGCTTGTGGATTCGTGGACGAACGATCTCCACAGGGTGTGGACAACGAGTCGGTCCACAAGCTGTGCATCAAGTTGTCCACGCACAACCCACAGGCCGCGGCCAGTTGTCCCCAGCGATCCCCAGCTTCTCCACATGTCTGTCCACTGTTCGGCAACGCAACGCGCCCTCTCACCGCGTCGAGTGAAAGGCGTCACACAGAGGTGCCGAGGTGGGCTGTGGGAAACATCGGCAAACCTGGGGACGGCTCTGGGGAGAAGTCACCCTTCCCTGTGCACGGAGTGTGCAGAACTTTCTGTTCTCCACAGATACGCCCGGTTGTCCACCGGCTCCGCCCACAGGCCCCGTGGACAAAATTCCTGCTCTGACCTGCGGAAACGAGGTTATCCACGGTATCCACAGGCCCTACTACTACTCCCGACTAGAGAGAGAGCGGAATTCGTTTCGAAGCGGGGCCTGTGCACAACTCGCCCTCTCGAGCCCGACCGCCCCTCGTCACGACTTGACCCCGAAGGGCACCTACTGTCAGTGGGGTGCGTCAGACTGTTCTCCGGTGTCCTGCCCCGAACGGGGACCGACGACACCGAGTCAGACGACGAAGCCAGGCAGGGCGAGAAGCGCCGGCAACAGCAGGAGGCGGCAACAGTGAAGATCCGGGTGGAACGCGACGTACTCGCGGAGGCAGTGGCCTGGGCGGCTCGCAGTCTCCCGGCCCGTCCGCCGGCGCCGGTCCTCGCGGGCCTGCTGCTGAAGGCCGAGGAGGGGCAGCTGAGCCTGTCCAGCTTCGACTACGAGGTCTCCGCGCGGGTGTCGGTGGAGGCCGAGATCGAGGAGGAGGGCACGGTCCTCGTCTCCGGCCGCCTGCTCGCCGACATCTCCCGCGCCCTCCCGAACCGGCCGGTGGAGATTTCCACAGACGGTGTACGGGCGACGGTGGTCTGCGGCTCCTCGCGGTTCACCCTGCACACCCTGCCGGTGGAGGAGTACCCGGCGCTGCCGCAGATGCCGGAGGCCACCGGCACGGTCCCCGGTGAGGTCTTCGCCGCGGCCGTGCAGCAGGTGGCGATCGCCGCGGGCCGCGACGACACACTGCCCGTGCTCACCGGTGTGCGCATCGAGATCGAGGGCGACTCGGTGACGCTGGCCTCCACCGACCGCTACCGCTTCGCGGTCCGCGAGTTCCTGTGGAAGCCGGAGAACCCGGAGGTCTCCGCGGTCGCCCTGGTGCCCGCCAAGACGCTCCAGGACACCGCCAAGGCGCTGACCAGCGGCGACCAGGTGATCCTGGCGCTGTCCGGCTCGGGCGCGGGCGAGGGCCTGATCGGCTTCGAGGGCGCGGGCCGCCGCACGACGACGCGGCTGCTGGAGGGCGACCTCCCGAAGTACAAGACGCTCTTCCCGACGGAGTTCAACAGCGTCGCCGTGATCGAGACCGCCCCCTTCGTGGAGGCCGTCAAGCGCGTGGCCCTGGTCGCCGAGCGCAACACCCCGGTGCGGCTCAGCTTCGAGCAGGGCGTGCTGATCCTGGAGGCAGGCTCCAGCGACGACGCACAGGCTGTGGAAAGGGTTGACGCACAGCTGGAGGGCGACGACATCTCGATCGCCTTCAACCCGACGTTCCTGCTGGACGGCCTGAGCGCCATCGACTCCCCGGTGGCCCAGCTCTCCTTCACGACGTCCACGAAGCCGGCGCTGCTCAGCGGCAAGCCGGCCCTGGACGCCGAGGCGGACGAGGCCTACAAGTACCTGATCATGCCGGTGCGGCTGAGCGGCTGAGGGCCTGCGCCCGGTTGCCCACAGGCTCCGGTTGTCCACAGGCTGAGGACGGACTCGCAGCAAACCCGCAGGTGAGGGCGTACGTATGAGCGCGTACGCCCACAGCTGTGCACGGACGTCCGGGTTTAGGCTCGGGGCGGGTACGAAAGTGCCGCGGCACGCATCCGGCCGGCCCGGACGTGCCGCCCCGCCACCTCGCACACCTAAGGAACGCAACTGATGGAGCTCGGTCTCGTCGGCCTCGGCAAGATGGGCGGCAACATGCGCGAGCGGATCCGCCGCGCGGGCCACACCGTCGTCGGATACGACCGCAATCCCGACCTCGCCGACGTCCACAGCCTGGAAGAGCTTGTGGGCAAGCTCGAGGGCCCGCGCGTGGTCTGGGTGATGGTCCCGGCCGGTGAGGCCACCCAGGCCACCGTCGACCGGCTCGGCGAGCTGCTGGAGCCCGGCGACGTCGTCGTGGACGGCGGCAACTCCCGCTGGACGGATGACGAGAAGCACGCCGAGGAGCTGGCCGCCAAGGGCATAGGCTTCGTCGACTGCGGTGTCTCCGGCGGTGTGTGGGGCCTGGAGAACGGTTACGCGCTGATGTACGGCGGCGACGCGGAGAACGTGGCCAAGGTGCAGCCGGTCTTCGACGCCCTCAAGCCGGAGGGCGACTTCGGCGCCGTGCACGCCGGCAAGGTCGGCGCGGGCCACTTCGCGAAGATGGTCCACAACGGCATCGAGTACGCGATGATGCAGGCCTACGCCGAGGGCTGGGAGCTGCTGGAGAAGGTCGACTCCGTGGACAACGTCCGCGAGGTCTTCCGGTCCTGGCAGGAGGGCACGGTGATCCGCTCCTGGCTGCTGGACCTGGCCGTCAACGCCCTCGACGACGACGAGCACCTGGACGGCCTGCGCGGTTTCGCACAGGACTCCGGTGAGGGACGCTGGACGGTGGAGGCCGCGATCGACAACGCGGTGCCGCTGCCGGCGATCACCGCGTCGCTGTTCGCGCGGTTCGCGTCCCGGCAGGACGACTCGCCGCAGATGAAGATGATCGCCGCGCTGCGCAATCAGTTCGGCGGGCACGCGGTCGAGAAGAAGTAACCGAAAGGCTGGGGAGGTCGGCGCACGACCATGCACGTCACGCATCTGTCGCTGGCCGACTTCCGTTCGTACGCCCGGGTCGAGGTCCCGCTGGACCCGGGCGTCACGGCCTTCGTCGGTCCGAACGGGCAGGGCAAGACCAATCTCGTCGAGGCGGTCGGCTATCTCGCCACCCTCGGCAGCCACCGGGTCTCCTCCGACGCCCCCCTGGTCCGCATGGGCGCCGAGCGTGCCGTGATCCGCGCCCAGGTCCGGCAGGGCGAGCGGCAGCAGCTGATCGAGCTGGAGCTGAACCCGGGCAGGGCCAACCGCGCTCGCATCAACAGGTCCTCGCAGGTCAGGCCGCGTGACGTGCTCGGCATCGTCCGTACCGTGCTGTTCGCGCCCGAGGATCTCGCCCTGGTCAAGGGCGACCCCGGGGAACGGCGCCGCTTCCTGGACGAGCTGATCACCGCCCGCTCCCCGCGGATGGCCGGGGTGCGTTCCGACTACGACCGCGTGCTCAAGCAGCGCAACACCCTGCTGAAGTCGGCCGCGCTGGCCCGTCGGCACGGCGGGCGCACGATGGACCTGTCCACGCTGGACGTCTGGGACCAGCACCTCGCGCGCGCGGGCGCCGAGCTGCTCGCGCAGCGTCTCGACCTGATCGCGGCGGTGCAGCCGCTGGCCGACAAGGCGTACGAGCAGCTGGCGCCGGGCGGCGGTCCGGTCGCGCTGGAGTACAAGCCGTCGGCGCCCGGTGAGGCGCATACGCGCGAGGACCTCTACGAGCAGCTGATGGGCGCGCTCGCCGAGGCCCGCAAGCAGGAGATCGAGCGGGGCGTCACCCTGGTCGGTCCGCACCGGGACGACCTGCTGCTGAAGCTCGGGTCGCTGCCCGCCAAGGGCTACGCGTCGCACGGGGAGTCCTGGTCGTACGCGCTGGCGCTGCGCCTGGCGTCGTTCGATCTGCTGCGGGCGGAGGGCAATGAGCCCGTCCTCGTCCTGGACGACGTGTTCGCCGAGTTGGACGCGCGGCGCCGTGAGCGGTTGGCGGAGCTGGTGGCGCCCGGCGAGCAGGTGCTGGTGACGGCCGCGGTCGACGACGACGTGCCGGGTGTGCTGGCGGGCGCGCGGTTCTCGGTCGCTGAGGGGGCGGTGGAGCGCGTATGAGCGCGGAGGACCCGATTCCCGGCGCGGCTTCCGGAGAGACTCCCGGCGCGGCTTCCGGAGAGACTCCCGGCGCGGCTCCCGGAAAGACTCCCGGCGCGGCTTCCGGAAAGACTCCTGGCGCGGCCCCCGGAGAGACTCCCGGCGCGGGCGGCGCAGGCCCCGAGCCGTCGGGTGTCGACCTCGCCCGCGTCGCGCTCAGGGCGGCGCGCGAGGCGGCACGCGCGCGTGGGGATGCCGCGCGGCAGAAGAAGCAGGCGCGCCGCGGTGGTCTGCGTTCCGGTGCGCGTGCCGACGGGCGTGATCCCATGGCGCTCGGGTCGGCGATCAACCGCCTGATCACCGAGCGCGGCTGGGAGACGCCGGCGGCGGTGGGCGGTGTGATGGGGCGCTGGCCGCAGATCGTCGGCGAGGACGTGGCGAAGCACTGCGTGCCGGAGCGGTACGACGAGGACGAGCGGGTGCTGATCGTCCGCTGCGACTCGACGGCGTGGGCGACGAACCTGCGGCTGCTGGCACCGACGCTGGTGGCCCGTCTCAACGAGGACCTCGGGCACGGGTCGGTGCGGATGATCAAGGTGCTCGGTCCCGGGGGTCCCGCGGGCGCCGGCCGTCGGTACGGTCCGTTGCGCGCGCCCGGCAGCCGGGGCCCCGGGGACACCTACGGGTGACCTCGGTCGGGGGCCGGTGAGGGTTCTGGCGCCCCGTCAGGGATAGGTGATGTACCTCACATTATTGGGCGTCAATGGTCGGTGTGAACCGTCGGCGCCCGCTTGGTCGTACCACCGCACATGGCTGCGAATCGCGATCTGACTCCCAAGTAGCCAAGGGTTGACGCCCGGAAGCGCTGAGTGCCGTCGTGAGCCTCTTGAGGCCCCCTTCCGCATATCGGGAGTCGGACGAGCCCGGTTCAGGGCGGCACATGCGGACTCAGGTACCGGCAAACCCCCATCAGTGTCAGTGCTACCGGTAGAATGGAAGACAATCCCGCCCCGATCGTGGGGACCGTCCGGGACTAGCTGAGCAACGCTGATCAAGGCTTACCAACGCAACATGCCGCAGCCGCTCCGGCAACCTGCCGACGAGCCCGGCTCGTGCTGTGCCAGAAAGGGCGCTTCGTGGCCGATTCCGGCAACCCCAACGAGAACAACCCGTCCACCGACACCGGCGTGAACGACGTGGTGCACGCGTCGAGCGACGAGGCCGCCGCCTCGTACGACGCCAGTGCCATCACCGTGCTCGAGGGTCTGGACGCGGTCCGCAAGCGACCCGGTATGTACATCGGCTCGACCGGTGAACGCGGCCTGCACCACTTGGTGCAGGAGGTCGTGGACAACTCCGTCGACGAGGCGCTGGCCGGTCACGCGGACACGATCGACGTCACGATCCTCGCCGACGGCGGTGTCCGGGTCGTCGACAACGGCCGCGGCATCCCGGTGGGCATCGTGCCCTCCGAGGGGAAGCCGGCCGTCGAGGTCGTGCTGACCGTGCTGCACGCGGGCGGCAAGTTCGGCGGCGGCGGCTACGCGGTCTCCGGTGGTCTGCACGGCGTGGGCGTCTCCGTCGTCAACGCCCTTTCCACGCGGGTCGCGGTGGAGGTCAAGACCGACGGCTACCGCTGGACCCAGGAGTACAAGCTGGGTGTCCCCACGGCGTCGCTCGCCCGGCACGAGGCCACCGAGGAGACCGGCACATCGGTCACCTTCTGGGCCGACGGCGACATCTTCGAGACGACCGAGTACTCCTTCGAGACGCTGTCCCGGCGCTTCCAGGAGATGGCCTTCCTCAACAAGGGCCTGCGGATCAACCTCACCGACGAGCGCGAGTCGGCGATGGCCACCGCCGGTGCGGACGAGGCGGGCGAGGACGAGAAGCACGAGGTCAAGAGCGTCTCGTACCACTACGAGGGCGGCATCGTCGACTTCGTGAAGTACCTCAACTCCCGCAAGGGAGAGCTGGTGCACCCCACCGTGATCGACCTCGAGGCCGAGGACAAGGACAAGAACCTGTCCCTCGAGATCGCCATGCAGTGGAACGGCGGCTACACCGAGGGTGTCTACTCGTTCGCCAACATCATCCACACCCACGAGGGCGGTACGCACGAGGAGGGCTTCCGCGCGGCGCTGACCTCGCTGATCAACAAGTACGCGCGCGACAAGAAGCTGCTGCGGGAGAAGGACGACAACCTCACGGGTGACGACATCCGCGAGGGTCTGACCGCGATCATCTCGGTGAAGCTGAGCGAGCCTCAGTTCGAGGGCCAGACCAAGACGAAGCTGGGCAACACCGAGGTGAAGACCTTCGTCCAGAAGATCGTCTACGAGCACCTGACGGACTGGCTCGACCGCAATCCGAACGAGGCCGCGGACATCATCCGCAAGGGCATCCAGGCGGCCTACGCGCGCGTGGCGGCCCGCAAGGCCCGTGACCTGACGCGCCGCAAGGGTCTGCTGGAGACGGCGTCGCTGCCGGGCAAGCTGTCCGACTGCCAGTCGAACGACCCGACCAAGTGCGAGATCTTCATCGTCGAGGGCGACTCCGCCGGCGGTTCGGCCAAGTCCGGCCGCAACCCGCAGTACCAGGCGATCCTCCCGATCCGCGGCAAGATCCTCAACGTCGAGAAGGCGCGCATCGACCGGATCCTGCAGAACCAGGAGATCCAGGCGATGATCTCCGCGTTCGGCACGGGCGTGCACGAGGACTTCGACATCGAGAAGCTCCGCTATCACAAGATCATCCTGATGGCGGACGCCGACGTCGACGGCCAGCACATCAACACCCTGCTGCTGACCTTCCTGTTCCGCTTCATGCGGCCGCTGGTCGAGGCCGGGCACGTGTACCTGTCCCGTCCGCCGCTCTACAAGATCAAGTGGGGTCGGGACGACTTCGAGTACGCGTACTCGGACCGTGAGCGCGACGCGCTGATCGAGATGGGCCGAAGCGCCGGCAAGCGCATCCGCGAGGACTCCGTGCAGCGCTTCAAGGGTCTCGGCGAGATGAACGCCGAGGAGCTGCGCATCACGACCATGGACCAGGAGCACCGGGTGCTCGGCCAGGTCACGCTCGACGACGCCGCGCAGGCCGACGACCTGTTCTCGGTGCTGATGGGCGAGGACGTCGAGGCCCGGCGCGCGTTCATCCAGCGCAACGCCAAGGACGTCCGCTTCCTCGACATCTGAGTCGGTCTCAGCTGACCGCACCAGGAAGGACCTTCACCAGCAATGACCGACGAGAACACCCCTGTGACGACGCCCGAGGGTGACGCCCTCGCCATGCGTGTCGAGCCCGTCGGGCTCGAGACGGAGATGCAGCGCTCGTACCTCGACTACGCGATGTCCGTCATCGTCTCGCGTGCGCTGCCCGACGTCCGCGACGGCCTCAAGCCCGTCCACCGGCGCGTGCTGTACGCGATGTACGACGGCGGCTACCGGCCCGAGCGCGGCTTCTACAAGTGCGCCCGCGTCGTCGGCGACGTCATGGGCAACTACCACCCGCACGGCGACTCCTCCATCTACGACGCCCTGGTCCGCCTCGCCCAGTCCTGGTCGATGCGGATGCCGCTCGTCGACTCCAACGGCAACTTCGGTTCGCCGGGCAACGACCCGGCGGCGGCCATGCGCTACACCGAGTGCAAGATGGCGCCGCTGTCGATGGAGATGGTCCGCGACATCGACGAGGAGACCGTCGACTTCACGGACAACTACGACGGCCGCTCCCAGGAGCCGACCGTCCTGCCCGCCCGCTTCCCGAACCTGCTGATCAACGGCTCGGCGGGCATCGCGGTCGGCATGGCGACCAACATCCCGCCGCACAACCTGCGCGAGGTCGCGGCCGGCGCCCAGTGGTACCTGGAGAACTACGAGGCCTCCCACGAGGAGCTGCTGGACGCGCTGCTCGAGCGCATCAAGGGCCCCGACTTCCCGACCGGCGCCCTGGTGGTGGGCCGCAAGGGCATCGAGGAGGCCTACCGCACCGGGCGCGGCTCGATCACCATGCGCGCGGTCGTCGAGGTCGAGGAGATCCAGAACCGCCAGTGCCTGGTGGTCACGGAGCTGCCCTACCAGGTCAACCCGGACAACCTCGCGCAGAAGATCGCCGACCTGGTGAAGGACGGCAAGATCGGCGGCATCGCGGACGTCCGCGACGAGACGTCCTCGCGCACCGGCCAGCGCCTGGTGATCGTCCTCAAGCGGGACGCGGTCGCCAAGGTCGTGCTGAACAACCTGTACAAGCACACCGACCTGCAGACCAACTTCGGCGCCAACATGCTGGCCCTGGTCGACGGCGTGCCGCGCACCCTTTCCCTGGACGCGTTCATCCGCCACTGGGTGAACCACCAGATCGAGGTCATCGTCCGGCGGACCAAGTTCCGGCTGCGCAAGGCGGAGGAGCGGGCGCACATCCTGCGCGGTCTGCTGAAGGCCCTGGACGCCATCGACGAGGTCATCGCGCTGATCCGGCGCAGCGACACCGTGGAGATCGCGCGCGGCGGCCTGATGGACCTCCTCGACATCGACGAGATCCAGGCCAACGCGATCCTGGAGATGCAGCTGCGGCGCCTGGCGGCCCTGGAGCGGCAGAAGATCGTCCGGGAGCACGACGAGCTGCAGGCGAAGATCAACGAGTACAACGAGATCCTCGCCTCCCCGGTCCGTCAGCGCGGGATCGTCAGCGAGGAGCTGACCGCGCTCGTCGAGAAGTACGGCGACGACCGCAAGACGAAGCTGATCCCGTACGAGGGCGACATGTCCATCGAGGACCTGATCGCCGAGGAGGACATCGTCGTCACGGTCACCCGGGGCGGCTACATCAAGCGCACCAAGACCGACGACTACCGGGCGCAGAAGCGCGGCGGCAAGGGGGTGCGGGGCACGAAGCTCAAGGAAGACGACATCGTCAACCACTTCTTCGTGTCGACCACGCACCACTGGCTGCTGTTCTTCACCAACAAGGGCCGGGTCTACCGGGCGAAGGCCTACGAGCTGCCGGATGCCGGCCGGGACGCGCGCGGCCAGCACGTGGCGAACCTGCTGGCCTTCCAGCCGGACGAGACGATCGCCCAGATCCGCGCGATCCGCGACTACGAGGCGGTGCCCTACCTGGTCCTGGCCACCAAGGCGGGCCTGGTGAAGAAGACGCCGCTGAAGGACTACGACTCGCCGCGTTCGGGTGGTGTCATCGCGATCAACCTGCGTGAGCAGGCGGACGGCAGCGACGACGAACTGATCGGGGCCGAACTCGTCTCGGCCGAGGACGATCTGCTGCTGATCAGCAAGAAGGCGCAGTCGATCAGGTTCACCGCATCGGACGACACGTTGCGTCCGATGGGGCGTGCCACCTCGGGCGTCAAGGGCATGAGTTTCCGCGAAGGGGACGAGCTGCTCTCGATGAATGTTGTTCGAGCCGGTACGTTCGTGTTCACTGCCACTGACGGCGGTTACGCGAAGCGCACCTCCGTCGACGAGTACCGCGTCCAGGGCCGCGGTGGCCTGGGCATCAAGGCCGCCAAGATCGTCGAGGACCGCGGATCGCTCGTGGGCGCGCTGGTGGTCGAGGAGCACGACGAGATCCTCGCCATCACACTCTCGGGCGGTGTGATTCGTACGCGAGTCAACGGGGTCAGGGAGACGGGCCGTGACACCATGGGCGTCCAACTGATCAATCTGGGCAAGCGCGATGCCGTGGTCGGCATCGCACGCAACGCCGAGGCGGGACGCGAGGCGGAGGAGGTCGACGGCGACGTGGTCGTCGACGAGACCGCCGAGGGTGCCGCGACCACCGGCACGGACGAGGGTGAGGCGCCCTCGGCCGAGTAGCACGAGGAGAGAGTCATCGTGAGCGGAGCCACGGGCGCCGGATCGACCGGTACCTCCAGGGGTACGGAAACGGACGGGGGCGGCCGTGGCTCCGCCACGCGTGCGGCGGATCCGCACACGACTCAACTGCGCAAGATCGAAGACGGAGCGACCGACTCGCACTCGGGGAGCTCGTCCAAGACGCATTCCCAGGGGGGAACTGTGACGGACACCCGGGGCCAGCAGACCCAGCAGGCGGCCTCGCCGCTGCCGGGGGAACGGCAGCCCCAGCAGCCCGGCGGGCCGTACCACCCGCCGCAGGCCTACCAGACCCAGGGCGGCAACGCCGCCGCCGTGCGCCGCCCGCGCACCGGCGCCCGCACCACGCCCCGCGTCCGCAAGGCGCGCCTGCGGGTGGCGAAGGCGGACCCGTGGTCGGTGATGAAGGTCAGCTTCCTGCTCTCCATCGCGCTCGGCATCTGCACGATCGTCGCCTCCGCCGTGCTGTGGATGGTCATGGACGCCATGGGCGTCTTCTCGACCGTCGGCGGCACGATCTCCGAGGCGACCGGCTCCAACGAGTCCAACGGCTTCGACCTGCAGTCCTTCCTGTCGCTGCCCAACGTGCTGCTGTTCACCACGGTCATCGCGGTCATCGACGTCGTCCTCGCCACCGCCCTGGCCACGCTCGGCGCGTTCATCTACAACCTGTCGGCCGGCTTCGTCGGCGGTGTGGAGCTGACGCTCGCCGAGGACGAGTGACCGTCGCCCACCGGGCCCGCGCCAACCGATTTTGGGACTGCCCGCCTCGTGCGCTAATCTTCAGGAGTCAGCGCGCGGGACACACACCGCAGAGCGCGGCGGGGCTATAGCTCAGTTGGTTAGAGCGCATCCCTGATAAGGATGAGGCCACAGGTTCAAATCCTGTTAGCCCCACCAGCACAAAGACCCCCAGTCGGATTCGGCTGGGGGTCTGCTGCGTTTCGGACCCGGCCGCCGGCGACGGGGGATACGCCGGCGGCCGGGCTGTGGGCCAGGCTAACAAGGGCGGGCGGGGCGCGGGAAGGATTCAGCGCTCGCACGGTGGTTCGTACGAGAGGCGCGGCAGGTACTCGTGCCACTTCTCCTCGGTCAGCACGCCCCGGGTCGCCGAGCAGATGCGGTCGATGGCGTCGTCCACGTCCAGGTTCCACAGGCGGACGCTGTCCGTGCCGCTCGACACCCCGAGCATGTGACGCACCGGGCTGAATGACAGGAAGCCGCCCGTCTTGGCGTTGGGGCTCATCGCCTCGCCGATCGGAGCGGCGTCGGCGGGTGTGCGGGTGTCCCAGAGGCGGACCGTGTTGTCGTTGGCGCCGCTGGCCAGGGTGGCGCCGTCCTGGCTGAACGTCAGCGACACCACCGAGTCGGTGTGGCCGGTCAGTGGCTCGCCGGCCGGTGCGGGGCGGCCCGGGTCGGTGACGTCCCAGACGCGGACCGTGCCGTCGTCGCTGCCGCTGGCCAGGGTGCGGCCGTCCGGGCTGTAGGCGAGGGCGTTGACGGGCCCGAGGTGGCCGGTACGGGAGACACCGAGGGAGGTGGCGTGCGCGGGGTCGGTGACGTCCCACAGCCGTACGGTGTCGTCCGCGCCGCCACTGGCGAGGGTGCGGCCGTCGGGGCTGAAGACGAGAGTGTTGACGTAGCCGGTGTGACCGGTGAGCGGGTCGCCGAGCGGGCGGGGCCGGGACGGGTCCTCGGTGTTCCACAGCTGGATGCCGCGGTCGTCCTGGGCGGTGGCGAGGGTGTGGCCGTCCGGGCCGAAGGCCAGGGTGTCGGGGCCCGCGTAGCGGTTGCGCAGCGCGACCGGCGGGCCGTGGGCGGTGGGCCGGGACGGGTCGGTGACGTCCCACAGCTGCATGGCGCGGCTGCCCGTCAGCACGGCGAGGGTGCCGCCGTCCGGGGAGAACACGAGGGAACGGATGTCGCCCTCGCCCGGCCTGAAGGGCTCGCTCACGAGCACGGGCCGGGCGGGGTCGCTGACGTCCCACAGCCGGACCCGCCCGTCGCGGGCGGCGGTGGCCAGCACGTGTCCGTCCGGGCGGAACGCCCCGATGCGGCCGATCATGTCCGAGGTGGGCAGGGACCACAGACGGACCTTGCTGTCGCCGCTGCCGGTGGCGAGGGTGCGGCCGTCCGGGCTGAACCCCAGGGCGTACATCTCCCCGCTGCTGCCCGCCAGCGGCACGCCGATCTGCGAGGGGTAGGCCGGGTCGCTGACGTTCCACAGGCTCGCCGTGCTGTCCGCGCTGCTCGCGGCGAGCATGTCGCCGTCGGGGCTGAAGGCCACGGACCAGACGGGCCCGGTGTGCCCGGTCAGCGGCGAGCCGATCCGCGAGGCGTCCTGCGGGTCGGTGACGTCCCAGAGCCGTACGGTGTCGTCCGCGCTGCCGCTGGCGAGGGTCCGTCCGTCGGGGCTGAAGGCCACGGAGTGGATCAGACCGGTGTGCCCGGTCAGCGGCGAGCCGGTCCGGGACGCGTCGCGCGGGTCGGCGACGTCCCACAGGTGGACGGTCTCGTCGTCGCCGCCGGCCGCCAGTGTCCGCCCGTCGGGGCTGAACGCCACCGAGCGCACCGCCGCGCCGGCGCCCGTCAGGGTGTCCAGCGCCTCGGGTCGGGCGGGGTCGGTCACATTCCACAGCCGTACGGCGTGGTCGTCGTGGGCGGAGGCGAGGGTGCGGCCGTCCGGGCTGAAGTCGAGCAGGTAGACGGTGCCACCGCGACCGGGCAGGGGGTCGCCGAGCGGGCGCGGGTCGCCGGGGTCCGAGACGTCCCACAGCCGGATCGTGCCGTCGTCCGAGGCGCTGGCCAGGGTGCGGCCGTCCGGGCTGAACACCGCGGTGCTCACCCAGCTGGTGTGACCGGTGAGGGGCTTGCCCAGGGGTTCGGGACGGGCGGGGTCCGACACGTCCCACAGCCGTACGGTTCGGTCGTAGCTGGCCGTCGCCAGGGTGCGGCCGTCCGGGCTGAAGGACGTCAGGTAGACGGCGCCCGTGTGGCCGAGGAGCGGCGTGGCCAGGGGCGCGTTCACGATCGATATCAGGCGGTTGCGCACGTCCGCGTCGTCCGGGCGCAGGCGGTGGGCCGCCAGGTCGAGCTGGGCCGACAGCGACGGGTCCGTGTACTGGACGCGGTCCGCCTCGGCGACCACCTGCTCGAACACCGCGTCGTTGCGCTGCTGCCAGGCGAGCACCGCCGAACCGACCGCCAGCAGCGCCAGGACGACCAGGGACGACACCGCGGCACGTCTGATCACGACGGTACGCCTGCGCAGCCTGACCGCGGCGGCCAGGAAGTCCACCGCGCCGCGGGTCAGGAACGTGCCGTCGGCGGACTCCGCCCAGCCGCGGGCCTGCTCGAGCCGGGAGCCCCGGTAGAGCAGCGAGGTGTCGCGGTCCGACTCCTCCCAGGCCCGGCCGTCCTCCTCCAACCGCTGCCGCAGCAGGTTGCCGGCCCGGTCCTCGTCGATCCAGTCGCGCAGGCGCGGCCAAGCGTGCAGCAGCGCCTCGTGGGTGATCTCCACGGTCTCCGCGTCGAGGGTCACCAGCCGGGCGCGGACCAGCGCCTCCAGGGACTCCTCCGTCTTGCCGGGGTCCCGGGACTCCTCCGCCAGCCGGCGCCGGGTGCCCCGCCTGCGGGTGGCCTGGGTGTCCTCGCTCACCCGGACCAGCCGGAGCAGCAGCAGCCGCGCGGCCGCGCGGGCCGCCGGGTCCAGGTCCGACCAGGCCCGCTCGGCGGTCGCCGCCACCGCCCCCTGGATGCCGCCGGCCGCGCGGTAGCCCGCCAGCGTCAGCCGGCCCGCCTTGCGCCGCTGCCAGGTGGCGAGCAGGGCGTGGGACAGGAGCGGCAGCACGCCCGCGTCGTGCGCGCCGCCCGGGCCGTCGGTGCCGACCTCACGGGCGATCAGCTCGGCCAAGCCCGGTTCGAGCTCCATGCCCACGGCCCTGGCCGGGCCGGTTACCGCCTCGCGCAGCTCCGCAGTGGTCAGCGGCCCGAGCACCATGTGCCGGTGCTGCAGCGCGTCGGCCAGCTCGGGGTGGCGCAGGCACTGCTCGTAGAAGTCGGCGCGCACGCCGAGGGCGACCAGCAGGGGCGCCGGGTCGTCCGGGCCGCCGGGCGTGCAGGCGGCCTGGAGGATCCGGATGAACGCGCGCCGCTCCCACTCGTCGGCGCAGAGGGTGAAGACCTCCTCGAACTGGTCCACGATCAGGACGGGTCGGGCCGGGGTGGCCGACCGGGCCGGGCTGGACGGGCGGACGGGACTGGACGGGCGGGCGGGACCGGCTGGGCGGGCCGGACTGGTCGAGGCACCTGAGGTGGCCGAAGACGCCGATGCGGCGGAGGTGTCTGAGGTGCCCGATGCGGCGGAGGTGTTTGAGGTGCCCGATGTGGCTGTGCCCGACGAGGCTGAGGTGTCTGAGGTGCCCGGTGAGGCTGAGGTGCCTGAAGTGCCCGATGTGGTCGACGTGCCTGAAGTGCCCGACGCGGTCGTGGTGTCCGAGGCCGCCGACGTGCCGGACATGGTCCTGGCGGCCGGTGCGGCCGACGTGCCCGAGGCGTCGGACGTGGTCGTGGCCGTCGAGGTGCCCGACATGCCCGACGCGGTCGGCCGTTCCGCCGTCACCGCCCCGGCGCGGGCGGCCCAGGCCGCGAAGGCCTCCCGGGCCCCGCGCGCGAACCCCGGGTCGTCCGGTTCCGCCGGCCGCGCCCGGTCGGCGGCGGCCACGGATGCGAGCCCGGGTACGCGGCGGCACAGTTCCCCCAGTGGATCGGCTCCCGGCACGAGCTGGAGCACCTCCCTCGGCGGGCCCGTGTCGCCGTCCGGTCCACCGTCGCGCAAGGCGGGCACCAGGCCCGCGTTGAGCAGGGAGGACTTTCCCGCACCCGAGGCGCCCACGAGCATCACCAGGCCGCCGGTGTCCTCGGCCGCGCGGAGCTGGGCGACGAGGGCGGCCGTGCTCCGTTCCCGCCCGAAGAACCAGCCGGCGTCCTGCTGCCGGTAGGCGGCCAGCCCCCGGTAGGGGCAGACGCCGCCCGGGGCCCGGTCGGGTGCGGCGCCCTCCTCGTCGCCCGCGGCCGGTGCCGGGCGCTCACCGGTCGGGTCGGCCACCGCCCGCTCCCACAGCCGCTGCCACTGCGTCAGGTCGTACAGGCCCGCGGCGACCGGCTCGGGCCGCGCGCGCCGTGCCTGGGGTATGAGTACGTGCAGCACCGCGGCGAGGGCGGGGAACTGGGCGGGGACGTTCTTGGCCCGCCGCCAGTCGCTGATCCGCTGGGCGGAGACCCGTACGGGCCGCCCCCGTTCATCGACGCGCTGGAGCCGGACGACCGCTTCGGAGACGCGTTTGAGGGGAGGGTTGCCGGCCTCCCGGTACAGCAGTGCGAGACGTTCGGCGAAGGCCGTGCGTGCCCCTGAGTCGAAACTCAAGGTCTCCACTCCTTACTTCCCCCGCACCTGGACGTCCGGACCGGAAAACTCACTCTATACGGCTGACCTGCGGCTACGTCAGTGTTGTGACGCCACGGCCTCCTCGCGGGCGACCGCAGCTGGCAGGATCGCGTCGCGGTGCCGAGTCGGCCGGCCGGCACTCGGACAGGTCAGCGGCCCGGTGTTCCCGGAAGCCGCCCCGTGAGGCCGCACGTTCTCGGTCAGCTTTCGACGGCCCAGCCCTTCCCGTTCCGGTACGGCGTCCAGCACGCCGCCGGCATGGTTGGGCACCGGTCCCCACGAGGGGAGGGACCGGTGCCGAAGCATGCCGGTGGTGGTGGAGTCCCGGGCGGAGTCCCGGGGGCGGCGGTCAGTCCTCGGCGGGCGCCTGCCGGGCCGACGGCAGCAGCAGATCGCGCTCGGGGTGCTTCTCCCCGGTGACGCCGCCTCGGATGCCGAGGTCGGCGCGCGCCTCCTCGTGGAAGGCGTTGATCGCGCGGAACGCGGCCCGGTGCCGTTCGCGCCACTCCTCCAGGGTGCCGGTGACGCGGCCGGTCGCCTGCCAGTCGATCTCGGCGACCAGCCTGTTCAGCTCGTGCCCGGCCTCGATGGCCTCGTCGCCGCCGAGCAGCATGACCCGCTCGAAGGCCGACCCCCAGCGCCGGCCGGCCGCCGCCAGGTACTCGCGGAGCTCCTCCTCGGGCCGGTGGTCCTCGCGCAGGTTCTCCCTGGCTTCGTACAGTCGTACGGAAGCGGCGATCCTCATCTTGGCGGCGTCCACGTACTCCCCGTACGTGTCGATCTTCTTGTCGTCCCAGCGGGTCCGCAGCTGGTGGCGGTTCCTGCTCCGCTCCATCAGGTGGTTCGTGAGGTGCGTGGTGAGTGCGCCGACCACTACGGCCGCGATCGTCACGAGTTGCGCGCCGGTTCCCACGCCGTCCCCCCAGTCGTTTCGCGGAATGCCGGTCGATCGCATGGCCGACGTCCCAACAGGCAAGCGGGCGGGGCGGATTCAGTGGGCCGGTCGGCGGGCAGGGACGTCGTGTTGGCCGCGGCCGCCGGTCGCGCCTCCCGACTGCCGCTGGAGGGCGTATGAGGATTTCCGTCGATCCCGAGCAGTGCTACGGCTCCGGCGACTGCGTCCACCGGGCCCCGTCCGTGTTCACCGCGGTGGACGGCCTGGGCGCCGTGATACCGGGGCGGGAGCACGACCTGGACGTGCCACGGGTGCGTGAGGCGGTCGAGGGGTGCCCCGCCGCCGCGATCACCATCACGCGGGAGGACTGATCATCCGCGGCGGCCCGGACGGCATCGTCCCGCGGACGCTGGTCACCCTCGGCAGCCGTTACGTGCGCGGCGCCCCCGGCACGGTCGGGAAGGCGGCGCTCGCCGCGCGTCTGCTCGATCCGCACCTGCGCGAGCACCCGCGCCGCAGAGTCGTCCAGTTGCGTTCCGGCGACCGGTTCGCCGTGGACACGCGGGACCTGATCCAGCGGTACCTCTACCTCTTCGGGGTCTGGGAGCCGCACCTGACGGCGTGGCTGCGGCGCCGGCTGCGGCCCGGGGACGGATTCGTCGACGTCGGGGCCAACATCGGCGTCTTCAGCGTCCTCGCGTCGCGGCTCGTCGGCGACGCGGGCCGGGTCGTCGCGATCGAGGCCTCCCCCGGCTTCCACCGGCGGCTGGTGCAACACGCCCGGCTGAACGCGTGCCAGAACCTCCGGGCGGTCAACGCCGCCGTCTCCGACGGCCACAAGACGCTCACCTTCGTCCTCGCCAGTTCGCGCAACATGGGCGCGAACAGCATCGTCCCGTACGACGGACCGGCGGAGTCCACGTTCGAGACCGAGGCCCGGCCGCTGCCGGAGCTGCTCGATCCGGCGGAGATCGCGAGCGCCCGGGTGATCAAGATCGACGTCGAGGGGGCGGAGGGCGGCGTCGTGCGCGGGCTGGCGCCGATGCTGGGGTCCCTGCGGCCCGACGCGGAGATCAGTGTCGAGGTGGCACCCGAGCGCATGGCCCGCCTCGGGGACTCCATCGGCGAACTGCTGACGGTGATGCGCGACGCCGGTTTCCACGTCTACCGGCTGGCCAACGACTACACGCCCGGGAGCTACCCCGCCGCGCGCGGCGACGCGCTGGGCGTCCCGGTGCGCCTGCGGGGGCCCGTGACCGAGGAGAGCGACCTGATCTTCTCCCGGGTCGACGCGGAGACGCTCCGCTGATCCGCCAGGGCCCGGCCGCGCCGGGTGAGGAGGCGGCCGGGGCTGGTGGTCCGGCGGGCGGGCGTGCCCTCAGGGCCCCGCGATCCGGGGCGCATCCGGGCGGCCGGCGGCCGGGAAACGCCACCCCAGGGACGCCAGCGCCCGCGCCCTGGCCTCGACCACCGCCATCCGGGCGTCCCGCTCGCCGGGGTCCACGTGGGCCGCCTGGCCGGTGACCTGGCCCTCCCACTTGCGGTAGAGGAGCCCCACCTCCTGGGAGAACCACCCCCGGCTCACGCAGTTGAGCGCCAGCAGAAGGCCGGTGTCCTCGGAGGCCGGCAGGGCCATCCAGCCGCCGAGCGCGAGCAGCAGGTCCCGCCTGACCAGGAGCGTCGCCGGGTGGACCTGGGCGCGGTAGCCGTTCGCCTTCCAGAAGTCGAGGACCTGCCCGCGCTCGATCGGTCCGTGCTCCGGATCGCCCGGGAAACCGGCCGTCGACCCGTCGGGCAGCAGGTCCAGCACCCGTGACGTGGCCCATCCGAGCGCCGGGTCGGCCTCCAGGGCGGCCAGGTCGCGGGCCAGGGCGCCCGGCGGGAGCTGGTCGTCGGCGTCCAGGATCTTCACGTACTCGCCGTCCGCGTGGGACAGGGCGAGGGTGCGGGTCACGCCGGGGCCGCCCTGCACGCCGGGCCGCCCTTGCCGGAAGACGACGCGCGGGTCGTCGGGTACGTGGGGGCGCACGTCGTCGGTCCGCCCGTCCTCCTGGATCACCCAGCGCCACTCCCACCCCTCGGGCAACTCCTGCGCGCACAGGGAACGGTGGGCCTCGGGCAGGAAGGGCGCCGAGGGCCCGTGGACGGCGGTGACGATGATGACGCGCCGGTTCACGGCGGCACTCACCACCTTTCCAGACGAGTGGTGAACAGCAGTTCCGTGCGGTCGCCGGGCAGCGTGACATCGGAGACGTCCACCACGCGGCCGTCGGTGTCGTACGAGATCTTGTGGAGCAGGATCACCGAGGTGCCCGGCGGCAGGTCCAGGGCCGCGGCCTCCTCCGGAGTCGGGGGGCGGGCGGTGAAGCGCTCCTCGACGCGGTCCACTTCGATGCCCACGGTGTGGAGCTGGTTCTGCGTGCCGCCCGGCCAGGGCTCCTTGGACTCGTCCAGCAGGTCGGGGTTGGCGGCGATCATGTCGCGGACCAGGTAGGAGGTGACGAGGTTGAACGGGGCGGACTCGGCCGAGTAGCGCGTCCGGTAGCTGCGCCGCAGCAGCACGGTGCCCTCGGGCACCCCGAAGGCCCCGGCCAGTTCGGCGGTCGCCGCGACCTCCCGGTACTCCGCGTGGAAGACGAGGTCGCCGGGGTGCAGGCCGGTGTCGCGCTCGGTGGCGCCGGTCGCGGCCCGGTTGGCGAGGGGCGTGCGGGCGCGGTCCTTCTCCCACTGGTGCCGGCTGTTGTCCCGGACCGCGGGGGTGCGGGGGCGGCGCACGAAGGTGCCGCGGCCGTGGTGCTTGTCGATCAGGCCCTCGTCGTTCAGCAGCCGCAGCGCGTTCTGCACGGTGGGCACACTGCGCCCGTAGCGCCGGGCGAGGTCCGCCTCGGACGGCAGGCGGTCGCCGGGTTTGCGCTCCCCCTCGCGGATGGAGCGGCGGAGGTCGTCCGCGATGACTTCGTACGCCTTGGGCACGGGCACTCACCGGTTCCGGGTGCGGGGTCGTGGTCCTGGTCGGTCCTGGTCTGGCCTGGTCTGGCCTGGTCTTGATCGTGTTCCTGATGGGACACAGCGTACGACTCCTAAAGAGGTCTTGATGACTCAGGGCCCTGGAGTGGTGCCGACATGGCGGCGGCCCGGCTGCTCTCTCGAGCGGCCGGGCCGTTTCTGGCGTGTGGTGCGGTACGCAGATCGCCGGTTGTGTCTGATGAGGTGAGGCGGGTCCGGCTCAGCGTTGGAGGGGCGCGGTGTGCTGGGCGGCCGGGTGCTGGGTCCGGGACTCGGCGGTGTCGTCGCACAGGAGGTCGGTGGCGGTGGCGGCGGTTCCGGTGGCCGGGCGGTGCCGGCAGTTGGGGGCCTTGCCGTGGGCCTCGGCGCGGATGCGCTGTTTCATCGTGGGGGGCAGGGCGCCGGTGCGGGACCGGGGCCGTGGGATCGCCACCGTGGGTGCCGTCTCGGGGGAGGCGCTCTCCGTGTTGCTGTGCGTTCCGCTCTGCGGTACGGCGGCCGAGGCGGTCGTCGTGATCAGTCCGAGCGCCGTGCACAGCGCGAGGAAGGCGGTGACGATGGTGGTCCACAGCGTCATGACCTTGTTCCGGGCCATAACCCCTCACTTTCGGGTTGGGCGATTTGCGTACTTTCCTCATGATGTGTATGAGCCTCGCGAAGTGGTGGACCGACGCCCGTGGCGCGGCGATGTTCAGATGAACACCACCCAGATGGGCGCAAGAGGGCAGAAAAGGTGCCGAGTCGGCAGAGAAGTGGGCGAAATAACTCTTCGTGAGGGTGTGATCACCCTCCGATCGGACCGGCCCCCGGCCCCTCTACGAGGCTCCGGCGTCCGGAAGTTGGCCGCCGACGCAGGTAACCGATCGGTATCGGCCGGTGTGTATAGTCGGGCGCCAGAGGTCCCCTACGTCAAGGAAAGACGAGGTCGCGCGGTGAAGAAGCTTCTCCTGGTCGCACTGGCCGCCATCGGCGGGCTCCTCGTGTACCGCCAGATCCAGGCGGATCGCGCCGAGCAGGATCTGTGGACGGAGGCGACTGACTCCGTGCCCACGGGTTCGTGAGTACGACCGACACCCGGTTCTGACACCCGGTTTCGAGCAGACCCCGGCCGTCTCGCGGTCGGGGTTTTGTGTTGCCCGGATTCCCGGTGAATTCCCGCACGGGGCGCGGGAGTACGGGTTCGCGCGGCAGGATGGGCCACGGTCCGGTCCGGAGTGGCGGCGGCAACGCCGGTGAGCGCGGAGGGTGGCGGGTGATGGGACGGCGGTGCGGTGAACGGCGTGCCGGAGCGGGACGTGCGCGGCCGGCGGGAGTGACCGTCGCACGCACCGCGACCGTCTCACTCACCACGGCCGCCGCACTGGTCACGACTGCCGCACTGGTCACGACTGCCGCACTGGTCACGACCGCCGCGCTCCCCGGCGGCGCGGCTCTCGCGGTCGGCGCGCCCGCCGGATACGCCTTCGCCGAGGACGCCCGGCGGATCGACGGCGCGCACAGCACCTCGGACGCCGTACCGCTGGACCCCGGAGCCACCTACCGCAGCTCCCTCCCGAGGAACGGCACCCTCTACTACCGGCTGGAACTCGACGCCGCCTCCGACGCCCACGTCGCCGTCACCGCCGTACCCGGCGCGGCCGGCGAGGTCACCGCCGTCGACGGTGTCCGGGTCTCCGTCCAGGACGCCGACGGCGCCGCCTGCTCCTCGGACAGCGCGACCTTCGGCGCGGCCCGCAGCCCCCGGCCGGTCACCGCCTGGGGACTGCGGGAGATCGACCCCGGCGGGTCCCGGTGCCAGGACCCGGGCACGTACTACGTCACGGTCGAGCGGACCCGGCCCGAGGACTCCCCGCCGGGCGCCTGGGACCTGGAACTCACGGCCGTCACCGAACCCCGCCCGGAGCAGGCCGGCGAGACCACCGCACCCGAGTCCTGGGACTCCGCCTCACCCGAGCCCCCCACCGGCGAACCGGAGCGCCGCCCTGGCGGCAGCGGCTTCGCCCACGCCACCCCGGTCGGACAGGGAGCCTGGCGCGACGACATCCGCCCCGGACAGACCCTCTTCTACAAGGTGCCCCTCGACTGGGGCCGCCAGGTGTACGCCACCGCCGAACTCGGCGGCTCCGGCGACCGTTCCGGCTACGCCACCGGCGCCCTGCGCCTGGCCCTGCACAACCCGGTGCGCGGTGAGGTCGACGACGCCGCCAAGGGCTACACCGGCCGACCGGCGACGGTCGCCCTGGCCCCCTTGCCGCCGGTCGACTACGCCAACCGGTACGACACCGACGGCCAGGTCGCCGCGATGCGTTTCGCCGGCTCCTACTACCTGGTGGTGCACCTGGCGGCCCAGGTCGCCGACGACTTCGGCGAGGGCCCCTTCGGACTGACGCTGCGCGTACGGCTCGGGGGAGCGTCGCAGGCCGGTCCCGAGTACGCCGGGACGTCCCGGCCGGAGGGTGTCTTCGAGGTCTCGGCAGCGGACCGGGCGGCCGCACCGGAGGCGACCGGGGACACGGACGACGACCTCGCCCTCAAGGCGGTCGCCGTGGGCGGGATCGGCACGGGCAGCGCGCTGCTCCTCGGCCTGGGCGTGTGGACGGCGGCAGCCCGCCGCGGGGCCCGCGGAGTCTAGGCCGCCGGGTCAGAGCCGGGTCAGAGCCGGGCGAGGGCCCAGAAGCCCACGGCGTAGCAGACCAGCGCGAGCAGCAGGACCGGGACCGCCACACGGGCCGGCGGCCCGGGACGGCGCCGCCGGCGGGACACGCGGTGCCGCGGTGGTGCGAGGGCGGGGGCGGCCCCCGGTGCGGCTGCCGGTGGTGGCGCTGCCGGCGCCGGCCCCTGCGGGCTCAGCGCGGTGTACGCGGCGGTCGTGGTGTCGGCGTCCTGCTGCCGCGCGGACGACGACGGCAGGGGCTGGGCGGGGAGTGGCGGGCCGTAGTACGGGGGCCGGTCCCCCGGGCTGCCCGGGTGGGGGCCGGGCACGGACGCGGAGGTGACGGACACCTGCGGGGGCGGCAGACGGAAACTGCCCGTCTCCGACATGGCGGCCGGATGATTCGCCTCAGAGGCGGGCGCCAGGCCCGAACCGGGCGCGGACGGTGGGGTGTTGCCCGGGTTCGGGTTCGGGTGCGGGCCGTTCGGGGACTCGGGTGCCGGGCCCTGGGCCGGTGGGGTGGCGCCGGTGGCGTCCGGGCCACCGTCCAGGGCCGGGTGCGGACCGGCGGGGGGCGCCGGTGCGGGGCTCGCGGTGGGTCGGGCAGCCGGGCTGCCGGGAGGCGTCGGCGTGGGGTCCAGACCCGACGCCCGTTCGAGAGGGCCGTCGGCGGCGAACCCCTTGGGCAGCGGGCCGACTTGGTCGAAGATCTCGATCAGCTCGTCGTCGGGGCCGGGCTCCGGCAGCAGTTCCGCCGCCGCGGCCAGCGCCTTGCGCGCTCCCGTGGCCGTACGGAACCGCGCCGCGGGATCGGGCTGCACCAGCGCCGCCACGACCTGCCACAGCGGCTCGGGTACCCCCTGCGGCGCGGGCGGCGTCCCGTGCTCGGCGAAGTACTGCACCAGCGCCTTGGCGTCCGGCTTGGCCCCCTCCAGCAGATACAGCGCGACCAGGCCCACGGCGAACAGGTCCGCCGGGAAGTCCGGTTCCGCGCCCATCATCTGCTCCGGTGCGAGGTAACCCGGCGTCCCCACCACCAGGTTGGTCTCCGTCAGCCGGGGCTCGCCCAGCCGCATCGCGATGCCGAAGTCGGACAGCCGCAACCGCGGTCGGCCCGTCCCGGTCGCCTCCATCAGCAGGTTGGCGGGCTTGACGTCCCGGTGGACGACACCCTCCGCGTGCACCGCGGCCAGACCCGACAGGAGCTGGTCGAGCAGGGTGCACACATAGGCCGGCGGCAGGGGACCGTAGTCCCCGACCAGGTGGACCAGCGAACCGCCCGCCACCAGGTCCATGGTGAACAGGACCTGGTCGTCGTCGGCGGCCCAGCTCGCGGGCGCGAGCACATGGGGATGATCGATCCGCAGCGCCTGCTCGCGTACGAACCGCAGCAGCGCGTGCGCGTCCCGCTGCTGGAGCACCTTGGCGGCGACATACCGCCGGCGCCGGTGGTCCCAGGCACGCCAGACCGCGCCCACCCCGCCCCGGCCGACCGGATCGACCAGCTCGTAGCGCCCCGCGAAGACCTCACCCATGGCCGTGCGCCCGCTCCTCACCTGGACCTGTCGCGCCCATCCCCCTCACGCGCTCCGGCCGCCGCACCCCCCGGCGGCGGCCGGACCCGGGATCAGTTCTGGTGGGACTGGTAGTGCGCGACCGCGTCCGAGGTGCGGCCGGCGCCGTACACCCGCAGGAACTCCGCCAGCTCCGGATGGGTCGGGGAAAGCGCGTCCGCCGCCTCGATGATGTCCCCGGCCGCCGACACCGAGCGCAGCAGCGACTGGATCTCCCGGACCACCCGCTTGACCGTCGGCGCCCCCGAACTGCTGGTCGTCTGCGTGGTGTTGCTGAGCACCGAGCCCCCCTGCGACTTCTTGATCTCGTCCATGCGCTCCGTCGCCTCGGCCGCACTCACGCTGCCGTCCGCGACCTGCCCCGCCAGGTCCTGCAGCAACTGCACCCGCTGGACCACCGCCGGATTGCCGATCTTCGCCCGCTGGCCGCTCATCAGCTGCGACAGCATCGGCGCGGACAGACCCAGCACCCCCGCGAGACGAGCCTGGTTGAGACCAAGATCGTCGATGAGCCTACGGAAGAGCGCCCCCAACGGCTCCCCGTACCAGTTCCGCTGCAGTTCCCGCGCTCTTGCGGTGGCTTCCTGCTGTGCGGCGTCCATTGCGTCTCCCCATCGCTTCCCCAAAAACCGCAGTTCGCTCCAGCGAACCACGCCGAGCATCTTACGGAGCGTGGTCGTTCCCCGGGAGTCCCAATCATTTGTGAGATACGGGGGGCGACCCGGTACTCTTGTCTCCGGCACCCGCCGGTACGCGATCCACCCGGCCGGAAGCCGCTCCAGGGGCCTTAGCTCAGTTGGTAGAGCGCTGTCTTTGCATGGCAGATGTCAGGGGTTCGACTCCCCTAGGCTCCACCTGTGAGAGGTCCCCCGGCCTGCGAGAACGCAGACCGGGGGACCTCTTCGCGTGCACCGGGACCGTTCGGACAGACGGCGGCAGCCCCCGGCAGCAGGCCCGCCGAGCACCGCGGCCGCGCTGTCTGCTCTTGATATCGTCACCCCACAGGGCACCAGCGCCACACCCCTGCGGGGCGGTGCCACGTGACTCATCGCCGTCGCAGCCGTCCGGTCGCTGCCGACGATGTGGAAGGGGTAGACCATGCGGGCGAAGGTACGGGCCGCTCTCGACGCGCTCTATATGAAGCGGCTGGTCAAAGAACTGGAGGGACGCCCACGCCCCCAGCACATCGGCATCATGCTCGACGGCAACCGCCGGTGGGCCAAGATGTCGGGCATCGACGACCCGCGAGAGGGCTACCGCGCCGGCGGAGCCAAGGTGCTGGACTTCCTGCGCTGGTGCGACTCCGCGAAGATCGAACACGTCACCCTGTTCATGCTCTCCGACGACAACCTCCACCGGCCCGAAGAGCAGCTGACCCCGCTCATCGACATCATCGCCGAGGTCGTCGAACGACTCGCCGCACCCGGCAACCCCTGGCCCGTCGAAGCGGTCGGCGCCCTCGACCTGCTGCCCGCCGAATCCGCCGGCCGCCTCAAGACCGCCACCGCCGCCACCCAGGGCCGCAAGGGCGGCACCAAGGTCGACGTCGCCGTCGGCTACGGAGGCCGCCGGGAGATCGTCGACGCCGTACGGTCCGCACTGACCGAGCACAGCTCACAGGGTGGGGACATCGACGAGTTCATCGAGACCTTCACCATGGAGCACATCTCCAAGCACCTGTACTCCAAGACACGGTCCGAGTCCGACCTCATCATCCGCACCTCCGGCGAGCAGCGCCTCTCCGGCTTCCTGCTCTGGCAGTCCGCCTACGCCGAAGTCCACTTCTGCGAGACCTACTGGCCGGACTTCCGCGAGATCGACTTCCTGCGCGCGCTGCGCTCCTACTCCCTGCGCGAACGCCGCTACGGCCGCTGAGCCGCCGTTTCACGTGAAACACCGCCGCGGGGCGGGAGACCCTGAAGCCTCCCGCCCCGCGGCGGTGCCGATCCAGCCCGGAGCCGCCCGGCGAACGTCAGCGGGGCTCCTCGCCCTCCGCCGCATCGTCCTGCGCCTGTTTGGCCTGCACCTCGGGGTCCAGAATCGCCCCACCGGTGCCGTCCACGGACGTCAGACGCCCCGACTCGGCGACCTCCGTCGCCTCCGGCGGCTCCACCAGCCAGTCCGGGTTGGCCTGCTTGTCCCACCACTTCCACGCGGCGAAGGCCCCACCGGCGACGACACCCGCCACCGCCAGCACCTTGGCGATACGCCCGGCCCGAGCCCGGCGCTGGTGCCTGCGCGTCAGCTTCTGGATCTCCTTGGCCGTCACCTGGCCCCGCAGCGCGGCCAACGCGGCGGCACCCCGCGCGGCGGCCTCGTCCCGCACGGGCCCGGCCGCGGCCACCGCCTGATCGATCATCGGCCTGGAGTACTCGGCCGCCTGCCGCGCGGCCAGGCGCGTACGGACAGCGGCCTCCTGTGCGGCCGCGTCCACCTTCGGCGGCACATGCGTACGCGCCTGGTCCAGCCGCGGCGCGACGTGCGTGCCGTACTGAAGACGCGCCTGGCACGCGGCCTGCGACACCCTGGGCGCCAGCCGTACGCGCGCCTCCTGTGCATAGTGAGCGGCCCTGTCCTTGGCCGTGTCGGCGTAGGGCGCCACCACTTCCGCGGCGTGCAGCACGCTGTCCTTCGCCGAACCGGTCGCGGCGCGCACGCTGTCGATGCGGGTCACGGGTTCCTCCTCCTCGGTGGCGTACGGTAATTCGACTTTCCACCCTTTTACGGATCATGCCTGCGGACGCACCGCCGGGCATGTGAGGGCGGGCATCCGGGTCACGGGCGGTGTCTTCGTGATGTCCGGGGCACGTGGTGAGGAAGTTGCCGACAAACGCCGATCAACCTCGATAACGGATGAATACCGGGCAACGAGAGCCTGCCGACGACAATGCCACGAATCGACGCCCCGCGCTCGTGACCCAGGAGTACCGGCCGGAGTACCCGACCGGATTCCCGCAACCCCCATCGCCGAATCGGAGCAGGAAACACCCGCCCGACGCCGTACCCGCCACCGACCGTGCAAGGATCGGCGGGCACCAGAACACGACGGAAGGCACACCGTGGCCGAGCAGCTCTACGCCACCCTGAAGACCAACCACGGCGACATCGAGATCCGGCTCCTGCCGAACCACGCCCCCAAGACGGTCAGGAACTTCGTCGAACTCGCCAAGGGTGAACGGGAGTGGACCCACCCCGCGACCGGCGAGAAGACCACGGCCAGGCTCTACGACGGAACCGTCTTCCACCGGGTCATCAGCGGCTTCATGATCCAGGGCGGCGACCCCCTCGGCAACGGCACCGGCGACCCGGGCTACCAGTTCGAGGACGAGTTCCACCCCGACCTCTCCTTCAACAAGCCTTACCTGCTGGCCATGGCCAACGCCGGCCCCGGCACCAACGGCTCGCAGTTCTTCGTCACCGTCGCCCCGACCACGTGGCTCAACCGCAAGCACACGATCTTCGGCGAGGTGACGGACACGGCCGGCCAGAAGGTCGTCGACACCATCGCCGCCCTCCCGACCAACCCCCGCACCGACCGCCCCGTCAACGACGTCGTCATCGAGTCGGTCCTCATCGAGACCCGCGAGGACTGACCCCGGCCACACCGGGAAGGAACCTGACGCCCCGCTCATCCGTATAGATGAGCGGGGCGGTGCGTCGCAGAACACCGACGGGACACCGCCCGCAGGACGACCGAGGGGAAGCCATGGACCACGCGGCAGCCGGCCCACCGGACGCACAGAGCCTGCCGGGCTGCTACCGCCACCCGGACCGCGAGACCGGCATCCGCTGCACCCGCTGCGAACGCCCCATCTGCACGGACTGCATGGTCAACGCCTCCGTCGGCTTCCACTGCCCCGACTGCGCGAGCGGCCGCACCGGCGGCGGACCGGCCCCGGCCGCGTCCCGGCCGCGCACCCTGGCCGGAGGCACCGTCGCCGCCGACCCCCACCTCCTCACCAAGATCCTCATCGGGCTCAACGTCGCGGTGTTCATCGCCGTACACGCCCTGTCGGAGTCCTTCCTGGGCGGCATGGTCCTGGTCGGCCAATGGCCTCCCGCCCCGTACTACATCCCGAACGAGGGCGTCGCGGAGGGCGAGTGGTACCGCCTGGTGACGACCATGTTCACCCACGAGGAAATCTGGCACCTCGGCTTCAACATGCTCAGCCTCTGGTTCCTCGGCGGCCCCCTGGAAGCGGCCCTCGGCAGAGCCCGCTACCTCACCCTCTACCTCGTGTCCGGCCTGGCCGGCAGCGCGCTCACCTACCTCCTGGCCTCACCCACCCAGGCCACCCTGGGCGCCTCCGGCGCGATCTTCGGCCTCTTCGGCGCCACCGCCGCACTCGTCCGCCGCCTCAACGCCGACATGCGGCCGATCGTCATCCTCCTGGCGATCAACCTGGTCTTCACCTTCACCTGGGCCAACATCGCCTGGCAGGCCCACGTCGGCGGCCTCGTCGCCGGCGCCGCGATCGGCTACGCCATGCTCCACGCCCCGCGCGAGCGCCGGACGCTCGTGCAGTACGGCACCTGTGCGCTGGTCCTGGTGGCCGTCGTCGGACTGACCCTGTTGAGAACCGCACAGCTCACCTGAGCGCAGGTTGTCCACAGTCGGTGGCGGATCTTGTGCACAGTGTGCGGGAACAGGTGTGCCCCCTGTCGCTGACCCGTGTTTCCGCAGGTCAGGCAGGGGGCGAACGCACTTTCGGTTGCCGGTACTTCCGTCACACCGGCGTCAATGTCCAGTTGGTTATCCACAGATCGTCTTTCTTTTCCCCATGTGGATGAGCCTGTGGATAACTCAGTGGATAGCCCTGGGGAGAGTTGCTCCGCGACCTACCGCCGCGCTACTTCCACTGCGTCGAGACACCGAATCCGGCGGCGATGAAACCGAAGCCCACCACGATGTTCCAGTTGCCCAGGGAGTCGATGGGCAGTGAACCGTCGGTGACGTAGAAGACGACGATCCAGGCGAGGCCGATGACGAACATGGCGAGCATGACCGGAGCGACCCAGCTGCGGCTCGTCAGCTTGATGCTGGTCGCCTGCTTCGACGGCGGCGGCGTGTAATCGGCCTTCTTGCGGATACGTGACTTCGGCACGAGGGTCTCTCCTGTCGATGCGCTGCGTGGCCGCGCAGGGAACGGGGTCGGGGACTTGGAGCGCTCCCCCGGGCGTCCGTTAGCGTAGTGCTTCCGTGGCGCCGAAGGAGATAAGGGTACGTTGAGCAATTCTGCCGACTCCCCCCAGGCGGGATCCAGCCCCGCCCGCGGGCGCCGTTTCCGGCCCGTGCGGGTCCTGACGGCGGCCGTCTTCGCGCTCGCGGGCCTCATTTTCTTCACCAGCTTCGACACCGCGAAGGGCACCAATATCCGTACGGATGCCTCTTTGCTCAAGTTGTCCGATCTCATCCACGAGCGCAGCCGGGACAACGGCGAGCTGGAGGAGTCCAACGCGGCCCTGCGCGAGGAGATCGAATCGCTCGCCGAGCGCGACGACGGGCGGACCAAGGCGGAGGACGAGAAGCTGGCGGCGCTGGAGGAGAAGGCGGGCACGCAGGAACTGAAGGGCGAGGCGATATCCGTCACGCTCGACGACGCCCCGCCGGACGCCACCGCGAAGCTCCCCGGCTATCCGGAGCCGCAGCCCGACTACCTGGTGATCCACCAGCAGGACCTCCAAGCGGTCGTGAACGCGCTGTGGAAGGGTGGCGCGGAGGGCATCAAGGTCATGGACCAGCGGCTGATCTCCACCAGCGCGGTGCGCTGCGTGGGCAACACCCTGATCCTCCAGGGCCGCGTCTACTCGCCGCCGTACAAGATCCAGGCGGTCGGCGACCCGGAGAAGCTGAAGAAGGCGCTGGCCGCGTCCCCGGCGATCCAGAACTACATGGTGTACGTCAATGTCTACGGGCTCGGCTGGAAGGTCGAGGACGACGGGACGGTGACGCTGCCGGGCTACTCGGGCACGGCGGACCTGCACTATGCCCAGCCTGTGGATTGACGCCTTTCCGGAGGGCCCCGCGCCGTTAGTCTGGTGCGGTGCGGCGTGAGTGCGGCGCCGCGGTGCGACGGAAGGGACGGCATGTACGGCTGGATCTGGCGGCATCTGCCGGGGAACGCGTGGGTGAGGGCGCTGCTCTCGCTCGTCCTGGTCGTGGCCGTGGTCTACGTCCTCTTCCAGTACGTCTTCCCGTGGGCCGAACCGCTGCTTCCCTTCAACGATGTGACGGTGGACAACCAGTGAGCGCGCGCATCCTCGTCGTCGACAACTACGACAGCTTCGTCTTCAACCTGGTCCAGTACCTGTACCAGCTCGGTGCCGAGTGCGAGGTGCTGCGCAACGACGAGGTGTCGACGGCGCACGCCCAGGACGGTTTCGACGGAGTGCTGCTGTCTCCCGGCCCGGGTACGCCCGAGCAGGCCGGTGTCTGCGTCGACATGGTCCGGCACTGCGCGGCGACCGGTGTCCCCGTGTTCGGGGTCTGTCTGGGCATGCAGTCGATGCAGGTGGCGTACGGCGGTGTGGTGGACCGGGCGCCGGAGCTGCTGCACGGCAAGACCTCGCCGGTGGAGCACGCGGGCAAGGGCGTCTTCGCGGGGCTGCCCTCGCCCTTCACGGCGACGCGGTACCACTCGCTGGCGGCGGAGCCGGCCACGGTCCCGGCGGAGCTGGAGGTGACGGCCCGCACGCACGACGGCATCGTGATGGGCCTGCGTCACCGGGAGCTTCCCGTGGAGGGCGTGCAGTTCCATCCGGAGTCGGTGCTGACCGAGCACGGGCACCGGATGCTGGCCAACTGGCTGGCGGAGTGCGGCGACCAGAGTGCGGTGGCGAGGTCGGCGGGGCTCGCCCCGGTGGTGGGCAGGGCCACGGCGTGACCGCGCTGCGCCCCGAGCGCGACTCCGGCTCGGCCGGTGACCAGGGATCCTCGTACGGGCAGCCGTACGGGGATTCCGGTGCGTTCGGGGGCGGTTTCGATGGGTGGTACGAGGATTTCGCTGCCGAGGAGGGGCCCGGGGCGCGGCCTCTCGACGACGAGACGGTGGCGCTGCGGGTCCCGGACCCGCCGCCGGAGCGGTCGGCCACCGTCCCTCCCGTGACGGGCGGGCGCGCGGCCCGCAGGAAGGCCGCGAAACGGCGTCACGGGCGCCGTGGGGCGTCCCGGGGGCCCTCCCCGGCCCCGGAGGCGGAGGAGGCCCCACAAGCCCCTCTGTCGCGCGTGGAGGCCCGTCGGCAGGCCCGCGCCCGCAAGCCGGGGCCGGCGGTGATCGCCAGCCGTGCGATAGGTGAGCTGTTCATCACGACGGGCGTGCTGATGCTGCTGTTCGTGACGTACCAGCTGTGGTGGACCAATGTCCGCGCCCAGGCGCAGGCGGACAAGGCGGCCAGCAATCTCCAGGAGGACTGGGCGAACGGCAAGCGCAACCCGGGCACCTTCGAGCCGGGGCAGGGCTTCGCGCTGCTGCACATCCCCAAGCTGGACGTCGTGGTGCCGATCGCGGAGGGCATCGACGACGAGAAGGTCCTGGACCGGGGCATGGTGGGGCACTACGCGGAGGGCGCGCTGAAGACGGCGATGCCGGACGCGAAGACGGGCAACTTCGGCCTGGCCGGGCACCGCAACACCCACGGCGAGCCCTTCCGGTACATCAACAAGCTGGATCCGGGTGATCCGATCGTCGTGGAGACGCAGGACAAGTACTTCGTCTACAAGATGGCGTCGATCCTGCCGGTGACGTCGCCGAGCAACGTCAGTGTCCTGGACCCGGTCCCGAAGCAGTCCGGTTTCAAGGAACCCGGCCGGTACATCACCCTCACCACGTGTACGCCGGAGTTCACGAGCAAGTACCGGATGATCGTCTGGGGCAAGATGGTCGAGGAACGGCCGCGCAGCAAGGGCAAGCCGGATGCGCTCGTCAGTTAAGGGCGGATGACCAGTGGCAGCGACCACCGACACCGAGCACGAAGAGCAGTCCGGCACGGACGGCCGACCGGAGCCCGCGGCACGCCGCCGCGGCGGCGCCGGGCGGATCGTCGCCCGGACCGTGAGTGTCTTCGGTGAACTCCTCATCACGGCGGGCCTGGTGCTGGGCCTGTTCGTCGTCTACTCCCTGTGGTGGACGAACGTGGTCGCGGACCGCGCGGCGGACAAGCAGGCAGACGAGGTGCGTGACAACTGGGCGCAGGACCGGGTCGGTCCGGACGGCCCGGGGGCGCTGGACACCAAGGCGGGCATCGGCTTCCTGCACGTGCCGGCGATGGGCGACGGCGACATCCTGGTGGAGAAGGGCACGTCGATGAAGGTCCTCAACGACGGCGTGGCCGGTTACTACACCGACCCGGTGAAGTCCGCGCTCCCCACCTCCGGCAAGGAGGGCAACTTCTCGCTGGCGGCGCACCGGGACGGGCACGGCGCGAAGTTCCACAACATCGACAAGATCGAGAAGGGTGATCCGATCGTCTTCGAGACGAAGGACACCTGGTACGTCTACAAGACCTACGCCGTCCTGCCCGAGACCTCGAAGTACAACGTCAAGGTCCTCGACCCGATCCCGAAGGAGTCCGGCAAGAAGAAGGCCGGCCACTACATCACCCTGACGACCTGTACGCCGGTGTACACGAGCCGGTACCGGTATGTGGTGTGGGGGGAGCTGGTCCGTACGGAGAAGGTGGACGGGGAGCGGACTCCGCCGGAGGAGTTGCGCTGACTGACCTCCTTGAGGGAGGTCAGTCCCCTAACATGACGGAGGCCCGAAGCCGCAACTTCTTCTTGCGGCTTCGGGCCTCTTCGCGAATGGTCCCTAACGGAGTGCCTTGAGTCGCACTCCGGCGCTCCACGCCTCCAGTTCGTCCCGGTTGACGGTGACGACTCCGCTGAGTTTGGCGATCGCCTGCGACTCGTGGCTGAAGTTGCAGGTGGCGACGAAGAGTGCGATGTCGACCTGGTCGATGGCGCGGGCGGCCCCGGCGAACTTCTGCATGTCCGCGCTCGGTACGGTCCAGCGGCCGGACCTGTTCTTGCACTGGACGGCGACGGTGCGGCCGTCGGCGGTCCGTCCGGTGATGTCGATGCCCCTGTCGGTGCGGGCCTGCCGTACGACGACGTCCAGACATCCGTCACGTCGCAGCAGGTCGGCGACGTGGTGCTCGAAGGCCCGCCAGGTCATGGCCTTGAGCTTGCTCCTGACCTCGTCGACGGGGGTGTCTCCCTCCAGGGCGGCGAGGCGGGCGTGGTGCCAGCACAGCTTGCGCTCGACGTTCTCGATGTCCTCGCGGAGTTCGATGAGCTCGCGACGGTGTTCACCGGAGGTCTCGATCAGGGTGTTGAACATCGGGACGACGGTCTTGCCGAGGATGTGGGTGATGCGTTGGTCGATGCGGGCGTCGAGTTCCACGGAGGCGGGAGCCGGGCTTTCCACAGGCTGTGTGCGGGCCAGGTGTTCCATGTCCAGGAGGTACGTGCGTACCTGGCGGGCGACGGGGCTGTCACGCAGGAGCATGGCGATGTTGAGTACGGCCCGCCTGGAGTAGGCGGTGAGGCTTCGGCGGGCCTGTGGATAACTGCCGAGCGAGAGTGACATGTTGTCACGCTCGAAATGTCGCAGGTCAGCGCCGCGGAGCACGATCATCCCGTTGGCCGCGAGTTCCGCACGGTGGCGCTTGGCCAGCTGCCGGATGGCCTCGGCGGCGACCTCGAAGTACGTCGCCACCATCGCCGTAGTCAGACACGACAGAGCCCCGGTCCCCCCGTCGAGGGGCCCGGGGCTCTTGCCGTTCGCGTTCTCGCTCGCGGCCGGGTCAGTCGTCGCCGCGGAGGCCGTCGAGGATGCCGCCGTTGCCACCGCCGTTGTTGCCGTTGCCGTTGCCGCCGATGGTGGTGAGGACGACCGGCGTGGCGCCCGGGTCGTCGACCTCGCTGCCCGGCTGCGGGTTCATGGCGACGACCATCGCGTTGTCGTCGCCGGGTGCGCCCGGCTGGACCTGGACGTTGGTGAAGCCGTTCTCCTGGAGGATCTGGCGGGCCTCGGCGAGGGACTTGCCGCGGACCTCCGGCACCTTCGTCTTCTCGATGGCCTTGCCGATGAAGATCGTGACCTTGGAGCCCTTGTCGATCTGCTGGCCGTTGGACGGCGTGGTGGAGATGACCTTGCCGACCTGGTTCGGGTCGTTGGTCGGCTGGTCGGCGCACTCGCCTTCCAGGTCGCTGTTCTGCATCTGGGCCTTGGCCTCGTCGCAGGTGCGGCCGGTGACGTCCGGCACCGTCGCCTTCTCCACCGGCTTGGCGACCTCCAGGGTCACCGTGGAGCCCTTCTCGAGCTCCTTGCCCGGGTCGGGGTTCTGGCTGAGGACGGTGCCCTCGTCCTGGGAGGACTCGGTCTGCTTGGTCTCGACGACGAAGCCCTTGTCCTCGAGCCGCTGCTTGGCCTCGTCGATGTTCTTGTCGATGACGTTGGGCACGGCGATCTTCGGCGCGCCCGTCGAGACGACGAGTTCGACGCTGGACTTCTTCTTGACCTCGGTGCCCTGCTGCGGGTTCTGCGAGCAGACGTTGCCCTTGGGCTGGTCCTCGCAGGGCTGTTGCTTGAAGGTCAGTTCGAGGTCGGCGTTGGTCGCGAGTTGTTGGGCGTCCGCCTTGGTCGTGCCGACGAAGGCGGGGACTTCGACCTTGTCGTTGCCCGGGCCCGCATCGTTGCCGAAGAGCTGCATGCCGATGAGGATCGCGCCGGCCAGGACCAGGACGCCGGCCAGGACCAGGAAGATCGTGGAGGCGTTGGACTTGCGGGGCTGCTGGCGGCGCCGGTCGGGGCGGTCGTCGTAGCCGTAGCCGCCGTCGTCCGGGTTCATGGGCGGCAGCATGGTGGTGGCGCCCGCGCCGGCGTCGGAGCGCAGGGCGGTCGTCGGCTGGTCGTCGGGGTAGGCGCCGTAGCCGCCGGCGGCCATGGCGCCCATCGCGGCGGTGGCGCCGACGGGCTGGCCGTCGAGGCAGGCCTCGATGTCGGCGCGCATCTCGTCGGCCGACTGGTAGCGGTAGTCGGGGTCCTTGACCAGGGCCTTGAGGACGATGGCGTCCATCTCGGGCGTGATCTCGGGGTCGAAGACGCTGGGTGCCTGCGGTTCCTCGCGCACGTGCTGGTAGGCGACGGCGACCGGGGAGTCGCCGACGAAGGGCGGGCGCACCGTGAGCAGCTCGTAGAGGAGGCAGCCCGTGGAGTACAGGTCGGAGCGGGCGTCGACCTGTTCGCCCTTGGCCTGCTCCGGGGAGAGGTACTGGGCGGTGCCGATGACCGCGGCCGTCTGGGTCATGGTCATGCCGGAGTCGCCCATGGCGCGGGCGATGCCGAAGTCCATGACCTTGACCTGGCCGTTGCGCGTGAGCATCACGTTGGCCGGCTTGATGTCGCGGTGGACGATGCCGGCCCGGTGCGAGTACTCCAGTGCCTGGAGGATGCCGATGGTCATCTCCAGCGTCCGCTCCGGCAGCAGCTTGCGGCCGGAGTGGAGCAGTTCGCGGAGTGTGGAGCCGTCGACGTACTCCATGACGATGTACGGGATCGACACGTTGTCGATGTAGTCCTCGCCCGTGTCGTAGACCGCCACGATCGCGGGATGGTTGAGCGAGGCGGCCGACTGGGCCTCCCGGCGGAAGCGGGCCTGGAAGGACGGGTCGCGCGCGAGGTCGGCGCGCAGCGTCTTCACCGCCACGGTGCGGCCGAGCCGGGTGTCGTGCGCGAGGTATACCTCCGCCATGCCACCACGGCCGAGCACCTGGCCCAGCTCGTACCGGCCGCCGAGGCGACGCGGCTCTTCCATGGTTACTACCAGCCCTCTCCGTCGGTCCCGACCGGCATGCTTGTACGGTCGGTGGCTGCCGTCCGGCCTACCGTACCCGGCGCGCTCCGGGTGACCTGGCCAAGCCCGATACCCGATACAGGACCGGTATCGCAACGTGCGCCTATGTGAAGGGAACGTGACGGGAGTCACGTCCTGTTCAGTGTGTGGTCACTTCTTGCTCTCCAGAACGGCCTCCATCACGTTCTTGGCGATCGGAGCCGCGAGGCCGCCGCCGGAGATGTCGTCGCGGTTGGCGTTCTCGTCCTCGATCACCACGGCGACGGCGACGGGCGAGCTGCCGTCCTCGGCCTTGGCGTAGGAGATGAACCAGGCGTAGGGGTTCTCGCTGTTGTCGACGCCGTGCTGTGCGGTGCCGGTCTTTCCGCCCACGGTGACGCCGTCGATCTTGGCGTTGGTTCCCGTGCCGTCCTCGACGACGGTCTCCATCATGGACTGGAGGATCTGGGCGTTGTCCGCGGACAGCGGCTCGCTCATCTCCTCGGGGTCGGTCTTCTCGATGGTGTCGAGGTTGGGCGCCTGGAGCTCGTCGACCATGTACGGCTTCATCAGGGTGCCGTTGTTGGCGATGGCCGAGGTGACCATGGCCATCTGCAGCGGGGTCGCGGCGGTGTTGTACTGGCCGATGGCGGAGAGCGCGGTCTGCGACTTGTTCATGTCGTCGGAGAAGACGGAGGCGCTGGAGCGGACGGGGACGAACTGCTCCTCGTTGAAGCCGAACTTCTCGGCGGTCTCCAGCATCTGGTCGTTGCCGAGGTCGGAGCCGATCTTGCCGAAGACGGTGTTGCAGGACACCCGCAGTGCCTCGCGGAGGGTGGCGTCCTCGCAGGGGAGGTCGCCCTCGTTGGGCAGTTCGGTGGTGGTGCCGGGCATGGTCCAGGGCAGCGGGGAGTCGGTCTTGTCGTCCGCCGAGTCGTACAGGCCGTGCTCCAGGGCGGCGGCCGCGGTGAGCACCTTGAAGGTGGAGCCGGGCGGGTAGACCTCGCGCAGGGCGCGGTTGAGCATCGGGTCGTCGGGGTTGTTCTTCTTCTGGAGCCTGTTCCAGGCCTCGCCGGCCGCTCCGTCGCTGCCCGCGATGGCGGTGGGGTCGTACGAGGGGTAGGAGGCCATCGAGAGGATCTTGCCGGTGGACGGTTCGATCGCGACGACGGCGCCCTTGCCGCCCTGCTTCTTCAGTCCGTCGTAGGCGGCTTTCTGGGCGGCGCTGTTGAGGGTGGTGACGACGTTGCCGCCCTCGCGCTTCTTGCCGGTGATCATGTCGAGGGTGTTGCGGAAGAAGAGCCGGTCGTCGTTGCCGGTGAGGATGCCGTCGTTGATCGCTTCGAGCTGGGTGGCGCCGTAGGCCTGGGAGACGTAGCCGGTGACGGGCGCCCACATGGCGCCGTCCTTGTAGGTGCGCTTGTACTTGAAGTCGCCCTCGGTGGTGGCGTGGCCGGTGATGGCCTTGCCGTCGACGATGATGTCGCCGCGGGGGCTGGCGTACCGCTCGATGGCGACGCGGCGGTTGTGCTCGTCCTCCTTGAGCTCGTCGGCCTGGACGTACTGGAGCCAGTTGTCGCGGATGAGCAGGGTGAGGACGAGGAGGCCGCAGAAGATCGCGATGCGGCGCAGGGGCTTGTTCACGGGCGGACCACCTGGGTCATCTCGGCGTCGGGGTTCGCGGGTGCCGCGGGTGCGGGTCTGCGAGCCGTGTCGCTGATGCGCAGCAGGATGCCGATCAGGGCCCAGTTGGCGATGACGGAGGAGCCTCCGTACGCCAGGAAGGGCATGGTCATGCCGGTGAGCGGGATGAGGCCCATGACGCCGCCGGCGACGACGAAGACCTGGAGGGCGAAGGCGCCGGAGAGGCCGATGGCGAGGAGCTTGCCGAAGGGGTCGCGGGCGGCGAGGGCGGTGCGTACGCCGCGTTCGACGATGAGGGCGTAGAGCAGGAGCAGTGCCATGAGGCCGGCGAGGCCGAGTTCCTCGCCGAAGGTGGCGAGGATGAAGTCGGAGTTGGCGGCGAACCGGATCAGTTCGGAGTGGCCCTGGCCCCAGCCGGTGCCGAGGGTGCCGCCGGAGCCGAACGCCCACAGGGCCTGCATGGCCTGCTCGGAGTGGCCGACCTGGCCGGCGCGGGAGAGCGTGTATTCCTTCATCGGGTCGAGCCAGGCGTCGACGCGCTGCTGGATGTGGGGTTCGAAGCTGGCGACGCCGACGGCGCCGACGGCGGACATCAGCAGGCCGAAGACGATCCAGCTGGTGCGCTCGGTGGCGACGTACAGCATGATCACGAACATGCCGAAGAACAGCAGCGAGGTGCCGAGGTCGGTCTCGAAGACCAGGATGAGGATCGAGACCATCCAGACGACGAGGATGGGGCCGAGGTCGCGGCCGCGGGGCAGGTAGAGGCCCATGAAGCGGCGGCTGGCGAGGGCGAGCGCGTCGCGCTTCACCATCAGGTAGCCGGCGAAGAAGATCGCGAGGACGATCTTGGCGAATTCTCCGGGCTGGATGGAGAAGGAGCCGACCTGGATCCAGATGCGGGCGCCGAAGACGTTCTTGCCGAGGCCCGGCACCAGCGGGAGCAGCAGCAGGATCAGGGCGCCGACCATGGAGATGTAGGTGTAGCGCTGAAGGACGCGGTGGTCCTTGAGGAAGATCAGCACGGCCACGAACAGGGCGATGCCCATCGCGGTGTAGAGCAGCTGGCGGGGTGCGGCGTTGCCGGCCTGGTCGATGGACTGGAGGAGTTCGGACTGGTCCAGGCGCCAGATGGCGACGAGGCCGAGTCCGTTGAGGAGGGTGGCCAGGGGCAGCATCAGCGGGTCCGCGTAGGGCGCGAACTTGCGTACGACGAGGTGGCCGACGCCGGCCAGGAGGCCGAGGCCGAGGCCGTAGCTCAGCAGGCCGGCGGGTACCTCGTCGTTGATGGCCAGTCCCACGTTGGCGTACGCGAAGACCGGGATGAGGACGGCGAACACGAGCAGTGCCAGCTCGGTGTTGCGCCGGCTCGGCGCGCCGATGGCGCCGATCGTGGACGTGTGGTGCGTCGGCGAGTTGGAAGTACTGCTCATCGGATGACGGTGCCTCTCACGGCTTGCCTACTGCTTACCGCACAGCGAGACGACCTTCTGTTCTTCCTCCGAGAGGGTCGGTCCTGAGCCTGGAGTGGGTGCGGTCGTGGACGGGGACTCGGACGATTCTGGTGCCTTCGGCGATCCCGAGGGGTTCGGGGTCGGTGAGGCCTTGGACGTGAAGGAGGCGGGAGTGGTTCCCGTGGTGCCTCCGGCCTGGCCCTGGCCCGTCTTCGCGTTCTGCTCGTTCTTGGCGTCCTGCTCGTTCTTCGCGTTCTGCGCGGCGCGGCGCTCGGCCTGCTTCTTGCAGGCGGAGGCCTGGACCGCCAGTTCCTCGATCTTGGCGCGCGCGTCGGCGAGGTCGCCTTCGGGCATGGTGGCCTCGACCAGTTTCTGCTGGTAGGGCGGCAGGTACTTGAGTTCGATCTCGGGGTGGTCCTTCTGGACCTTGGAGAGCGAGACCCAGGCGAGATCCTGGCTGATGCCCCGGTACAGCGCGAGGTGGTCGTCCTTGGTGCCGACGTAGTACTGGGTCTGGGTCCAGCGCCAGCCGCCGTACATGCCGCCGCCGATGACGGCGAGGGCGAGCACCGTGTAGAGGGATCTCTTGAGCCACTTGCGGTTCTTGCGGGGTTTGACGAAGTCGTCGGGGCCGTAGTCGTCGAAGTCGCCGGCGGGGATGAAGCCGGTGGTGTCGCCGCTGCCGGGCGGGCCGAACTCGCCGCCTCCGCCGTGCCGGCCGCCGCCCTGGCGGCCGAGGCCGGCGGCGCGGCCCGCCGGGGTCTGCATGATGCCGTTGTCGCCGAACTGGGCCTGGTTCTCGGCGACGGCGCCGACCACGACCGGGGTGTCGGACAGCTGCCCGGCGAGGGTGTCGCCGGTGTCGAGGTCGAGGACGTCGGCGACGATGACGGTGATGTTGTCGGGGCCACCGCCGCGCAGGGCGAGCTGGATCAGCTCCTGCACGGTCTCCTGGGGGCCCTGGTAGCTGGCGAGGGTGTCCTCCATCGTCTGGTGGGAGACGACGCCGGACAGTCCGTCGGAGCAGATGAGGTAGCGGTCGCCGGCCCTCACCTCGCGGATGGACAGGTCGGGTTCGACGTGGTCGCCGCTGCCGAGGGCCCGCATCAGCAGGGAGCGCTGGGGGTGGGTGCCCGCCTCCTCCTCGGTGATGCGGCCCTCGTCGACCAGGCGCTGCACCCAGGTGTGGTCCTGCGTGATCTGGGTGAGGACGCCGTCGCGCAGGAGGTAGGCGCGGGAGTCGCCGACGTGGACGAGGCCGAGGCGCTGGCCGGTCCACAGCAGGGCGGTGAGGGTGGTGCCCATGCCCTCCAGGGCGGGGTCCTCCTCGACCATCTGCCGCAGCTGGTCGTTGGCGCGCTGGACGGCGTGGCCGAGGGAGGTGAGGACGTCGGAGCCGGGCACGTCGTCGTCGAGGGCGACGATGGTGGAGATCACCTCGGAGGAGGCGACCTCGCCGGCGGCCTGGCCGCCCATGCCGTCGGCGATGGCGAGCAGGCGGGGACCGGCGTAACCGGAGTCCTCGTTGCCCTCCCGGATCATGCCCTTGTGGGAACCGGCGGCGAAGCGCAGTGACAGACTCATGCGCACCTCGCCCGTCGGCTGCTCCGGGTACAGCCGGTCGTGTCGAGCCACACTGCCCACCCTCCGGTCGGGAGCGCGCCGGGGCCCGGGGTGCCGGCCGCCGGTGCGTGCTCGCTCCGCTCGCGCTCAATCATTGGTGTAGCACTACTTCCGCAGCTCGATGACGGTCTTGCCGATGCGGATCGGCGCACCCGGGCCAATCGGTGTGGGGGTCGTCAGCCGGGACCGGTCCAGGTAGGTGCCGTTGGTGGAGCCCAGGTCCTCGACGATCCACTGACCGTTCTGGTCCGGGTAGATCCTGGCATGGCGGCTGGAGGCGTAGTCGTCGTCCAGCACGATCGTCGAGTCGTGTGCCCGGCCGAGCGTGATGGTCTGGCCCTGGAGGGCAACGGTGGTGCCGGTGAGGGTGCCTTCCGTCACGACCAGTTTGGTGGGGGCGCCCCGGCGTCCCCGGCCGCCGCCCTGCTGCTGGCGCTGCGGTGGTGGCGCCTGGCTCTGGCGCGCGGCGGCCTGCTGCGGCCGGTCGGCGCCGCGCCGCGCTCCGCGCTGGGTGACCCGCGTGCCGAACAGGTCGCTGCGGATGACCTGCACGGCCACGATCACGAACAGCCACAGTACGGCCAGGAAACCCAGCCGCATGACCGTGAGGGTCAGCTCTGACATTGCCCCCGGATCACCCTTCGGCTTGCCTATAGATAACGGTGGTGCTGCCCACGACGATCCGCGAGCCGTCGCGGAGCGTAGCGCGGGTGGTGTGCTGCCCGTCCACCACGATGCCGTTGGTGGACCCGAGATCCTGGATCGTCGAGGGCGTTCCGGTCCGGATCTCGCAGTGCCGGCGGGAGACGCCGGGGTCGTCGATCCGCACGTCGGCTTCGGTGCTGCGGCCCATCACGAGCGTCGCGCGGGAGATCTGATGGCGGGTGCCGTTGATCTCGATCCAGTGGCGGGTGCGTCCGCCGGCCGCGGGTGCGGCCGGGGGCTGCTGGCCGCCCGCGGGCTGCGGGTAGCCGTATCCGCCGGGGCGGCCGCCGGGCGGCGGCGCGGACGGCATGGGCGGGGCGCCGGCGGGGGCGGCGGGCGGCGGGTAGCCGTAGCCACCGCCGTTTCCGGCGCCGGATCCGCCGGGGCGTCCGGCCGGGGAGGGGGGCGCGGCGGGTCCGGTGGGTGCCGGGCCGCCCTGGTGGCTGCTGGAGGAGGCGAGCGTGCGGCTGCGCACCCGGTACAGGCCGGTGTCGAGGTCGTCCGCCTTCTCCAGGTGGACCTTGATCGGTCCCATGAAGGTGTAGCGCTGCTGCTTGGCGTAGTCGCGGACCATGCCGGCGAGCTCGTCGCCGAGCTGGCCGGAGTAGGGGCTGAGGCGCTCGAAGTCGGGCGTGCTCAGCTCCACGATGAAGTCATTGGGTACGACGGTGCGGTCCCGGTTCCAGATGGTCGCGTTGTTGTCGCATTCGCGCTGGAGCGCTCCCGCGATCTCCACGGGCTGCACCTCGGACTTGAACACCTTCGCGAAGGTGCCGTTGACCAGACCTTCGAGACGCTGCTCGAACTTCTTCAGGACTCCCATGGGGCACCTCCTCCGTCGCTGCCGTCCTGTCCGCTGCCTTGCGTACTGCTGTTTCGCGTACTGCTTTCCTGCGTACTTCCCGCGTGCGTACCGCTCACGCGCGCACTGTCCACCTGGTACTGCTTACTGATCGTATCCACGCGCCGGTCGATCGGCTGGTTCCCCCTGTCGGCCCGGTCGACGGTGTCGACGCCTCCCGGTGCCTCCCGGTGCCTCCGGGTACTCATGCCCAGGATCGTAGAGGCGGCCGCAGACCAGTGTCCCGCACCCGGCCGTCGACCCCCACCGGCTCCTGGGCGGATGCGCCGGACCGGTACGAGGTTGATACGTGAACGGCCGGCGGCCGGGACGAGTGCCCGAAGGAGGGCGGGCGTCCCGGTTCCCCTGCCCTTCACCGCTGGGAAAGGGATGTGAATCCACCCCGTACAGCGTGCTAATGTTCTCGTGTCGGAAGGCGCCGGACCGCAAGGAAAGGCCCCGAGGACACACCCAATGCGCGGGTGGCGGAATAGGCAGACGCGCTGGATTCAGGTTCCAGTGCCCGCAAGGGCGTGGGGGTTCAACTCCCCCCTCGCGCACCAGCCGGAAGCCCCCCAGGTCTCGGACCTGGGGGGCTTCCGCATGTTCGGACGCCGGGCCGTGGGGTGCCGGATGCTGTGAGGAAGGTCTCAGGGCTCGCGGCGCCACAGCGCGGGCACGTTGGGCGGCTCCCAGCCGGCCAACGAGGTGTGCGCCTGGAGACAGCGGTAGCCGCCACCGCCGTACGTCACCCGGTCCCCGGCCGCGTAGGAACGGCCGGCCGCCCAGGTGCCGCCCGGGGGGTCGGTGGGCGGGTCGGTGGGGTCCGGGCCAGGGCCGCCGTCCACGTTCAGGACGAAGTCGAAGGTGGCCTCCTTGCCGCCGCCGGCGTCGCGGACGTTCATCAGCAGCGCCGGGTCGAAGAGCGCGTCCGTGCTGTTGCGGGGCTCGCCGGGGAAGTACAGCTGGGTGGTCAGCACGGGCTCGCCGGGCGCCTGCGCCTTGACGTGGATGTGCCGGGTGCGGCCCGGATAGAGGCCGGGGACGATCGTGCGCAGGGTGAACGCGCCGGAGGCGTCGGTGAACTGGTGGCCCCTAAAGCGGTACCCGGCCATGTCGTAGGCGCCCGCGTCGTCGGCCTGCCAGAAGTCCAGGAGCACGCCGGTCAGCGGGACGCAGTTGCGGCCGAAGACGTAACCGCTGACGGTCAGCGGGGTCCCCGGGGTGCCGGGTGTCACCAGGTCGGTGCGGAGCGGGGAGTTCGGTTTGAAGTAGGGGCCCTCCATCTGGTCGGGCGTCGGGTCGTCGCCGTCGTCGCAGTAGGGGGTCGGCGGCAGGGTCCGGCCGGTGGAGCCGCGGGCGGCGTCCCGGGCCAGCGCGATCGAGCCGGTGGCGATCAGCGGGACGGCGGCGCCTGCGGCTACGGCCGCCCTGAGCAGCGTCTTGCGGCTGACGCCGCGGTCGGGGGCGGGGCCCGGGCCGGGTTCGTCGGGGGCGGCGGGGGAGGTGGGGGCGTCGGAGGTCATGGCGGTTCCTCGGTCTCCTCGGTGGGGTGGTCCCTGGGGAAGCTGGGCGGGACGTGCGGCAGCCGGGACGTCGGGACAGGGAGCGCGCCCGCCGGCGCGGGGCAGGCTGCTGTCGTTGCTTCGACGGGCGCGCTCCGTGGTGATCGCTGGAAACCGTAGGCGCGGCGGCCGGGGCCCGGGCACCTCCTGTTTCGCCCTCTGGCCGGCGTTATGCGGGGCTGGTGGGGGCGTTCGCGGGGCGGGCGCGCGACGGTTGCGCGTCAGGGGCGGGCGCAGTGGGGGCGCCTGTGCGGTGGTGGCCGGGGGCGGGATGGCCCAGGTGGGTGGGGTGGGGCGGGCCGTACGCACGGGTGGGGCGGGCCGTACGCGCGGGTGGTGCGGGAGGCGGCGTGTACGGACGGTTCGTGCGGCGGTACGGTCGTGGCGCGTTGACGCCGGGCTGATGAGGCCGGGTGAGGCCGGGGCCTGGTGAGGCCGGGTCCGGGTGGGCTCGGGGACTGCCGGGCTTGGGGCCTGCCGGGCTTGCGGTGTGGCTCCGGTCTGGGCGGCGGTCCGGGCGCGGGTGCGGCGCCGGTTCGGGCCCGGTTCGGGCGGTGGCTCAGGTGCCGGTTGCCGGTACGGCTCGGGCGGGCGGGACGGCTCAGGTACGAGGACGGGGAGGTCGGCCGGATGGCCGAGGCGATGACGGGGACGCGCGGCGCGGCGGACGAGGCCGGTGCGGTGGACGTGGGGGATGTGGTGAATGTGGTGGATGCGGCGGGCGGCGCTGAGGGAGGCGTCGGCCGAGTGCCGGACGTGCCCGGGTTCGCGCGGTGGCCCGGCGGCGGTTCGCCGAAGGCGGAGGGCAAGGCGCTGCGCACGCGCGTCCCGCGGTCCGCGCACGCCGCGCTCGACCTGGACGGCTCCCGCCCGGACGCGGTGAGCGCGGTCGAGGAGTCCAACCGCGGCCGGATACCCGGGCTCACCCCCATACGCGCGGGCCGGATGGCGGCCACGCCGTTCGCCTTCCTGCGCGGGTCGGCCGGGCTGATGGCGTACGACCTGGCGCGCACCCCGGTGACCGGCATCGGCGCGCAGATCTGCGGCGACGCGCACGCCGCCAACTTCGGCCTCTACGGCGACGCCCGCGGCGGCCTCGTCATCGACCTGAACGACTTCGACGAGACCGTGCACGGCCCCTGGGAGTGGGACCTCAAGCGGCTCGCCGCCTCGATCGTCCTCGCGGGCCGGGAGGCCGGCGCCGACGAGGACACCTGCCGCGAGGCCGCCCACGACGCGGCCGGCGCCTACCGGCGCACCATGCGGCTGCTGGCGAAGCTTCCCGCGCTGGACGCCTGGAACGCCATCGCGGACGAGGAACTGGTCTCCCACACCGACGCCCACGACCTGCTCGGCACTCTGGAACGGGTCTCCGAGAAGGCCCGCGCCAACACCAGTGGACGTTTCGCCGCCAAGTCGACCGAGGCCACCGAGGACGGCGGACGGCGCTTCGTGGACGCCCCGCCGGTGCTGCGGCGCGTTCCGGCCGCCGAGGCCGCGTCGGTCGCGGCGGCCCTGGAGCCGTACCTGGCGACCCTCTCCGAGGACCGGCTCCCGCTGCTGGCCCGGTACGCGGTGCACGACGTCGCCTTCCGGGTCGTCGGCACCGGCAGCGTCGGTACGCGGTCGTACGTCGTACTGCTCCTGGACCACCGGGGCGAACCGCTCGTGCTCCAGGTGAAGGAGGCCCGGCCCTCCGCGCTGCTGGCCCACCTGGCGACCGCCGGGTTCGACGCCCCCGGGGCCGGGCACGAGGGGCGCCGGGTGGTGATGGGGCAGAAGCGGATGCAGGTGGTCAGCGACATCCTGCTGGGCTGGACCACGGTCGACGGGCGGCCCTTCCAGGTACGGCAGTTCCGCAACCGCAAGGGCAGCGTCGACGCCACCGCCCTGGCCGCCGACCAGATGGACGACTACGGCCGGATGACCGGCGCCCTGCTGGCCCGCGCCCACGCGCACAGCGCCGACCCGCGGCTGATCGCCGGCTACTGCGGCAAGAACGGCGAGCTGGACGAGGCGGTGGCCGCCTTCGCCGTGGCCTACGCCGACCGCACGGAGGCCGACCACGCCGTACTGCTCGCCGCCGTGCGGACCGGACGGGTCGCGGCGGAGCTGGGGGTGTGAGGGGAGCGCCGGGGACCGCGCGGGCGGCTTCCCCGGCCCGCAGGCCCTAGGCTGGTCGGGTGACGACGCCCGAAGCTGAGCCCGAGCAGGGGGGTGCGCCGCGTCCCGAGGAACGGCTGGAGAAGGCCGTACGGGCCGCCGAGCAGGCACTCATCGAGTACGAGATCGCGCTGGAGACCTTCCGCGTGGAGGTGGAGAACTTCTCCCGCCTGCACGAGCAGCGGCTCGGACCGGTGTACGCGCGCCTGGAGGAGCTGGAGGCGCAGATCCTGGAGGCCCGGGCCGCCCGCACCGGTGACGCCGAGGACCGGCGCCGGGCCGACGAGGCACGGGCCCGGCTGATGCCCATCCCCGGGGTCGAGGAGCTGCTGCACGGCTGGATGGACGGGGACGGGCTGTTCCCGGAGGCCACGGCGATGCTCACGGACCAGGCGGTACGCCCCCCGCAGCGGGTGCGGCCGAGCGAGGAGGCCCGCAAGCTCTACCGCGAGCTGGCCCGCAAGGCCCACCCCGACCTGGCGCAGGAGGAGGACGAGCGGGCCCGGCGCGAGGAGTTCATCACCCGGGTCAACGCCGCCTACGCCCGTGGTGACGCGGACGCGCTGCGGGAGCTGGCCGAGGAGTGGGCCGCGGGGCCGGTGCCCGAGCGGCGCCCGAGCCGGGGCGAGGAGCTGTACGCCCGCCTCGAATGGCTCGACCGGCGCAAGGAGATGCTCACGCTGCTCGCCAAGGAGCTGGAGGAGAGCGCGATCGGCGGCATGCTGCGGCTGGCCCCGGACGATCCCGACCGGCTGCTGGAGGAGATCGCCGAACAGCTCGCGGCCCAGGTGCGGGAGCGCGAGGCGGAGCTGGCCGCGGCGCTCGGGCAGGACTGAGCCGGGCGGTGGCTCCGGTAGCGTCTGGGGCATGAGTTTCGGAGCTGGTGTGCCCACGGTCGAGGTCACGGACCTCAAGGACGGCGACTTCCTGCTGGACGTCCGCGAGGACGACGAGTGGCAGGCGGGTCACGCCGCCGGGGCGCTGCACATTCCCATCAGCGAGTTCGTCGCCCGGTACGGTGAGCTGACCGACGCCGCGCCGCAGGACGGCCGTGTCCACGTGATCTGCCGCTCCGGCGGCCGTTCGGCCCAGGTCACCATGTACCTGGTCCAGCAGGGCATCGACGCCGTGAACGTCGACGGCGGCATGCAGGTGTGGGCGGCGGCCGGGCGGCCCGTGGTGGACGGCAAGGGCGAGCCGGGGCACGTCGTCTAGGGGGCAGGCCCTGGCCCGTCCCGCCGGTGTGGTGTCGCCCACGGTGCGGTCGGTCCGCCGGGGGCTGTGCGGGCGGCCGGTCCTGAGTACCGTTCCCGTTCGAACGTCACCGAGCAGCCGCACCAGTGGTGCGCGGGCGCCCCGTGGCGGGGCGGGCGGAACGAGGATCAGGACCGGAACGGGGCGGAATGGACGCGTACGACACAGGCTCGGACGCCCGGCAGGGGCGGGGAGACGATCAGGACGTCCCGGCCGGACCGGGTGGACCGGGCGGACCGGGCGGACCGGGCGGCGACACCGGTGAGGCGGGGACCGCCGGGCCCGCACAGCCCGCCGAGCCCCCCGAGCCCCGCACCGGTGTGGCCGCGCTCTCCCCGCGCTACCAGGTCGGTGCCGTGATCGCCCTCGCGGTCGTCGCCGTCGCCGTCTGCGCCCACCTGGGGCTGGTCTTCCTGCACGTGGCCCCGTCGAACACCCTCACCAAGCAGCACGGCGCCGCGGTGGACGAGTGGGTCTTCCCGGAGTTCGAACAGAACTGGAAGCTCTTCGCCCCCAATCCCCTCCAGCAGAACATCTCCGTCCAGGTCCGCGCCGAGGTGAGCACGCCGGACGGCGGCATACGCACCACCGGCTGGTACGACCTGTCCGCCGAGGACGGCCGGGCCATCGACGGCAACCCGGTGCCGAGCCACACCCAGCAGAACGAGCTCCGGCGGGCCTGGGACTTCTTCGTCGCCACCCACGACTCCGACGACCGTCCGGTGGGCCTGCGGGGCACGCTCTCCGAGTCCTATCTGCGGCGCATCGCGGTCCTGCGCCTGGAACGCAACGACGCCGCCGGTCCGGGCGGCGTGGTCGAGCGCGTCCAGTACCGCTCCCGGACCACCAATGTGGAGCCGCCCCCGTGGAGCGGGGTGAAGGTCTCCGACCGGCCGACCGTGCGCGAACTGCCCTGGTGGCCGGTGTCCGGCGAGGGTGAGGACGCCGCCGCGAAGAAAGAGGGTGCCGCGTGAACCGCATCGTCCTCTCCGTGTCCCGCGGCATCGCCCGCGTCACCGGTGGCGCGCTGGGCCCGTACCAGACGGCCGTGATCCGCATCGGCTTCAGCGTCACCTGGCTGCTGTTCCTGCTGCGTGAGCTGCCCCACCGCCACGAGCTGTACGGACCCGACAGCCCCTGGGGCCACGACCTCGCCGAGCAGCTGATCGCGGACAACGGCGCCTTCTCGGTGCTGATGTGGTCCGACGGGCGGGTCTGGTTCGAGATCGTCTACGCGCTGGCCGTGCTGAGCAGCGTGCTGCTCCTGCTGGGCTGGCGCACCCGGACCGTGTCCGTCCTCTTCATGGTCGGCGTGCTCTCCCTGCAGAACCGCAGCGTTTTCATGGGGGACGGCGGCGACAACGTCCTGCACCTGATGAGCATCTACCTGGTCCTCACGCGCTGCGGCCAGGTGTGGTCGCTGGACGCCCGCCGGGCGCGGCGCGCCGAGGAGGCCCGGGCGCGCGGCGAGCGGGTGGCGGACCGGGTCGGGCCGGTGCTGTGGTGCGTGTTCGGGTTCCTGCTGCTCACGGTGACGCTGGCGGGCGGGCTGGCCGGCGACTGGTTCGTCCCGGCGCTGCTGTGGGCGGTGTGGGTGGCGCAGGGCCTGTGGTGGGCCGTGGGGCGCGGCACCGGGAGCGGCGGGGGGAGCGGGCAGCCGCGCATCCTGCTCGACGTGGTCACCAACGTCGTGCACAACGGCGCCCTGGTAGTGATCATGGCGGAGGCCTGTCTGATCTACGCCACGGCGGGCTGGTACAAGATCCAGGGCTCGCGCTGGCAGGACGGCACCGCGGTCTTCTACCCGCTGCACCTGGACTACTTCTCGCCGTGGCCCGCGCTGTCCGACGTCCTGGCGTCCAGCGGCACGATGGTCATGCTCATGACCTACGGCACGGTCGCCGTGCAGGTCGCCTTCCCGTTCACGCTGTTCAACCGGCGGGTCAAGAACGTGCTGCTGGCCGCCATGATGACCGAGCACGCGGTGATCGCCGTGGTGCTGGGGCTGCCGTTCTTCTCGCTGGCGATGATCGCCGCCGACGCGGTCTTCCTGCCGACCTCCTTCCTGCGCCGGATGGGCGGCTGGGCGGTGCGCGGGCGGGACCGGCTGCTGCTCCTGCTGCCGGGTTCGCGGGCGGACGGGCTGCCGGCCGGGGGCGGGGACGGCGGTACGGCGACGGTGCCCGGGCCGCGTGCCCGCTCCGGCGGGACCGGCGCGTGGGAGACCGGTGCCCAGGCGGCCGGTGCCGGGGACAAGCGGGAGGCCGGTGCCGGGGACAAAGGGGGCCCCGATCACACGCACGTAGGCTTCGGGGCATGACCGACCCCGACCCGCTCGCCGACTGGCGCCGGTACGCCGGTGCCTGCGTGCTGCTCGACGGCTTCCACGCCCTCAAGCACGCGCTGCGCTTCGGTGCCGAGGTCCCCGTGGCCGTCACCGCCGACCGCACGGCGGCCCTGGCCCTCGCCGACGAGCTGGCACCCGACGTACGGTCCGCCCTGGACGGGCTGCTGACCGAGGTGGCGAGGGAGGCGTACGCCTCCCTGGTGCCGCGCCCGCACCCCACCGCGGTGGCCGCCCTGGCCGTACGGCCTTCCCGCGAGGCCGGACTGCGGGCGCTGGCGCACACGCCCCGGCGGGCGCCCGTGGTCGTCCTCGACCAGCCGCGCAACCTCGGCAACGCGGGGGCGGTGATCCGGCTGGCCGCCGGTTTCGGGGCGACCGGCGTCGTGACCACCGGCACCCTCGACCCGTGGCACCCCACGGTGGTGCGGGGCGGGGCGGGGCTGCACTTCGCGACCGTGGTGGAGCGGCTGGAGGTGGATCGGCTGCCGTCCGGGCCGCTGTTCGCGCTGGACCCGGAGGGCGAGGACATCCGCGGGCTGAAGCTGCCGGACGACGCGCTGCTCGCCTTCGGCTCCGAGCGCAGCGGGCTGTCGCCCGAACTGCGCGCGCGGGCCGACCACCTGGTGGCGCTGCCGATGCGCCCCCAGGTCTCCAGCTACAACCTCGCGACCAGTGTGGCCATGACGCTGTACCACTGGAGCGCGGGCGGGGCGCACCGCGCCTGTCCTGACCGGCCGTCCTAGGCGGGCCGGCGGACCTCCACCACCCGGAAGCGGTTGGCGACGAACGCTCCGTCGCACAGTGCCGCGTTGGCCGCCGGGTTGCCGCCCGAGCCGTGGAAGTCGGAGAATGCGGCCGTCTGGTTGACGTACACCCCGCCGGTGAGGTTGAGGGAGAGCTGGGCGGCCTCCTCCAGGCAGGCCTCCCGCACGGACTGCTCGACCTCCGGGTCGGTCGTGTACGCGCCCACCGTCATCGCGCCCTTCTCGCGGACGCTGTGGCGCAGCACCTGAACGGCGTGGTCGGCGGAGTCGACGGCGACGGCGAAGGAGACGGGGCCGAAGCACTCGCTGGTCCAGGCGGCCTCGTCGTCGGGCTTGGCGCCGTCCAGCTTGACGATCACCGGGGTGCGCACGACCGCGTCCGGGAACTCCGGGTTGGCCACCTCGCGGGAGGCGAGGGCGACCTCGCCGAGGCCGGCGGCGGCCTCCAGGCGGGCCTTGACGTCCGGGTTGACGATGGCGCCGAGCAGGGCGTTGGCGCGGGCGTCGTCGCCGAGGAGGCCCTCGACGGCTCGGGCGAGGTCGGCGGTCACCTCGTCGTAGGTCTTGGCGCCCTGGTCGGTGCGGATGCCGTCGCGGGGGATCAGCAGGTTCTGCGGGGTGGTGCACATCTGGCCGCTGTAGAGGGACAGCGAGAACGCCAGGTTGCCGAGCATGCCCTTGTAGTCGTCGGTCGATTCGACGATCACCGTGTTGACGCCGGCCTTCTCGGTGAAGACCTGGGCCTGACGGGCGTTGGCCTCCAGCCAGTCGCCGAAGGAGGTGGAGCCGGTGTAGTCGATGACCCGGATCTCCGGGCGGGTGGCCAGGGCCTTGGCGATGCCCTCGCCGGGGCGCTCGGCGGCCAGCGCGACCAGGTTCGGGTCGAAGCCTGCCTCGGTGAGGACGTCGCGGGCGACCCGCACGGTCATCGCGAGCGGCAGCACCGCGCGGGGGTGGGGCTTGACCAGGACCGCGTTGCCGGTGGCGAGGGAGGCGAACAGGCCCGGGTAGCCGTTCCAGGTCGGGAAGGTGTTGCAGCCGATGACCAGGCCGATGCCGCGTGGGACCGGCGTGAACGCCTTGGTCAGCGCGAGCGGGTCGCGCTTGCCCTGGGGCTTGGTCCACTCGGCCGTCCCGGGCGTGCGGGACTGCTCCGCGTACGCGTACGCCACCGCCTCCAGGCCGCGGTCCTGCGCGTGCGGGCCGCCCGCCTGGAAGGCCATCATGAAGGCCTGCCCGGAGGTGTGCATGACCGCCTGCGCGAACTCCATGGTGCGGTCCGCGATCCGCTTGAGGATCTCCAGGCAGACCATCGCCCGCAGCTCCGGGCCCGCGTCCCGCCACGCCCGCTGGCCCGCCTTCATGGCGGGCAGCAGCACGTCGAGGTCCGCGTGCGGGTACTCCACGCCCAGCTCGATCCCGTACGGGGAGACCTCGCCGCCGACCCAGTCGTCGGTGCCGGGCTGGCCGAGGTCGAGGCGGGTGCCGAGCAGGGCGTCGAAGGCGGCCTTGCCCGCGGCCGTGTCCAGGCTGCCGTTCTCCCCGTAGGCCTTGGGGTGCTCGGGGTGGGGGGACCAGTACGCGCGCGTGCGGATCGTCTCCAGCGCCTGGTCCAGGGTCGGCCGGTGCCGGTCGATCAGCTGGTGCGCGGTGAGTTCGGCGGCCATGCGGGACCAACTCCTCGTCTCTCCCGGACGCGCCGTCGACTCTCCGTCGAGTCCGGGACCTGGGGGGAAACCTGGGCAGAAACAGGCGGACACGGCTAGAGTAACCGAACGATCGGTCGGGACAAGGGGGACCGCCGCATCTGTGGAAAACCCCGTGCGGGAGGATCGCGCACATGATAGCACTCGACCTCAGCAGCCCCGTCGCCGTCGTCGGCACCGGCACCATGGGTCAGGGCATCGCCCAGGTGGCGCTGGTCGCGGGCCACCCCGTGCGGCTGTACGACGCCGCCCCGGGCCGGGCCCGGGAGGCGGCCGACGCGATCGGCGCCCGGCTCGACCGGCTCGTCGAGAAGGAACGCCTCACCGGCGCCGAACGGGACGCCGCCCGCGCCCGGCTCCGGCCCGCCGAGGCCCTCGCCGAGCTGGCCGACTGCGCCCTGGTCGTCGAGGCGGTCCTGGAGCGGCTGGACGTCAAGCAGGAGCTGTTCCGCGCGCTCGAGGACGTCGTCGGCGACGACTGCCTGCTCGCCACCAACACCTCCTCCCTCTCCGTCACCGCCATCGGCGGCGCGCTCCGGGGCCCCGGCCGCTTCGTCGGCCTGCACTTCTTCAACCCGGCCCCGCTGCTGCCGCTGGTGGAGGTGGTCTCCGGGTTCGCCACCGACGCCGCGTCGGCCACGCGCGCGTACGAGACGGCCCGCGCCTGGGGCAAGACCCCCGTCGCCTGCGCCGACACCCCGGGGTTCATCGTCAACCGCGTCGCCCGCCCCTTCTACGCCGAGGCCTTCGCCGTCCACGAGGACCAGGGCGCCGACCCGGCCACCATCGACGCCGTGCTGCGCGAGTCGGGCGGCTTCCGCATGGGCGCCTTCGAGCTGACCGACCTCATCGGGCAGGACGTCAACGAGTCCGTCACCCACTCCGTGTGGCAGGGGTTCTTCCAGGACGTGCGCTTCACGCCCTCGCTCGCCCAGCGCCGCCTGGTCGAGTCCGGCAGGCTCGGCCGCAAGAGCGGGCACGGCTGGTACGACTACCGCGACGGCGCCGAGCGCCCGGAGCCGCACACCGCCGAGCCGGCGGACCGGCCCGCGTACGTCGTCGTCGAGGGTGATCTGGGGCCGGCCGCCGAGCTGGTCACGCTGATCCGTGAGGCCGGGATCGAGGTCCGCGAGGAAGGGTACGAGGGCAGCGGGTCGCTCGTGCTGCCCGGCGGCGGCCGGCTCGTGCTCGCCGACGGGCAGACCTCCGTGGAGCTTTCCGGCATCGTCCACTTCGACCTGGCGCTGGACTACCGCGCGGCCACGCGTGTCGCCCTGTCCGCTTCGCAGTCCACCGCACCGAGGGACCTCGCCCAGGCCACCGGCCTGTTCCAGGCACTCGGCAAGAAGGTCAGCGTCATCGGTGACATCCCCGGCATGATCGTGGCGCGCACCGTCGCGCGGATCATCGATCTCGCCGTTGAAGCCGTGGCCAAGGGCGTCGCCACCGAGGATGACGTCGACACCGCGATGCGTCTGGGCGTCAACTACCCGCTCGGCCCGCTGGAGTGGAGCCGCCGCCTCGGCGACGGCTGGGCCCACGCGGTCCTCACCAACCTGCACGAGTGCGCCCCCACGGGTCGCTACGCGCCCTCTTTGGCGCTCCACCGCCACACGTACGCCTCCGACACCGAGGAGGGCGGCACCTCATGACCACCGCCAAGCGCGACACGTACACGCCCGAGACGCTGCTCTCCGTCGCCGTGCAGGTCTTCATCGAGCGCGGCTACGACGGCACCTCCATGGAGCACCTGTCCAAGGCTGCCGGCATCTCCAAGTCGTCGATCTACCACCACGTGTCCGGGAAGGAGGAGCTTCTGCGCCGGGCCGTGAGCCGCGCCCTGGACGAGCTGTTCGGGATCCTCGACGAGGAGCACGCGCGCGTGGGCTCCGCCGCCGAGCGGTTGGAGTACGTCGTGCGGCGCATGGTCGAGGTGCTGATGGCCGAACTGCCTTATGTGACGCTGCTGCTGCGGGTGCGGGGCAACACCGGCACCGAGCGGTGGGCGCTGGAGCGGCGGCGCGAGTTCGACCACCGGGTGGCCGATCTGCTGAAGGCGGCGGCCGCCGAGGGGGACGTGCGCGCGGACGTGGAGGTGCGGCTCGCGACCCGCCTGGTCTTCGGCATGATCAACTCGATCGTCGAGTGGTACCGCCCCGACGGTCCCGACGGCCGGGGCGGCGCGGGCGGTGCGGGCGAGCGCGAGGTGGTCGACGCGGTGGCGCGGCTGGTGTTCGGGGGGCTGCGCAAGGCGTCCTGAGCGGGCCGCTCGCCGGTGGCCCCGGCTGCCCCGGTGGCCCCGGCGGTCAGCTCTGCGGCTCCAGGTCCTCGGTCTCGAAGACGAGGAGGGTGCGGGTGCTGAGCACCTCGGGGATGGCCTGGAGGCGGGTGAGCACCAGCTCGCGCAGGGCCCGGTTGTCGGGGGTGTGCACGAGGAGCAGGACGTCGAAGTCGCCGCCCACCAGGGCGATGTGCGAGGCCCCGGGGAGCTGCCTCAGCTGTGCGCGGACGGTGCGCCAGGTGTTCTGGACGATCTTCAGGGTGATGTACGCCGACGTGCCGTGCCCGGCCCGTTCGTGGTCGACGCGGGCGCCGAAGCCGCGGATGACGCCGTCCTCGACGAGCCGGTTGATGCGGGCGTAGGCGTTCGCGCGCGAGACGTGGACCCGCTCGGCGACCGAGCGTATCGAGGCGCGGCCGTCCGCCTGGAGCATGCGCAGGATGTCCTGATCGATGGCGTCCAGCGGGCGCGGGGGCGGCGGGGTTCCGGAGTCCTCGGGGCCGCCGGCGTCGTCCGGGCGTTCGGCCATTTGTTCAGATGCCATGTCCCCCCGCCTTCTTACGATGGACGTACTGCACCCATCTCAGGCTGTGGAGAACCGTTTGTCCACAGCCTGGGGCCGCCTGTAGCCAAAATGTGCCGACGACCGAACAATCGGTAGGTGAGGCCCGTCACACCCGTGGCGAGCCCGAAGCCGCTCCCACGAGGAGGTGCCGTCATGACGGTCATGGAGCAGCGGGGCGCGTACCGGCCCACACCGCCGCCCGCCTGGCAGCCCCGTACCGACCCCGCGCCGCTGCTGCCCGACGCGGAGCCGTACCGCGTCCTCGGCACGAAGGCCGCCGAGCAGGCCGACCCCGAGCTGCTGCGCACGCTGTACGCCCGGCTGGTCCACGGCCGCCGCTACAACGCGCAGGCCACGGCGCTGACCAAGCAGGGGCGGCTGGCCGTCTATCCCTCCAGCACCGGCCAGGAGGCCTGCGAGGTCGCCGCCGCGCTGGCCCTTCAGGAGCGCGACTGGCTCTTCCCCAGCTACCGCGACACCCTCGCCGTCGTCGCCCGCGGCGTCGACCCCGTCGAGGCCCTCACTCTGCTGCGCGGTGACTGGCACACCGGCTACGACCCCAGCGAGCACCGGGTCGCCCCCCTGTCCACGCCGCTCGCCACCCAGCTCCCGCACGCCGTGGGCCTCGCGCACGCCGCCCGGCTGGGGGGCGACGACGTGGTCGCCCTCGCCATGGTGGGCGACGGCGGCACCAGCGAGGGCGACTTCCACGAGGCGCTGAACTTCGCCGCCGTCTGGCAGGCGCCGGTCGTCTTCCTCGTGCAGAACAACGGCTTCGCGATCTCCGTGCCGCTCGCCAAGCAGACCGCCGCCCCGTCGCTGGCCCACAAGGCCGTCGGCTACGGGATGCCCGGCCGCCTGGTCGACGGCAACGACGCCGCAGCCGTGCACGAGGTCCTGTCCGACGCCGTACAGCGCGCCCGCGCGGGCGGCGGCCCCACGCTGGTCGAGGCGATCACGTACCGCGTGGAGGCCCACACCAACGCCGACGACGCCACGCGCTACCGGGGCGACGCCGAGGTCGAGACCTGGCGCCGGCACGACCCGGTCGAGCTGCTGGAGCGGGAGCTGACCGAGCGCGGCCTGCTGGACGAGGACGGCGTCGCGGCCGCCCGCGAGGACGCCGAGACCATGGCAGCCGACCTGCGCGCCCGCATGAACCAGGACCCGGCCCTCGACCCGATGGACCTGTTCGCCCACGTCTACGCCGAGCCCACGCCGCAGCTGCGCGAGCAGCGGGACCTGCTGCGCGCCGAGCTGGCGGCGGAGGCCGAGGCGGAGACCGGTTCCGGGTCCGGTTCCGCGTCCGGGACGACCGAAGGGGGACAACGATGACCACGGTCGCCGTCAAGCCGGCCACCATGGCGCAGGCCCTCACTCGCGCGCTGCGCGACGCCATGGCCGCCGACCCGAGCGTGCACGTCATGGGCGAGGACGTGGGCACCCTCGGCGGCGTCTTCCGGGTCACCGACGGACTCGCGAAGGAGTTCGGCGAGGACCGCTGCACCGACACCCCGCTCGCCGAGGCCGGCATCCTCGGCACCGCCGTCGGCATGGCGATGTACGGGCTGCGTCCGGTCGTGGAGATGCAGTTCGACGCCTTCGCCTACCCGGCGTTCGAGCAGGTCGTCAGCCACGTCACCAAGATGCGCAACCGCACCCGCGGGAAGATGCCCCTGCCGCTGACCATCCGTGTCCCCTACGGCGGCGGCATCGGCGGCGTCGAGCACCACAGCGACTCGTCCGAGGCGTACTACATGGCGACTCCGGGGCTCCATGTCGTCACGCCCGCGACCGTCGCCGACGCCTACGGGCTGCTGCGCCAGTCCATCGCCTCCGACGACCCGGTCGTCTTCCTCGAACCCAAACGGCTGTACTGGTCGAAGGACACCTGGAACCCCGAGGAGCCGACGCCCGTTGAGCCGGTAGGCCGCGCGGTGGTGCGTCGCTCCGGCCGGAGCGCCACACTCATCACGTACGGGCCGTCGCTGGCCGTCTGCATGGAGGCGGCCGAGGCGGCCCGGGCCGAGGGCTGGGACCTCGAAGTCGTCGATCTGCGCTCCCTGGTGCCGTTCGACGACGAGACGGTGTGCGCTTCGGTGCGGCGGACGGGACGCGCGGTCGTCGTCCACGAGTCGGGTTCCTTCGGGGGCCCGGGCGGGGAGATCGCGGCCCGGGTCACGGAGCGCTGCTTCCACCATCTGGAGGCGCCGGTGCTGCGTGTGGCCGGGTTCGACATCCCGTACCCGCCGCCGATGCTGGAGCGTCACCACCTGCCCGGTGTGGACCGGATCCTGGACGCCGTGGGGCGCCTGCAGTGGGAGGCCGAAAGCTGATGGCACACGCTTCTGACGGTCGCAGCCTGGAGTTCAAGCTCCCCGACCTCGGTGAGGGCCTCACCGAGGCGGAGATCGTGCGCTGGATGGTCGAGGTCGGCGACGTCGTCGCCGTCGACCAGCCGGTCGTCGAGGTCGAGACGGCCAAGGCGATGGTCGAGGTGCCCTGCCCGTACGGCGGCGTGGTCACCGCCCGCTTCGGCGAGGAGGGCGCGGAGCTGCCGGTCGGCGCGCCGCTGCTGACGGTGGCGGTGGGCGAGGGGGCGGACGGCGGTGCCGCGCGGGCGCCGCGGGCCGAGGAGCCCGGGACGGGGGAGGAGAAGTCCGAGGGCTCGGGCAACGTCCTGGTCGGGTACGGCACCTCGGAGGCACCCGCCCGCCGGCGCCGGGTGCGGCCGGAGCGACGGGTGTCCGGCGGGGCGGCGGCCGGCGGGTCGGCGTCCGGTACGGAGGCGGTCGGGCGGGCCAACGGCCGGGTCCGGGCCGCCGAGCCGGTGGACGGGCCGGTCCCCGTCATCTCCCCGCTGGTGCGCCGGCTGGCCCGGCAGAACGACCTGGATCTGCGTGAGCTGACCGGCTCCGGACCGGACGGACTGATCCTGCGGGCGGACGTGGAGTACGCCCTGCGGGCCGCCGCGGCCCAGGGCAGCGGCCGTACGGCGGCCCAGGAGGCCGGCCCGCACGCGGCGGAGGCGGCCCGGGAACAGGCCACCGCGGCTCCCGCGACCACCGGCGCCCGCGCATCCTCCGCGGTGCCGCCGGGCGGCATCCGTACGCCGCTCAAGGGCGTCCGCGGCGCCGTCGCCGACAAGCTCTCCCGCAGCCGGCGCGAGATCCCGGACGCGACCTGCTGGGTGGACGCCGACGCGACCGAGCTGATGCGGGCGCGCACGGCCATGAACGCGGCGGGCGGACCGAAGATCTCCCTGGTCGCCCTGCTGGCCCGGATCTGCACGGCCGCCCTGGCCCGCTTCCCCGAGCTGAACTCCACGGTCGACACGGAGGCCAGGGAGGTCGTCCAGCTCGACCACGTCCACCTCGGCTTCGCCGCGCAGACGGACCGGGGGCTGGTCGTGCCGGTCGTCCGCGACGCGCACGCGCGGGACGCCGAAGGGCTCACCGCCGAGTTCGCCCGGCTCACCGAGACGGCCCGCGAGGGACGGCTGACGCCCGGTGAACTGACCGGCTCGACCTTCACGTTGAACAACTACGGAGTCTTCGGCGTCGACGGCTCCACGCCGATCATCAACCACCCCGAGGCCGCCATGCTCGGCGTCGGCCGCATCGTCCCCAAGCCGTGGGTCCACGAGGGCGAGTTGGCGGTGCGTCAGGTCGTGCAGCTGTCGCTGACGTTCGACCACCGGGTGTGCGACGGCGGTACGGCGGGCGGTTTCCTGCGGTACGTGGCGGACTGCGTGGAACAGCCGGCGGTGCTGCTGCGGACGTTGTGACGGACGGGACGACGTGACGGCACCGGTGCCGGTGCGCCGACTCTGACGCGCGGGCTCCCCCACGTTCCCTGTGATCGCGCAGGGACGCATACTCGGGGGGTGACCGCGTACCAGCCCTCCGGTGCCCCCGGCGCCGGCACCGATCCCGCGCCGGGCGCGGACCTCGTCGGGTACGACGCCGTCGTGCTCGCCGGCGGGGCCGCCCGGCGGCTCGGCGGTGCCGACAAACCCGGCCTGCGGGTGGGCGGGCGGGCGCTGTTGGACCGGGTGCTCGCCGCCTGCGCCGGAGCGCGGAGCACCGTCGTCGTGGCCGCCCCGCGGCCCACCGCGCGCCCGGTGACCTGGGCGCGCGAGGACCCGCCGGGCGGCGGACCCCTGGCCGCCCTCGCCGCCGGCCTCGGGCACACCACGGCCGAACACGTCGTGGTCCTCTCCGCCGACCTGCCGTTCCTGGCCGGTCCCACCGTCGGACGCCTGCTGTCGGCCCTCGCCGCGAGCGACACCGACGGTGTCCTCCTCACCGACGCCGACGGCCGCGACCAGCCCCTCGTCGCCGCCTACCGCGCGTCCGCGCTGCGCCGCGTACTGGCCGCGCTCACCCGGGACCGGGGAGCCGGGGCGGGCGGGGCGGACCGTGCGGACCTCACCGGGCTGCCCCTGCGCCGGCTGACCGGCGCCCTCCGCCTCACCCGTGTCCCCGACGCCGTCGCCTCCTTCGACTGCGACACCTGGGACGACATCGCCACCGCAAGGGCACGCATCAGGGAGCATGGTCACGTGTTGGATGAATGGATCTCCGCAGCCAAGGACGAGTTGGGCATCGACCTCGACGTCGACACCGGCCTCCTGCTCGACCTCGCCCGGGACGCCGCCCACGGGGTGGCCAGGCCCGCGGCGCCGCTGACCACCTTCCTCGTCGGCTACGCGGCCGGACGGGCCGGGGGCGGCCCCGAGGCCGTCGCCGAGACCGCCCGCAAGGCGGCAGCCCTCGCCGGGCACTGGGCGGAGGAGGCCGCGGCCGCCGAGGCCCCGCCCGCCCCGACCCCGGCGGGCAAGCCCGACGTGGCTCCCGACGCCACCCCCGACACCCGCCCGGACGCCCGATGACCTCCCCCGGCACCCGGACCGGCGAGGAAGCCGACGACCTCGACGTCGAGGAGGCGCTCGCCCTCGTGAAGGAGAACCCCGGCCCTCCCGGCGGCACCCCCGACGGACCGGCCACCCAGCCGCACGCCTCACACCACGGCGACCCGCACCACCACGGTGGCCCCCACCCCCACGGCGACCGCCACCGCGCGACCCCCTGGCCCGAGGCCCGGACGACCGCCGAACGCGCGGCCCGCTCCGCCGTCCGTGCCGCCCGCCGATCCCCCGTCCCGGCGCCCCTCGACGCGGCCCTCGGCCTGACCCTGGCCACCCCGCTCACCGCCCTCACCGACCTGCCCTCCTTCGACACCTCCGCGATGGACGGCTGGGCCGTCTCCGGCCCCGCCCCCTGGACGGTGCGCGACGAAGGCGTCCTGGCCGGACACGCGGAACCCGCGCCCCTGACCGACGGAGAAGCCGTCCGCATCGCCACCGGCGCCCGCGTCCCCGCGGACACCACCGCCGTCCTGCGCACCGAGCACGGCCGCACCGACGAACGCGGCCGCCTGCACCCCACCCGCGAGGTCGTCCACGGTCAGGACATCCGACCGCGCGCCCAGGAGTGCCGCGGCGGCGACCAGCTGCTGCCCGTCGGCACCGTGGTGACCCCGGCCGTACTGGGCCTCGCGGCGGCCACCGGGTACGACACGCTCACCGCGGTCCCCCGCCCCCGCGTCGACGTCCTCGTCCTCGGCGACGAACTGCTCACCGGGGGACTGCCGCACGACGGCCTCATCCGGGACGCGCTCGGCCCGATGCTGCCGCCCTGGCTGCGCGCCCTGGGCGCCGAGGTCCGCACGGTCTGCCGGATCGGCGACGACGCCGAGGCCCTGCACCGCGCCGTCACGGCCTCCGACGCCGACCTGATCGTCACGACCGGCGGCACCGCCGCGGGCCCCGTCGACCACGTGCACCCCGTCCTGAGCCGCATCGGCGCCGAACTCCTCGTGGACGGCGTCAAGGTACGCCCCGGCCACCCGATGCTGCTGGCCCGCCTGGGGGACGACCAGCACCTCGTCGGCCTGCCCGGCAACCCGCTCGCCGCCGTCTCCGGACTGCTCACGCTCGCCGAGCCGCTGCTGCGCATCCTCGCCGCCCGCCCGGCGCCCGAGCCCTACACGCTGCCACTGCGGGACGCGGTGCACGGGCACCCGTACGACACCCGGCTGGTCCCCGTCATCCTGCGCGGCGACCGTGCCGTGCCCCTGCACTACAACGGTCCGGCCATGCTGCGCGGCATCGCCGCCGCCGACGCCCTGGCCGTCGTACCGCCGGGCGGTGCGCGGCCCGGTCAGGAGGCGGAACTGCTCGACCTGCCCTGGACCACCGGCGGTATCGGAGTGTGTTTCACGTGAAACTTCCGGGCCAGGACGCGATCGCCCGTCAGGCGGACGAACACCTCGTGACCCATCGGGTGAAACTCCCCAGGAAGCTGGTCGAGCACCCGATCCGCCAGGTCGGCAAGCGGCTGTCCCTGGCCCTGGTGGTCCTGCTGGTGACGGCCTTCATCGTCTACGCCGACGCCGACGGCTACAACGACAACTCCGACGGCTCCGTCGACCTCCTCGACGCCTTCTACTACGCCACCGTCACCCTCTCCACCACGGGCTACGGCGACATCACGCCCGTCAGTGACGCCGCCCGGCTGACCAACATCTTCGTCATCACGCCGCTGCGCGTGCTGTTCCTGATCATCCTGGTCGGCACCACGCTGGAAGCCCTCACCGAGCGCACTCGGGAGGAGTGGCGCCTGAACCGCTGGAGGTCCACCTTGCGCGATCACACCGTCGTCGTCGGATTCGGCACCAAGGGACGGTCGGCGATCCAGACCGTCTGCGCGACCGGGCTGCGCAAGGAGCAGGTCGTCGTGGTCGACCCCAGCGGCAAGGCCATCGAGGCCGCCACGGCCCACGGCTACGCGGGGGTGATAGGCGACGCGACGCGCAGCGATGTGCTCAACCGCGCCGAGCTGTTCCGGGCGAAGCAGATCATCATCGCCACCCAGCGCGACGACACGGCCGTACTGGTCACGCTCACCGCCCGGCAGCTCAACCGCGGCGCGAAGATCGTGGTCGCGGTCCGCGAGGAGGAGAACGCGCCGCTGCTGAAGCAGTCCGGCGCCGACGCCGTGATCACCAGCGCCAGCGCCGCGGGCCGCCTGCTCGGTCTCTCGGTGCTCAGCCCCGCCGCCGGCATGGTCATGGAAGACCTGATCAGCCAGGGCAGCGGCCTCGACCTCATCGAGCGGCCGGTCATAAAGTCCGAGGCGGGCAGGGTTCCGCGGGAGGTGGACGGCCTGGTGGTCAGCGTCCTGCGCGGGCACCGGGTGCTCGGTTACGACGATCCGGCCGTCGGCGAGCTCCAGCTGACGGATCGCCTGATCACGATCGTACGGGCGACTCCGGCCACCCATGTGGCCCCGGACGCCCGCCCGCTGCCCCGCGACTGACGGCGCCGACCGCGGGCGGTCGGCGCCGACGCCGTACCGGCCGGGTCACTTGCGGTTGTACAGCCGCATGGTGACCGGGCCGAAGACCAGCAGCAGCACGCCGGCCCAGCCCAGCGTCCAGGCGATCTCCACGCCGGGCCACTCGCCCGCCATCAGTCCGCGCACCGCGGACGCCAGGTGGGTGATCGGGCTGTTGTTGACGAATGCCTGCAGCCAGCCCGGCATCGTCTTCGGGTCGACGAAGACGTTGGACAGGAAGGTGAGCGGGAAGATCACCATCATGCTGACGCTCATCACCGACTTCTCGGTGCGCAGCATCAGCCCGAACATCGTCCAGATCCACGAGAACGCGAACGAGAAGAGCAGCAGCAGCGCGATTCCGGCGACCACACCGCCGAACCCGCCGTCGGGCCGGTAGCCGAGGAGCAGGCCCACGACGAGCATGATCACGGAAGCGATCGTGTAGCGCAGCGCGTCGCCGAGCAGGTAGCCGACCATCGCCGAGGGCCGCCAGATGGGCAGCGAGCGGAACCGGTCGAAGACGCCCTTCTCGATGTCGATGTTGACCGAGACCCCGGTGTACATCGTGATCATCACGACCGACATCACGAGGATGCCCGGCAGCACGAACTGGATGTAGTCACTGGGCGAGCCCGCCAGCGCACCGCCGAAGAGGTACGTGAACATCAGCAGGTTCATGATCGGGAAGGCGGTGACGTCGAAGAGCTGCTCCGGCACGTGCTTGATCTTGAGGATCGCGCGCCAGCCGAACGTCAGCGAGGTCGACAGGGCGCTGGGCCGCGGCGGCCGCTCCTTGGCGACCAGCAGGGCGGCCAGCGACTCGGTGCTGACCGCGGAGAGCTCCTTGCCCCCGGTGCTCGTGGCCGTGCTCATGCCGCCACCTCGTCCTTCGTGTCGGTGTCGGGGCCGGCCCCGGTGGCGTCGTCGCCGCCCTGGCCGGTGTCGTGCCCGGTCAGCGCCAGGAAGACCTCGTCGAGGCTGGGCTGGCCCAGGGAGAAGTTGTCGACGGTGATGCCGGCCCGGGTCAGCTCGCCGAGCGCCTTGGCGGCCTGGTCGGCGGCCGCGTCGCCGGCCGTCACCCCGAGCCGCGCGGTCAGTGCCACCGGGTCGGGTTCCAGCTGCACCTCGGCGACCAGCAGGTCCCGCAGCAGCCGCTCGGCCTCCGGCCGCCGGCCCGCGTCCCGCAGCCGCAGGTGCACCGAACCGGCCCCGACGGACGCCTTCAGCTCGCCCTTGGTGCCTTCGGCGATCACCCGGCCCTTGTCGATGACGGCGATCCGGGAGGCCAGCTGGTCGGCCTCGTCCAGGTACTGCGTGGTCAGCAGCACGGTCGTGCCCTGGGCGACGACCGCGCGCACGATGTCCCACACCTGGTTGCGGCTGCGCGGGTCCAGGCCGGTGGTCGGCTCGTCGAGGAAGAGCAGGTCGGGGGTGTTGAGGATGGACGCGGCGATGTCGATGCGCCGCCGCATGCCGCCGGAGTAGTGCTTGACCTGCCTGGCCGCCGCGTCGGTCAGCCCGAAGGCCTCCAGCAGCTGCTCGCCGCGCTGCCGCGCGGCCGTCTTGCCGTGTCCCAGGAGCCGGCCCAGCAGGATCAGGTTCTCGGTGCCGGTGAGGTCCTCGTCCACGGACGCGTACTGCCCGGTGAGGCTCACCCGGCTGCGCACCTCGTCCGCCTCGCGCACGACGTCACGGCCGAAGACGTGGGCCTGGCCGCCGTCCGGCCGCAGGAGGGTGGCGAGCATCTTCACCGTGGTGGTCTTGCCGGCGCCGTTCGGCCCGAGGACGCCGTAGACCGTGCCGGCGGGCACGGCGAGGTCGACGCCGTCCACGGCCCTGGTCTCGCCGAACGTCTTCACCAGGCCCGCGGTCTCGATCGCGAGTCCGGACGTGTGCGTGCTCATCGATGGTCCTTCCGCGTTCTTGGGCTACGCATGGGAAGACCTTTACCGTCGCGCAAACTCATCGGTCTCGCACAGGCTTTTTCCCACGGACGGTCCCAAAGTCGCAGGGCGCTCCGACCACGGACCCGGGCGCGGGGGTCCGGCCAGGGGCGGAGGAGTAGCGTCGCCCCCATGCATGCGATCACGATTTCCGAACCCGGTGGCCCCGAGGCGCTGGCCTGGGCCGAGGTTCCCGACCCGGTGCCCGGCGAGGGCGAGGTCCTGGTCGAGGTGGTGGCCAGTGCCGTCAACCGCGCCGACATCATGCAGCGCCAGGGCTTCTACGACCCCCCGCCGGGCTCCTCCCCCTACCCGGGCCTGGAGTGCTCCGGGCGTATCGCCGCGCTCGGTCCCGGCGTGTCCGGCTGGTCCGTCGGCGACGAGGTGTGCGCGCTGCTCGCGGGCGGCGGTTACGCCGAGAAGGTCGCCGTTCCGGCCGGTCAGCTGCTGCCGGTGCCGGAGGGCGTCGGTCTGAAGGAGGCGGCCGCGCTGCCCGAGGTGGTCTGCACCGTCTGGTCGAACGTCTTCATGGTGTCCCACCTCCGCCCCGGCGAGACGCTCCTCGTGCACGGCGGCTCCAGCGGCATCGGCACCATGGCGATCCAGCTGGCCAAGGCCGTCGGCGCGAAGGTCGCGGTGACGGCGGGCACCGAGGAGAAGCTGGAGCGCTGCGCCGAACTGGGCGCCGACATCCTGATCAACTACCGGGAGCAGGACTTCGTCGCCGAGGTGAAGGACGCCACCGGCGGCGCGGGCGCGGACGTCATCCTCGACAACATGGGCGCCAAGTACCTGGACCGCAACGCCCAGGCGCTCGCCGTCAACGGCCGCCTCGCCATCATCGGCATGCAGGGCGGCCGGAAGGGCGAGCTGAACATCGGCGCGCTCCTCGCCAAGCGCGCCGCCGTCAGCGCGACCTCGCTGCGCGCCCGCCCCCTGGAGGAGAAGGCGGCGATCGTGGCGGCCGTCCGCGAGCACGTCTGGCCGCTGCTGGCCGGGGGTCACGTCCGCCCGATCGTGGACCGTGAGCTCCCGATGAGCGACGCCCCCGACGCCCACCGGGTCGTGGAGGAGAGCGGGCACATCGGCAAGGTCCTGCTGGTCACCTCGTAGCGGCGGCCGGTTCAGCCGCGCCGCAGGCGGAGGCCGACGAAGGCCAGGCCCAGCCCCAGTCCGACCAGGACCAGGCCGGTGCCCAGCGGCAGGACCTGCGGTACGTCCCCGGCGGCCTGGTCGGCGTAGGTGCCGGCCCGCGGGCCGGACGGGGTCGCGGAGGGAACCGGGCCGGCTTCCCGGGACGGCACGGCGCCGGCCACGTCGTCGGCCGGATCCCCGCCCTCGTCCTCCGCCCGCGGGCCGCCGTCCTCGTCGGCGTCGTCCCGCTCCGGCCCGGGCCCCTCGGGACGCCCGGGCCGCTGCCGCCCCTCACCCGGACGGCTCCCCGCCCGGGAGGGCTCCGGGTCGGCCGTGGCGGCGGCGGGCGCCGAGGACGACGGAGAGGGCGAAGCGGTACCGCGCCCCGCGCTGCCCGAGGGGCGGGAGGCCGGCCCGTCACCGGGCCGGGCCTCCTCGGCGTCGTCGGCGGCGGGACCGGCGCCCGGACCATCGGGACCGTCATGACCGTGCTGCCCCCGGGGGCGCTCGTCCCCCTCGGAGCCGTCCCCCTCGGAGCCGCCTCCCTTGAGGCTGTCCCCCTTGGACCCGTCCCCTTCGGACCCGCTCTCCTCGGGCCCGTTCCCCCCGGGGCCGTCGTCCTTGGAGCCGTCCGGCCCGGATGACCTGCCCGGGGCGGCGGCCGGCACCGAGGGGGACGGCGCCACGGCGGCTCCTGCCCCCGCGAACCCGGTGCCGTACGCGGGTCCCGCCCCGCACGGCGACACCAGCGCACCCACCCCCAGCACTCCCACCAACCCCGTCGCTCGCAGAGAGCGCAGCCATGGATTCACGCCCGTGACCCCCTCCCGGTGATGGGTTCGACGGAACAAGCCTCACATCGCTCAGCCTTCCCGGCATTCCGGACGCCCCCGAATGCGGGGGCGCCACCCTGTCGAGGGGTACGGGTGCGAGAGAATGTCGGCATGGAGATGCCGAGGAACGACAGGTCGCCGGAGAACCCTCAGATCCTGGTCGTCGGCCAGGACGGAATGGCGCTCAGCGGCGGCGGGGGAGACGACGACTCCCGGGAGATTCCGGTGACCGAGCAGGTGGAGCAGCCTGCCAAGGTCATGCGGATCGGCAGCATGATCAAGCAGCTGCTGGAGGAGGTGCGTGTCGCGCCCCTGGACGAGGCGAGCCGGGCCCGGCTCAAGGAGATCCACGCCAGTTCGGTGAAGGAGCTGGAGGACGGACTGGCCCCCGAGCTGGTCGAGGAGCTGGAGCGGCTGTCCCTGCCGTTCACGGACGACGCGACCCCGACCGACGCGGAGCTGCGGATCGCCCAGGCACAGCTGGTCGGCTGGCTGGAGGGCCTCTTCCACGGCATCCAGACCACGCTGTTCGCCCAGCAGATGGCCGCGCGGGCCCAGCTGGAGCAGATGCGCCGGGCGCTGCCGCCGGGCGCCGTTCCGGAGGGCGAGGAGCCGCATCCCGGCGGCCGCTCCGGCGGCCCCTACCTGTAGGACCCGGAGAACGTCAGCGAACGCCCCGACGACGACGCGAAGGGCCCGGCGGCACCGGCCGCCGGGCCCTTCGTCGCGAGTGTGCGATCAACTCCTGATCAGGAGGACGGCGGGTTGCCCGTCGACACCTTGAGCTGGATCGTCGGCATCTTCTTGGGGTCGACGTCCGTACCGGCCACGGGGAACTGGTCCCGGATCGAGCCCTCGCCGTAGGTGTTCTCGTCGACGTCGACGACCTCCATCGACCAGCCGGCGGCCTGGAAGCACTCCTTGACCGAGCCGATGTACTTGAAGGTGAAGTCCGGCACCCTGATCTTGTCGGGGTCGTTGAACGACTCCTCAGGCTCCGTGCACTCGTCCTTCTCGATGGTCTTCGTCTTGTCCGGCCCGCGGTAGCCCTCCGCCTTCGACGGTGACGGGGAGCCGCTCGCGGTGGTGTCCCCGCCCTTGGGGTCCTCCCCGCCGTCGTCCATGGTCAGCGCGCCGATCAGGCCGCCGACGACCAGGACGGCGACCGCGATCGCGCCGATGACCATCATCTTGCTGTTCTTGCGGCCGCCCCCGGAGCCGGAGGCCGGCGCGGAGGGCGTGAGGTTGTACGGCGGCGGGGTGTGCGCGCCCTGCGGGTGCTGCTGCTGCGCGTACGGCGACGCGGCCGGGGCCTGGTAGCCGCCCTGCTGCGGGTAGCCGTACGCCGGCGAGGGCGTGGGGGCAGGCGTGCCGTACGGGTTGGGGCCCGGGTTCGGCGTCGGCTGGTACGGCGTCTGGACCGGGCCCGTCGGCGCCGGGGTGCTCTGATCGACCGGCGGGAACACCGCGGAGCCGACGCCCGCGCCGCTGGAGGTCTGCGCGCCGGGCACGATGTTCGGCGCGGCCGCCTGGAAGGAGGCCGCCACCCGCAGGCACTCGTCGCGCATGGACTCGGCGCTGGGGAAGCGTTCGTTGGGGTTCTTCTTCAGCGCGCGGGCCACCAGCGCGTCCACGGCCGGGGGCAGCGCGCGGTTGACCGACGAAGGAGCCACCGGCTCCTCCTGCACGTGCGCGTACGCGATGGCCAGCGGCGAGTCCGCGTCGAACGGCAGGCGCCCGGTGACCAGTTGGAAGAGCATGATGCCGACCGAGTACAGGTCGGAGCGGGCGTCCACACCGCGGCCGAGGGCCTGCTCCGGCGAGAGGTACTGCGGGGTGCCGACGACCATGCCGGTCTGCGTCATCGACGTCACGCCGGACTGCATGGCGCGGGCGATGCCGAAGTCCATGACCTTGACCACGCCGCGCTTGGTCATCATCACGTTGCCCGGCTTGATGTCGCGGTGGACCAGGCCCATCTCGTGGCTGATCTCCAGCGCCGCCAGCACGTCCGCGGTGATCTTCAGCGCCTTGTCGGCGGGCATCGCGCCCTGCTGCCGGACGTCCTCGTCGAGCACCGAGCCGAGCGGCCGGCCCTCGACGTACTCCATGACGATGTACGGCGTCGTCATGCCGCCCAGGTCGTCCTCGCCGGTGTCGAAGACGGAGACGATGTTGGTGTGCGTGAGCTTGGCCACTGCCTGGGCCTCGCGGCGGAAGCGCTCGCGGAAGGCCTGCTCCCGGCCCAGCTCGGTGTGGAGCGTCTTGATCGCGACCTGCCGGTCCAGCACCGAGTCGTACGCCAGGTGCACCGAGGCCATGCCGCCCTCGCCGAGCAAGTCGCGCAGCTGGTAGCGGCCGCCGGCGAGCGCGCGCCCCGCGTACCGGCCCTGTCCGGCGTCCTGGCTCATGTGTCTGCGTCCCCCATAGGCGTCGGCGCCGTTGGCGGCGGCACGCACGCTTCGTGATCGAAAGTGCTATTCCCGGCCAAGTCTGCCCGAGGGCACTGACACGTCAAGCGCGGTGCCCGTTCCGTGACCGTACGCGAAAGAAGCGTCGCGGAAGCGTTACAGCCGACGTACCGCCGGTACACAGAATTTGCACGGCGGCGCGGAACCAGGGTTTCATGACCGGTCCGTCTCGATGCCGGTCCCGGCAGCCCGTCTCGGACCAGAGGCTTGCGCGGAGGCTGTAGCGTGGCCGACGGAGACCGTAACAACACCGCGCGTACCGCGGGCAGAAACGACGGCGAGGACTGATGGCACAGCAGCAGCGCGCCCAGGGCCCGTCCGAACCCGAGGCATCTGGCGGCGGTATGTCTGAAGCGCCGGAGAACTGGGGCAACGGCGGCCTGGTCGGCGACGGCCGGTACCGGCTGACCCGCAGACTCGGGCGGGGCGGCATGGCCGAGGTGTTCGCCGCCGAGGACGTCCGCCTCGGGCGCACCGTGGCGGTCAAGCTGCTCCGCGCCGACCTCGCCGAGGACCCGGTCTCCAAGGCCCGCTTCACGCGCGAGGCACAGTCGGTGGCCGGGCTCAACCACCACGCCATCGTGGCCGTCTACGACTCCGGCGAGGACTTCGTCGGCGGCCAGTCCGTGCCGTACATCGTGATGGAGATCGTCGAGGGCCGCACCATCCGCGACCTCCTCCTCAACGCCGAGGCGCCCGGCCCCGAGCAGGCGCTGATCATCGTCTCCGGCGTCCTGGAGGCGCTGGCCTACTCGCACCAGCACGGCATCGTGCACCGCGACATCAAGCCCGCCAACGTCATCATCACCAACAACGGTGCCGTGAAGGTGATGGACTTCGGCATCGCCCGCGCCCTGCACGGCGCGTCCACGACGATGACGCAGACCGGCATGGTCATGGGTACCCCGCAGTACCTCTCGCCGGAGCAGGCCCTCGGCAAGGCCGTCGACCACCGCTCCGACCTGTACGCGACGGGCTGCCTGCTCTACGAACTCCTCGCGCTGCGCCCGCCGTTCACCGGCGAGACCCCGCTGTCGGTGGTCTACCAGCACGTCCAGGACATCCCGACCCCGCCGTCCGAGGCCTCCGACGCCTCGCCGCCGGAGCTCGACGGACTGGTGATGCGGTCGCTGGCCAAGGAGCCCGACGACCGCTTCCAGACCGCCGAGGAGATGCGCGGCCTGGTCCAGTACGGGCTGCAGATGCTGTACGAGCAGGGCGGCCACACCAACACCTGGAACACCGGCCCGGTCGCCGCGCACGACGGCCGGCACACCCCGGCGGCCGGTTTCGCGGGCACGACGGTGCTGCCGCACCCCGACCACGGCGTCTCCGGCACCCAGCAGATCCCCCAGCAGATCCTGCCGAACGGCTACGGCGGTGGCGACGACGGCGGTTTCGAGGGCCACGGCAACAGGGGCAGCGGCCGGGGCAAGCTGTGGATCCTGGCCGTCCTGGCGGTGATCGCCATCGCCGCGGGCGTCGCGCTGGCCATGAACAACGGCGGGGGCGAGAAGGGCGGCACGAAGACGGACAACAGTCCGACGGCGTCCACCTCGCAGAGCACCGACAGCGAGTCCTCCAGTCCCTCGCCGAGCGACGAGGAGACGCAGGAGAACACCGATCCGGAGACGGACCAGAACAACGGCAGCGGGGGCACCGGCGGGGACTGGGACGACGAGCCGTACACACCGTCGTACACGCCGTCCGAGAGCGCGTCGGGGGAGCCGTCCGGAGAGCCGACCGACGGTCAGACGGGCCCGTCCGCGCCGACGGACGGTGGCGGTGAGCCGTCGGACGGTGGCGGTGAGCCGTCGGACGGTGGTGGCGAGCCGTCCGGTGGGACCGGCGGTGAACCGACGGGCGGCAGTGGTGGTGAGCCCACCGGTGGCGCGACCCCTCCGGCCGACGGCGGCGGCAACTGACCGAAACGACCCCCACGCGCGCGTGCGGCCCGAACCGGGCTCCACGCGCGCGTCGCGTTCCCGGCCGCCCCACCGGCCGTCACAGCACCCCGGCGGGCCCCTCCGTCACGTGCACCGACCCGAACCGCGGCTCGATCCGCAGGTAGACCGGCTCGAACGGCTCACCGTCCACCCGGCCCGGCGCCGGACCGAACCGGTCGATCTCGGCGGCGCTCGGTTCGTGGGTCTCGCACCGGCCCACGACCTGCACGGTCCACACGCTCTCACCGGGCGCGGCGGAGCCGAGGTTGTCCGCGCCGTACGCCACGACGCTCCCGGCGCACACCTGGTGGTACCCGCAGCTCCTCGGCATGCGCAGCAGGACCCGGCCGTCGGCCACGATGTGCCGCGCGGTGGCGAGGAAGGGCAGGGCGCGCATGGTGGTGGCCGCCCGGCCGTAGGCGGTGCGGCCGAGCAGGCCGACGGCGAGCTGTGCGTCGGAGGGCATACGTCCACTGTGCGCGGGCGGACGGAAGGGAAACAGAGTCGCCCGCCCCGGCATGAGGGGACGTAAGTCCCGAATAAAGGTCTGCCGCGGTGGTCAGCGGTTCTCGGCCTGTAGCCGGGCCACGAAAGCCGCCGCCTGGGAACGCCGCTGCATTCCGAGTTTGGCCAGCAGACTCGACACGTAATTCTTGATCGTTTTCTCGGCGAGGTGCAGCCGCTCGCCGATCGCGCGGTTGGTCATCCCCTCGCCGATCAGGTCCAGGATGCGCCGCTCCTGCTCGGTGAGTCGGGCGAGCCGGTCGTCGGTCCGGGTGCCGCCGTCGCGCAGTCGCTCCAGCACCCGCGCGGTGGCCGCCGGGTCGAGCAGCGACTTGCCCGCGGCCACCTCCCGGACGGCGCCCAGCAGCTCGGCGCCGCGGATGTCCTTGAGCACGTATCCGGAGGCGCCCGCCATGATCGCGTCGAAGAGCGCCTCGTCGTCCGCGAAGGAGGTCAGCATGAGGCACCGGACGGAGTCGTCCCGGGAGCGGATCTCGCGGCAGACCTCCACGCCGCTGCCGTCGGGCAGCCGGACGTCCAGCACCGCGACGTCGGGCCGGGCGGCCGGGACCCGGGCCAGCGCGTCGGCCGCCGTACCGGCCTCGCCCACCACCTCGATGTCGGGCTCGCCCGAGAGCAGATCGTGCACACCGCGGCGCACGACCTCGTGGTCGTCGAGGAGGAATACCCGGATTTTTCCGTCTTCGCGCACGCGGTCAGTCTCACACACCGACTCTTCCCGTGCCCGGGGTGGCCGGGATAACGTGCCGTTGTTCCGGCCCCCTGCGAGGCTGTGACCAGTAAAACTTCCGCACTTCGCCGATTTACTTGGAAATCCGAGTAAAAACGCAGGTCAGGAGGGGTTTCACAGAAATGTGGAGCACTGGGTAACGTGCTGTTCGCAGGGCGCTCGCCGGGGCACCTGTCACGCCTGTTCCCGAACGGGCCGCACCCACCCTTGTGCGTCCGCCGGGCCGCAGGTGAGCCGCACTGGCTTCCGGCGAACCCGGGGGCCGGACCGACGGAGGAGCACACGTGACCGAGAGCACTGCCGCGCGCAAGCCGCGACGCAGCGCCGGAAGCAAGGCGGCCGGTACGACCGGCGGCAAGGCCGGCACCACCGGCGCCAAGCGCACCACTCGCAAGACCGGCACCGCTGCAACGAAGGGCTCCGAGACGGAGCTGGTGCAGCTGCTGACGCCCGAGGGCGAACGGATCGAGGACGCGGCTTACGCCGAGTACGCCCAGTACGTCGCCGACATCACCCCCGACGAGCTGCGCGGCCTGTACCGCGACATGGTGCTCACCCGGCGCTTCGACGCCGAGGCCACCGCTCTGCAGCGCCAGGGCGAGCTGGGCCTGTGGGCCTCGCTGCTGGGCCAGGAGGCCGCCCAGATCGGCTCCGGCCGGGCCACCCGGGACGACGACTACGTCTTCCCGACCTACCGCGAGCACGGCGTCGCCTGGTGCCGCGGCGTCGACCCGACCAACCTCCTCGGCATGTTCCGCGGCGTGAACAACGGCGGCTGGGACCCCAACAGCAACAACTTCCACCTGTACACGATCGTCATCGGCTCGCAGGCGCTGCACGCCACCGGCTACGCCATGGGCGTCGCCAAGGACGGCGCGGACTCCGGCGTGATCGCCTACTTCGGCGACGGCGCCTCCAGTCAGGGCGACGTCAGCGAGGCGTTCAACTTCGCCGCCGTCTACAACGCCCCCGTGGTGTTCTTCTGCCAGAACAACCAGTGGGCGATCTCCGAGTCCAACGAGAAGCAGACCCGGGTGCCGCTCTACCAGCGCGCCCAGGGCTTCGGCTTCCCCGGCGTACGCGTCGACGGCAACGACGTCCTCGCCTCCCTCGCGGTCACCCGCTGGGCCCTGGACCGCGCCCGGCGCGGCGAGGGACCGGCGCTGATCGAGGCGTACACGTACCGCATGGGCGCCCACACCACCTCGGACGACCCCTCCCGCTACCGGCACGACGACGAACGCGCCGCCTGGGAGGCCAAGGACCCGATCCTGCGCCTTCGCCGGTTCCTGGAGACCTCAAACCACGCGGACGAGGGATTCTTCGCGGAACTCGAGGCGGAGAGCGAGGCGTTGGGCAAACGAGTGCGCGAGGTGGTCCGTGCCATGCCGGACCCGGACCGGTTCGCCATCTTCGAGAACGTGTACGCGGACGGGCACGCGCTCGTCGACGAGGAGCGGGCCCAGTTCGCCGCCTACCAGGCGTCGTTCGCAGAGGCCGAGGGGGTCTGACATGGCAGCCGAAAAGATGGCGCTGGCCAAGGCGATCAACGAGTCGCTGCGCCGCGCGCTGGAGTCGGACCCCAAGGTCCTGATCATGGGCGAGGACGTCGGCAAGCTCGGCGGCGTCTTCCGGGTCACCGACGGTCTGCAGAAGGACTTCGGCGAGGACCGGGTCATCGACACCCCGCTGGCCGAGTCCGGCATCGTCGGCACCGCCATCGGCCTGGCCCTGCGCGGGTACCGCCCGGTGGTGGAGATCCAGTTCGACGGCTTCGTCTTCCCGGCCTACGACCAGATCGTCACGCAGCTGGCCAAGATGCACGCCCGCTCGCTGGGCAAGGTCAAGATGCCGGTCGTCATCCGCATCCCCTACGGCGGCGGCATCGGCGCGGTCGAGCACCACTCCGAGTCCCCGGAGGCCCTGTTCGCGCACGTGGCGGGTCTGAAGGTGGTCAGCCCGTCCAACGCGGCGGACGCGTACTGGATGATGCAGCAGGCCATCCAGAGCGACGACCCGGTGATCTACTTCGAGCCCAAGCGCCGCTACTGGGACAAGGCCGAGGTCGACAAGGAGGCCATCCCGGGCCCGCTGCACGCCGCGCGGGTGGTGCGCGAGGGCACCGACCTCACGCTGGCCGCCTACGGCCCGATGGTGAAGCTCTGCCAGGAGGTCGCCGACGCGGCGGCCGAGGAGGGGCGGTCCCTGGAGGTCGTGGACCTGCGCTCGATCTCCCCGGTCGACTTCGACACGATCCAGGCCTCGGTGGAGAAGACCCGCCGCCTGGTCGTGGTCCACGAGGCGCCGGTGTTCCTGGGCTCGGGCGCGGAGATCGCGGCCCGGATCACGGAGCGCTGCTTCTACCACCTGGAGGCCCCGGTGCTGAGGGTCGGCGGCTACCACGCCCCGTACCCGCCGGCGCGTCTGGAGGAGGAGTACCTGCCCGACCTGGACCGGGTGCTGGATGCCGTCGACCGCTCGCTGGCGTACTGAGGAGGGGAGCGTGACGACGATGACGGACAGCTCCGTGCGTGAGTTCAAGATGCCCGACGTGGGCGAGGGGCTCACCGAGGCCGAGATCCTCAAGTGGTACGTCCAGCCCGGTGACACGGTCACCGACGGGCAGGTGGTGTGCGAGGTCGAGACGGCCAAGGCCGCCGTCGAACTGCCCATCCCCTACGACGGCGTGGTCCGCGAGCTGTACTTCCCCGAGGGCACCACGGTCGACGTGGGCACGTCGATCATCGCGGTGGCCGTCGGCGGTGGGGCCGCGGCGGAGCCGGCGCAGGAGGCCGTCGAGGAGACGGCCGCCGCACCGGCAGCCGCACCGGCCGCGACGACCGACGCCGTGGAGGAGAAGAAGCCCGAGGCCCGCCAGCCGGTCCTGGTCGGGTACGGGGTGTCCACCTCCTCGACCCGTCGCCGCCCCCGCAAGGGCGCCCAGGCCCCGGCCCAGGAGGCACCGGCGGCCGCCGCGATCCAGGCCGAGATGAACGGCCACGGTCCGGCCGCGCCGGCCACCCGCGAGCGCCCGCTCGCCAAGCCCCCGGTGCGCAAGCTGGCCAAGGACCTCGGCGTCGACCTGGCCACGGTCACCCCGACCGGCCCGGACGGCGTCATCACCCGCGAGGACGTGCACGCGGCGGTGGCCTCCACGCAGGCCGCCGAACCGCAGGCGGCACCGGCCGCCCAGGCCCCCGCCACTCCCGCGGCCTCCCCGGCCCCGGCGGCGGTGTCGTACGACACGGCGCGCGAGACCCGTGTCCCGGTCAAGGGCGTGCGCAAGGCGACGGCGGCGGCGATGGTCGGCTCGGCGTTCACGGCGCCGCACGTGACCGAGTTCGTGACGGTCGACGTGACGCGCACGATGAAGCTGGTCGAGGAGCTGAAGCAGGACAATGAGTTCGCGGGCCTGCGGGTGAACCCGCTCCTGCTGATCGCCAAGGCCCTGCTGGTGGCGATCCGGCGCAACCCGGACATCAACGCCTCCTGGGACGAGGCGGCGCAGGAGATCGTGGTCAAGCACTACGTCAACCTGGGCATCGCCGCCGCGACCCCGCGCGGCCTGATCGTCCCGAACATCAAGGACGCCCACGCCAGGACGCTCCCGCAGCTGGCCGAGTCCCTGGGTGAGCTGGTCTCGACGGCCCGGGAGGGCAAGACCTCCCCGGCCGCCATGCAGGGCGGCACGGTGACCATCACCAACGTCGGCGTCTTCGGCGTCGACACCGGCACGCCGATCCTCAACCCGGGCGAGTCCGCGATCCTCGCGGTCGGTGCGATCAAGCTCCAGCCGTGGGTGCACAAGGGCAAGGTGAAGCCGCGTCAGGTGACCACGCTGGCGCTGAGCTTCGACCACCGCCTGGTCGACGGCGAGCTGGGTTCCAAGGTGCTCGCCGACGTCGCGGCGATCCTGGAGCAGCCGAAGCGTCTGCTCACCTGGGCCTAGCCGGCGGCGAAAGGCCGGAGCCGCACCACCTCCACCGGGTGGCGCGGCTCCGGCCTTTCGCGTCGTTCCGGCGTCCGCCGGTTGATGACGGATGTCACGGCTTCGCCGGTCGCCGCGCCCCTAGGGTCGGTCAGGGGGCTTTCAGGCTGCCCTTCGCCCGTCCGTGGGGAGGCTGGAGGTCCAGTGCCGAAGGTGACCGTGAAGCCGCCGCCGCGTCGCCGTGCGCAGATCGTGGCCCGCTCCCTGTGTGCCACGATCGCCCGCCGCCCGGCAAGGAGCCAGGAGGAGGCGACGGTGATCCGGCACTCCTCCGAACTGCGCACCCTGCTCCTGGTCCTGACGCTCACGGAGATTCCGGTGGCATTCCTCGTCTCCGGTGTCCTCCCGCCCCCGGCACGGCCGTTCCACGCCCTGCTGGAGGTCACCCTCGTCCTCACCGGCTTCGGTGTCCTCGCCACGATCGCCCGGCACCCCCACACCGTCTCGCCGTCCCGGGTCGTGCTGCGCACCGGCCTCCTGGGGGACCTCGACCTGCCCCGCGAGCGGGTGCGTTCGGCCGTGCGCACCCTGCGGACCGTCCAGGGACGCGGTCTGCGCCGGGTGCCGGGGGAGCCGTCGGCCGTGGTCTGCTCCCTCGGCAGCACGATCGGCGTACGCCTACGTCTGGACCCGCCCGTCCCCCTCGATCTCGGCGACGGCGCCGGGAGCAGGGACGTCGACACGGTCTACGTCTCCGCGGACGCGGCGGACGCGTTCACGCGGGCGCTCAGCGGCGGTGCGGGTCCGCGCGCAGCGCGTTGAGCAGGGCCGCGCCCCGCTCCGCGTCGTCGACGCTCACCGCGAACTCCGTACGGCGCCCCCGGGGCCGTATCACCAGGCACTCCCCGGCGCGCAGCATCACCGTGGTGCCCAGGCCGCTGACGCGGTATCCCCAGCCGCCCGCCTGGGCGGGAGAGCGGACCTCGGCGCGCGCCGCGTCGATGTCGCCGGGCGCCCAGCGTCGCGCGGGCCGGCCGAGCGGACCGAAGGACACCTCCAGGCCCCGCTCCGAGACCCGCGCCTGCACCGAGGAGAACAGGGCGCAGGACAGGGCCGCGACGGCGCAGCCGGCGAACGCCGCCCACAGGCCGCCGGGGTCCGCGAGGCCGCCGACGATGGCGACGAGCACTCCCACGGCCGCCAGGCCGGTCACCGCGGCCACCAGCCGGAGCCAGGGGTTGGTGGTCCGGGAGAACCACGCCACCCGTCGGCCGTCGGGGATGTCCAGGGCCGGGACACCGGACGCGTGCTCACCGGCGGCCGCGGTGTCCGCCGCGCGCCGGGTGGCGACGAACCAGGCGCCCACTCCCGCGACGACGGCCGCGACGAGGATCGCGACGATCCACGCGGTCGGCTGCCGGGCCTCGTGCCAGTCCGCGCGGTCCAGGTTGGCCCGGACGAGGGCGGCCTGCGCACCGGCCAGCACGATGCCGGTGGGCAGCAGGGTCACGGCGGTCCACGGGTGGTGCGACCCGGTGCGGTCGCGCAGCAGCACGCCGAGCGTCGCCCCCGCCGTGACGAGCCAGATCAGCGCCGGGAAGAGGGACGCCGCCCACAGGGGCATCGACCCGTCGGGCGCCCCTGTGCCCAAACCCCAGTGGGTCGCCAGCGGGTCGGGCAGCCGCCCCCGCACCATGAGCGGCATCCCGGCCAGCACGGCCGTGACGCCGACCGTCCAGACCACCGCCGTCGTCCGCGCCGCCACCGTCGTGTCCCTCACGGCATCCCCCTGATCATGTCGATGAGATCGGTTCTGCTGTAGCCCAGCCGGGCCGCCTCGGCGACCAGCTCCCGTACGCGGATCTGCAGGCCCGAGTGCGGCCGGGCCCCCTCGGCGACGGTCACCCCCCGGCCCCGGCGGAACTCCAGCAGGCCCTCGTCCCGCAGTCCGCGCAGGGCGCGCAGCACGGTGTTGACGTTGACGTCCAGCGCGGCGGAGAGGTCGCGCGCGGAGGGCAGGCGGTCCCCGGGGGCGCACTCGCCCTCGGCGATGGCGCGCCGGACGGCGCCCGCGACCTGTTCGTGCAGCGGGCGAGTGTCGGTTTTGTCCAGACTCAGCAGCATGGTGCTAATGAAGCTATCACCATCAGCTCCAAAGGGGCAGGGCGTAGGAGCGGAAAAGGGGCCCGTCGCGGCTGCGACGGGCCCCTCGTGCGGTCGGACCGGCTCAGTTCAGCCTGGCGAAGCCGTAGTTCATGAGCTTCGTGGCGTCCTTGGCGCGCTGCGCCGACGACGAGGAGGTCAGCACCGTGCCGATGACGGTCTTCCCCTTCCGGGTCGCGGCGAAGACCAGGCAGTACTTGGCCTCGGGCCCCGAACCGGTCTTGACGCCGATCGCGCCGCTGTAATTGCCGAGCAGCGTGTTGGTGTTGACCCAGGGCGCCATCGTGCGGGTGCCGCCCTTCTTGGTGACCGTCTTGGCGGTGTACTTCTTCGTCTTCACGATCGTGCGGAAGGTCGGGCTCTTCATCGCACTGCTCGCGAGCTTGGTCAGGTCGCGCGGCGTGGAGTGGTTCCTGCCGTTGCCCGATGCCGTCGAACGAGTCGAAGTGGGTGTTCTTCAGCCCCAGTTTCCGAGCCTGGGCATTCATCTTGCCGATGAACGACTTCACGCGGGCCGCGCGCGTCTTCCCCGAACCGAACCGGTCGGCGAGCGCGTACGCCGCGTCGCAGCCCGACGGCAGCATCAGCCCGTACAGCAGCTGCCGGACCGTCACCTTGTCGCCGACGATGAGGCGCGCGGAGGACGCGTTCTTCGAGACGATGTAGTCGCTGTACGCCATCTGGATCGTGACCTTGGCGTCCAGGTTCAGTCCGGGCTGGGCGAGTACCACCTTCGCGGTCATGATCTTGGTCGTGGAGCCGGTGGGGCGCCTGGTGTCCGCGGCCTTGGTGTAGAGCGCCCTGCCGCCGGCGTCGTTCATCACGAAGCCGCCCTTGGCGACGATCGCCGGTGCGCCGGCGGGCGCGAGCGGCGCCCGCGCGGACGCCTCCCGGACGGGTGCGGCCTGCGCGGGCGTGGTGGCGAGGGCGCCGGTCGCGAGCAGGGCGCCGCTGGTCAGGGCGACGGCTGTGGCTCTGCGCAGGCGGGCGCCCGGAATGACGTTTATCAAGTTGAGTACCCCGATTGTTCTGAATGCTTGAACGCAATTCCCCTGGGGCGCGGCCGAGTTGTGGTCGGTGCGGGTCCGGCCGCGCCCGTGTGACATGTGGATAGCACGGACGGCCGCGCGGCGGCAGGGCGTGGCCGCCGGCTCCCTCCTGCGGGTGGTCGGGCGTCCGCATGGTGGACGGCGTCCTTCTTGTGTCCCTGTTGTATCTATCCTGTCGGCATGACCACGGCAGTGAAGCAGCCCCCAGCGGCGGACCGCGTCTACACCCACGTCAAGCAGGGCGTCCTGGAGCGCCGCTACGAGGGCGGAACCCTGCTCACCGAGGGCGAGCTCGCCGAAGCGGTGGGCGTGTCCCGCACGCCGGTGCGCGAGGCGCTGCTGCGGCTGGAGGTCGAGGGGCTGATCCGGCTCTACCCGAAGAAGGGCGCCCTGGTGCTGCCCGTCTCCGCGCAGGAGATCGCCGACGTGGTGGAGACCCGGCTCCTGGTCGAGGAGCACGCGGCGCGCAAGGCCGTACCCGCCCCGCCCGGTCTGGTCGAGCGGCTGGAGGAACTGCTCGCCCGGCAGAAGGAGCAGGCCGCCGCCCAAGACTTCGCCGCCGCCTCCGTCACCGACCGCTGCTTCCACGCCGAGATCGTCCGCAGCGGCGGCAACGAGATCCTCTCCCGCCTCTACGACCAGCTCCGCGACCGCCAGCTGCGCATGGGCGTCGCCGTCATGCACTCCCACCCCGACCGGATCGCCAAGACCCTCGCCGAGCACGAGGAGATCCTCGACGCGCTGCGCTCCGGGGACGCGGACGCTGCGGTCGGAGTGGTCCACCGGCACGTGGGCTGGTTCTCGCACCTGGCCCGGGGGGAGGTCCGATGAGTTCGGCCACGTCGGCCGGGAAGGCGCTGCCCGGTGATCCGCCGGGCGGCCGTCGCGCGGTCGCCGTCTGGAGCATCGGCGTCGCCGTCTACTTCGTCGCCGTCATCTTCCGCACGTCACTGGGCGTGGCCGGCCTCGACGCCGCCGACCGCTTCCACGTCAACGCCTCGGCCCTGTCCACCTTCTCCATCCTCCAGCTGCTGGTCTACGCCGGCATGCAGATACCCGTCGGCCTGCTCGTCGACCGGCTCGGCACCAAGAAGGTGCTCGGCATCGGCGTCGTGCTGTTCACGGCCGGGCAGCTGGGCTTCGCCTTCTCCCCGTCGTACGGCATGGCGCTCGCCTCCCGGGCGCTGCTGGGCTGCGGGGACGCGATGACCTTCATCAGCGTGCTGCGGCTGGGCAGCCGCTGGTTCCCGGCCCGGCGCGGGCCGATGGTCGCCCAGCTCGCCGGACTGGTCGGCATGGCGGGCAACCTGGTCTCCACCCTCGTCCTGGCCCGGCTGCTGCACGGCATCGGCTGGACGGCCGCCTTCGCGGGCAGCGCGCTGGCCGGTGTCGTGGTGCTGGTCCTGCTCCTGCTCTTCCTCAAGGACCACCCCGAGGGGCACGAGCCGGAGCCGATGCCGCACCAGGGCGCCGCGTACGTACGACGCCAGATCGCCACGTCCTGGCGCGAACCGGGGACGCGGCTCGGGCTGTGGGTGCACTTCACCACCCAGTTCCCGGCGATGGTGTTCCTGCTGCTGTGGGGGATGCCCTTCCTGGTGGAGGCGCAGGGGCTGACGAGGGAAACGGCGAGCGGACTGCTCACCCTCGTCGTCCTGTCCAACATGGCGGTCGGCCTCGTCTACGGCCAGGTCATCGCCCGGCACCACGCGGCGCGGCTGCCTCTCGCGCTCGGCACGGTGGGCGCGACGGCGGCCCTGTGGGCGGCGACGCTCGCCTACCCGGCCGACCGGGCGCCGATGTGGCTGCTGGTCGTGCTGTGCACGGTGCTGGGGGCGTGCGGGCCGGCGTCGATGATCGGCTTCGACTTCGCCCGGCCGGCGAACCCGCCGGAGCGGCAGGGGACGGCGTCCGGGATCACCAACATGGGCGGCTTCGTGGCGTCGATGACCACGCTGTTCGCGGTGGGCGTGCTGCTGGACGCGACCGGAGACGACTACGCCGTCGCGTTCTCGTCCGTGTTCGTGCTCCAGGCGGTGGGGCTGTCGCAGATTCTGCGGTTGCGGAAGCGGGCGGCGCGGCGGGAGCGGGAGCGGTTGGTTGCCAGCCGGGTGGAGACGGTGCACGTGCCTGTGTAGGTGCCCGGCGTGGGTGCGGGGCCGGGCCGGGGGCTGCCGCCCCCGGACCCCCGCTTCGGCCTGGACGGCCTCGTCCTCAAACGCCGGACGGGCTGGAATCACTCACCCGCGTTACTGAGTCACCGTGAAGTTCCGCAGGATCGCCGCCGTCAGATCCGGGTCGCCCTCCGTCTTGATGCGGTCCGCCGCCGCTTCCGGCGTCACGCGGCCGCAGGCCAGGCGGACGTACGTCTCCCAGTCGAGGGTGAGGGTCGCGGCGGGGCCGAGGGCGGGGGACGATTCCAGGGTGCCGCGGCCCTGGATGTCGACGCGGATGGTGCGCAGGAACTCGACCGGCCCGTGGACGTCGAAGACGACGGCGGAGCTGCGCGGCGCGTCCGCGCGCTCGGCGACGACCGCCGGCAGCTCGGCGAGCAGCACGTCACGGGTGACGTGCGCGCCGGGGGAGTCCAGGTTGCCGGGGCGGCCGAGGGCCGTACGCAGGTCCTGCTCGTGCGCCCACACGTCGAAGGCGTGCCGGCGCATGGCCTCCACGAGGGTCAGCTCGGTGCCGAGCGGGCCGCGCACCTTCGTGCCGGGGTCCCGCGACTCGTTCCGCAGCTGGCGGTTGCGCCGGATGATCATGTACTCGAGCTCGGACGTCATCTCCGGCGCCGTGTGGTGGCGGCGGACGTCGACCTGCATCTCCATGTAGCGCTGGTGCTCGTTGGTGACGTGGAAGAGGTCGCGCGGGAGGGAGTGGATGGGACGCGGGTCGCCGAGCATCTCGGAGTCCAGGCCCAGGACGTGGGAGACCACGTCGCGCACCGACCAGCCCGGGCAGGGCGTGCGGCGGTTCCACTCTGCCTCCGCAAGCGGCTGGACCAGCTCGGATATCGCCTCGATGGAGTGAGTCCAGGCGTCGGCGTAGGGCTGGAGGGTGGGATGCAGACTCACGGAACGGGACCCCTCGGCGGTCGGTACACGGGCGGGTTGTGGCGTCGGTGCCAGTGGGAGGTGGCTGCGGTCGGCGGGCGTCTTGAGACGCTAAGTTACGCTGCTGTGCGGCACCCCGGCAGTGCTTTCGTGTGACGATCGTAGGCCCGTGTGGACGGCTCGAATGCCAGGACGGTGGTAGTGTGCGCGCCTCTTTGATCCAAATCGCCGTGAACGAGGGCGAATCAGTGGAAGCGCGTCGTCGGCGCGCGGCGTCTCTGGTACGGGATCAGGCGGGCGCCGCCGACCTGGTCGTGCTGCCGGAGCTGTGGACCACGGGCGCCTTCGCCTTCGAGGAGTTCGGCACGGCGGCCGAGCCGCTTCAGGGCCCGACGTACGAGGCGATGGCGAAGGCGGCGAGCGACGCGGGCGTGTGGCTGCACGCGGGCTCCGTGCCGGAACGGGACCCGGACGGGACGCTCTACAACACCTCCCTCGTCTTCTCCCCCACCGGCGACCTGGCCGCCGCATACCGCAAGATCCACCGCTTCGGCTTCGACAAGGGCGAGGCCGTGCTGATGGGCGCCGGGCGCGAGCTGGTGACGGTCCGTCTGCCGGAGACGACCCTCGGTGTGGCCACCTGCTACGACCTCCGTTTCCCCGAACTCTTCCGCGGCCTCGTCGACGCCGGTGCCGAGACCCTGGTCGTCCCGGCGGGCTGGCCGGAGCGCCGCCGGTCCCACTGGACGCTGCTGGCGCAGGCACGCGCGGTGGAGAACCAGGCGTTCGTCCTCGCCTGCGGAACGGCCGGGACACACGCCGGGGTTCCGCAGGCCGGTCACTCGATCCTGGTCGATCCCTGGGGCGAGGTGCTGGCGCGGGCCGGTGCGGAGGAGGAGGTCCTCACGGTGGAGTTCGACCCGGCGAAGGCGGCGCGGACCCGGGAGCAGTTCCCGGCGCTGAAGGACCGGGTGCTGGGCCTGGAGCCGCCGCGCCGTCAGCGGGCGCATGATGGGAGTTGACGCGGGGTGACGGGACGGTCACGCGGCCTAGAATCCCGCACATGGCACCGACCGGAATCCCTGCCGTGCGCCGTGTCCGGGTGGACCCCGCCGGCTTCCCCTTCGCGACGGCCTTCGAGCTCCCGGCCGCCGGACTGCCCCGGCTGACACCGGAGGAGTGGGTGCGCGCCAGCTTCGAGGACGTCCCGGTGGCCCTGCGCGAGCTGTTCCGGACGGGCTGGGCGGGCGTGCTGGGCCTGCGGCTGGGACCGCGTTCCTCGGCGCGGCACGTGGTGGGGTGGCGCAGGGTGGAGGCCGGGCCGGACCGGGTCGCCCTGGAGGCCCGCGCGCCTTCCCTGACCGTCCGCAACGTCGTCACCCTCGACGACACGCGGCTGCTCTGGGCGACGTACGCACGCTACGAGCGCCGGGCCGGCCGGGCGCTGTGGTCCCTGGCCGCGCCGGTGCACCACCTGGCCGTACCCCTCCTCCTCACCCGCGCGGTGCGTCGCACGGGGTGAGTCCTCACCGGGCCGTCACTCCGGGCCGGTCACACCGGACCCGTCAGTCTTCCTCCCGCTCCTTCTCCGCGAGGTGGATCACGCACACCGTCAGCGCGATCAGCAGCGCCGGATCGGCGTCGTCCCGTACGACGTCCACGCCGTAGGTGTCCCGGAGGGTGAGCCACCGCCGGGAGACGACGGCCAGCAGCTCACCGTCGTACTCGATGGCGAACTCCCGGTCGAGGATCTTGCCGCTGACGTCCAGCTCGTTGCCGTCGGCCAGGGAGACCCGGTAGTGGTTGCGCAGGAGCGACAGCCGTTTGCGCTTGATGCGCGCCAGCGGCTCGCCGTCCCGCTCGATCACCATCGTGTCCCGCAGGGCGAGCATCTTCTGATGGATGTCGACGAGGACCCGCCCCTGGGCGTCCTTCAGCTCCCAGGTGTCCCGCAGTCGCATGGCCTTGCCGTCGACGAGGAACACCTTGTTGCCGCTGTCGTCCTCGATCCAGTAGTCGTCACCGAAGCCGAGGAGGCGGTCGTACACGAGGAATCTCATGGCGTGATCGCTTCCCCGGCGCCCGTTCCGAAACGCTGTCGGTAGGCCGACGGGCTGAGTCCGGTCTCGCGACGTATCCGTGCCCGGAGGTTCGAGGCGGTGCCCAGTCCGCTGCGGGCCGCCACCACGTCCAGCCGCTCCTCCCCGAGCTCGATGAGCCTGCGTGCGAGGGTCACGCGCTCGGCCGTCAGCCAGGCGAGCGGCGTCGTCCCCAGCTGGGACCGGAAACGCCGGTGCAGCGTCGCCGGCGACATCGCGGAGCGGTCCGCGAGGTCCGCCACGGTCAGTGGCTCGTGCAGGCGCTCCTGCGCCCACTCCAGCAGGGGGGCGAGCGACTCGTCGGGCACGTGGGGCACTGGCCGCTCCACGAACTGCCGCTGCCCGCCGTCCCGGTGTGTGGCGAACACCAGCCGCCGGGAGACGGCGTTGGCGATCTCGGCGCCGTGGTCCTTGCGCCAGATGTGCAGTCCGAGGTCGAGCGCCGCCGCGCTGCCCGCGGCGGTGAGAACGTCACCGTCGTCCACGAACAGCACGTCCGGCTCCAGCAGCACCCGCGGGTGCAGTCGGCGGAAGGAGTCCGCCCACAACCAGTGTGTGGCGGCCCGCCGCCCGTCCAGCAACCCGGCCTCGGCGAGGGCGAAGCTGCCGGTGCACAGGCTGATGACGCGGGCGCCACGCGCGTGCGCGCGGCGGATGGCGTCCAGGACGGCCGGGCCGCGCGGTACGACGTTGTCCGGCCGACCGGGGACGACGAGCGTGTCGGCCCCGTCCGCGGCCTCCAGGCCGGTCACGTCGGTGAGGGTGAAGAACCCGTGGTTCATCCGGATCACCGGTGCCGGCCCGCACAGCGTCACCTCGTACAGCGGTCCCGGCAACCCCAGCTCGGGACGCGGCAGGCCGAACAGCTCGGTGGCGCAGCCGACCTCGAACGGGTTGGTGCCCTCGTCGACGATCACGGCGACGCGGTGGGTCCGGGGGCGCTGAGAGGATCCTTGCGGCATATGCGATTTCTAGCACTCGTCCGACGGACACGGCGCCCCGCACGATGACGTCATGACACAGGAACCTGTCTCCCTCGCCTCCGCCCTCGCGTCCTTCACCGAGCAGTGGAGCCCCCGCATCGTCACCGCCGTCAACGACTACGACGTCCGTATCGCCAAAGTCGAGGGCGAGCACGTCTGGCACGTGCACGATCACACCGACGAGTTCTTCCTGGTCCTCGACGGCGAACTGCGCATCGCCCTGCGCGAACCCGGCGGGGAACGCACGGTCGTCCTGCCCAAGGGCTCGGTCTTCACCGTCCCGCGCGGTACGGAACACAAGCCCTACGCCCCTGAGCCCGCGGCGATCCTGCTCCTCGAACCGACGGGGACATCGACCGTGGGCGACCGGCACGACGAAGTGCCCGACCACGTGGACGCGACGACGGGGCTCGCGCTGACGTAAAGCCGGTACCGGGCGCCGGTCACCTGCGGGGTGCGGGTTCCGGGTTCCGTGGCTCAGCACGCTTCCACAGTTCCTCGCTGTGCTCCGCGAATCGGTCGAACATGCCTCCGCTGCCGTGCCGACGCAGATGCAGCAGCGGGGAGTCGTGCCCCACCAACCGTGCGAGGTGGGGTGTCACCAGGGCGTCGTCATCGAACCGGAACACGGACAGGCTGACGTGGTTGATGGCGTCCTGCGCAGCGGAGAAGCGTGTTTCCAAGCCCTCCAGCGGTCCCAGGCGGTCGAGGTGTTCCAGCGTGATGCTGATGCGCGTCGAAACGGAGAGGGCCACGTCTTCGACGGTCTCTCGCTGGCGGGTCACATCACCGTTCGGATCGCCGAGCAGGAACCGCACACGACATCCCGACTCCGCCTTGCGTCGGACCGTGTCGGCGAAGTGCGGCACCTGGGTCCAGAAGAAGTAGTTCGTGTAGCCCGCGAGGAAGAGGTCGACGTCGGCCGATTCCGCGAGCTCGGTCCAGACCGTCGACGGGCATGCGGACCGGTACGGGTAGCTGTGCACCAGTTCGCGATCGGTCCCGGTCTTGACGCGGTCTTGCACAGCCTTTGGCCACAACATCTCTTCGTCCACTCCCAGCGCCCGGCAGGCGTCCGCTCGGTTCCTTGCGTGTGGTGTGAGATCAGGATTGCTCAGCCATCGTTCCACTTGCTTCGCAGATACCCCTGCCCGGTACGCGAGCTGTCGGGCGGACAACCCCGCGTCGTTCATGGCGAGCTGAAGAGCGTCGTTCAAGTCAACCCCCGTACCCGGGCCTTTTGGGCTTTTCTTGAAGGTAGGGCCTAAAGCTCCAACTGTCCGGCGTATCGGGGAGATACGTCCTCAAGGGCGAGCCACGATGCCGTCATGACCGAACCTACGCGCTACAGCACGCCACCCGTCGAACTGCCGCTGTGCCTGGACCAGGAACCGACAGCGGTCGAGGGGTGCGCGGGGTGCGCCGAACTCACTGCGGTACGGAACCGTGCGCGAGCCGTGGGCGACATGACGACCGTGACCGACTGCAACGTCTTCTTGCGGCGGCACCCTGAGGGACACTGATGGTCACGCGGGAGATGTTCGGCTTTCGGGTCGAGGACGGCTCCGGAGAAGCACCAAGACACGGTCGTGGTTACCGGGCTAGCACCGTACGTGGCGCCGGGGCCGACCATGCTGCGCTTCCCCGAAAGGGCCCTGCGGCTGCCCTCCGGGGACTTCCTGGTCAGCGACATCACCCGGCATCAGCTGGTGGAGCTGGCCGAGGACCGGAAGGCGTCGTGCGGCGGATCGGTTGCGGGGCGCCGGGGGTTACGCGGCCGGTCTCGCCGAGGACGCCTCCTTCAGCGAGCTCAGGGCCTGACCTCCTCGGTGACGGCGGGATCGACGTAGCGTTACAGAGGACTGGCAGGACAAAGCTCGACACTCGGTACGACCCGTCGACGCGACTGCAGATTCTTGCTTCCCCGCCCGAGCTGCTGCCTGGCGAGGGCGCGGGAACCGATCTGTCCCGCGCCCTTGGCCTGAACCGCGACCGTCTCGGAAGCCATGCCACACGTCTCCGTGATGGCAGCCTGCCGCAGCCACGACCGGGCCACGAGTACCCCGCCTGTCACGTCCACCAATAGGGCTGGGGCGTCCCGCTCCGCCTCACTGAGGGCGGCGCCGAACGGCTGCCGCTGGTACCGGCGGCCCTGGGTTAGGTCGCTGCGGGCTGTATTAGTAGCAGTTAGTCCAGGGCGACATCCTGCGTCTCCTCAGGCTCGGGACCGATGTGCTCCAGCGCGCGGTTCTCGACCGACCTGCGTCGGAGGTTCTCCAAGTCGGTCAGGATGCCAACGAGCAGTTTGTGCAGTTCGTCTAGCCGGCTCACGGGCACGATCGGCGTGTGGCCGCCGACCTCGGGCTCCAGGGCGTGCAGATAGTCCAGGGCGTCGCGAGCGCCCTGCACGCTCAGCTCGAGGGCCTTGCGGTGACCCGCAGCGCGCTGGCTGGGAGGCGCCGAGGGGGATGCGTTGCGAGGACCGGGCAGGGCAGCGGTGTTCGGAGCGTTCATGGCCTCCTGCGGGGCTCCATACTGGAACAACGCGCCCTCGGGAACCGCTTCAGCGTTCGCGGGATCGGAAGGTGTGTTGTTGGACTCGGCTCCTTCCTGGCCTTCTGCCGGCGTCGGCTCGCTGTCCGTTGACCGTTCCGCCGTGCCCAGGATGGGAGGCGGAGCGACGGTCGCCGCGGACGTCACCAGTCGTGCTGCCCGGTCCGGAGCCGACGCGGCAACGACGTCCCACTCGTACAGTCGCTCCGGCACCCCGGCAGCGTCACGGGCGATGTGGTCCTCGACGTCGAGGTCGACCTTGAAGTAGACGTACGGCGGTTCGTCCGATGTCGACGTCCCCTTGCCCGTGAGGCTCTGCTTGGCCACGGAGTTCTGCGGCAGGCCGTCGCCGCGGAACGTGTTGGCGGCCAGCGCGAGGGTCCACAGGCCGAGCTCGTTCGTCCGGTGCGACAGTCCTTCAACGACCTTGTACACGTCGGCGCGGAAGGGGACGCCGCCCTTCTCCTTGGCCGTGCCCAGCGACGAACCGACGTTCCTGGTCAGGAGCTTGTCGGCAATCAGGGCGACACCGCCGGCCACCGCCAGGGTGCAACGGGCGTCATTGTCGCCGTTCATCGCCGGTGCGATCAGCGTGGTGAAGTCCTCGGTGGGGACGGGGATCCAGCCCTGGATAACGTCGTTGGTCAGCACACCGCCGTTGTTCCAGGCGTTGCGTGCCTGCTTGGTGACAAGCTTTTTCTTCGCACGCCAGGGCAGGTCGATGATGGGGCCGAGTAGCTCGCTGAAGCCCTTGATGCTCATCCGCTTGCCGCCCTTGATGGCCTTGGCCTGGTCTTTGAGCAGTTCCAGCAGATCCGGCTGGGTGAGGGCGCTGATCAGGTAGACGGCGCGCCACAGGGCTGTTGCCGGAGGGGCCGGGTTGCCGCCGAAGGTTTGCGGCAGTTCCTTCACCGGGATGCGGCCGACAGCGAGGCCGTAGACCGACTGGAGTTCAGTGGTGTTCCAGCGGGGGTCGTTCTGCTGGATGATCCGCTTTAGGGCCCGTGTGATGACTTCGAGGTTCTGCGCCGCCGGGTCCCACTGCTGGAATTCGACGTGCACCGATGCCAGGACGGAACGGATGGCGTCGTCGAAGATGTCCTCGGGCGACAGCACTCGGCCGTCGTGGCCCTCAATTCCGACAGAGACTTGCGCGGGGACGACGAAGGACTGGGCGATCTGGGCGGCCCGCAGTCCTGGTGCGGTCCCGTTCATCTCCTCGTCGAACTCCTTGCGCAAGTTCTGCCGCCAGCCCGCCCGCGCGGTGACCAGACGCTCTCCCAGGCCGGAGAGCGTGGAGGCGCCCGGCACGTTTTCTTCGCCCAGCAGGGCGTTGGTGGCCAGGGTGGCCACATCCGCTAGGTCGGCGTCGTGCCCGGCAAGGACGGCCCAGGCGCTGGCGAGTCGGGTGATGCCATCACGGACGGCGAGGACGTGAACCGGCTCCGTACCGTCCTCGAAGGTGATCTCGACGGGGTGGGTGATCAGGTTGCGGGTTACCGAACGTGTGAGGATGGAGGCCGCGTAGCTGTTGATGTTCAGCGTGGCGTGGATGGTCTGCCACACATGGTTGCGCAGGTGTTCGAGGTTTTCGTAGTGGTATCGCACGATGGCACCGGGCCGGCCCTCGTGGGTGACCCCGTGTACCTGCGGGTCGGATACCTCCGAGACCTCCATGCCAGTGCGTGGCTGGATACCTGGGAACAGCTCGCTCAGAAGGACGCGGGTGACGGCCGATCGCAGAGTCGCGCCCTCGACATGCTCAATCATCAACAGGCCGCTTGGTTCATCCACGGTGGGCTGGAGCTGTACCGCGAGTGCCTCGGGGCGGGTGGTGGCACGCGCGATGGCGTTCCAGGCCATTTCCGGCAGCCAGCTACTGCGGTTGGCCCGACCCGCCGCGACCACCTGCTCAACCTGACCATCCGTCGGGTCGGCGGGCAGACGGGACGAGACGTTGGTGACTCGGATCGTTTCCCTTCCCCAGGCAACGTCGAGGGAGAGAGGGGTGGGTGTGTCGGTGGACATGTGCGTGTTCTCCCGAGTAGGTGAGAGAGGCTGAATGTGCGACCACTGGCCAGCACGGCCGGAAGGGTGGCGAGTGTGTGAACTCGCCACCCGGGCTGGTCAGTATGTGTCGTTATTGGTAAGGAAAACGGGATCTGCCCAGGTCATCCTCGACGGGAGCCAGAAGGGGCGGGGTGACGGGTTCGGGTAGCACCGGTGCTGGTAAGCCGCGTAGGCGGCAAGCTTTGCCGGGAACCCGAGCAGCTCGAATCCGGACGGGCTGCCGAAAGGACTGGCGTCAGGAGTGGGACAGAGGGCTTCCGGTGTGAGGTGGTAACCGGTGGTATCCGCACCCGTGTGGAGAACAGCGTTTCCGTAAGGTCGGCCGCCGAGCAGCGTGCACGCCCAACGGAAAATCTCATGCTCGACCCGCTCTGCGGGCTGCTTGGGCATGTGGATGACATGCAACCGAGGGAAGTTGTCCAGTGCCTCGGTGAGCCGCCGCATGAACGAGTAGGGTTCTAGCTTGACGAGTCTGCTGGGGTGTGGTAGGAGCTGCGGCTTGGTCGCATTCAGCCGGTCCCCCAGGAGAGATCGCCATGCCATCTCATACTCGGAGAGCTCCGTACGATCCAACTCAAGGGCGCATATCGTGCGGAGCGGCAGCCGTCCGGAGGTGCCTATGAGGAAGACCGGCTCCCCCTGAAGGGCGGATGTGCTTTCGCCGTTGCTCATCGGGCGACTCCTGGTCATGTCAGCTGCCTATGTGACGGTAGGGGTGGAACGTCACCTGAGTTGCTGGTGACGTTCCACCCCTACCGTACCGGCCACAATGCCGCCGATGCGCCTAGGTGGTTATCAACTGCCCTTTGGAGGAGCAGAGTTACGCCTGATGATGTAGACGAGTGCAGAGGGTCTGCGTACTGATAGCTACGTCGTGGAGTCCAAGTAGCTGTGGGCTTGCGGGTAGTTGGCGAAGATCTGAGGCAGTGGGTTCATCCTCAACCTGTCCAGGTCTGCGAGTGCGGCAGCCACATCCACGACTTCGCCCAGGGCGCTGTCGCGCTGTATGACCCAAACGAACTCGTTCTCTGATGTCGGGAGCGTACGTGGCAGGGTGCTGAGTCCAATGCGCTCGAACTCCGCACTGATCTCCACACACAGTTCCGCGCTCAGCCGGTCACGCTTTGGTGCGGCGTGCTTCTTGATGAACCGCATCGATAGCCGCTTGATGCCATGGTCCACCTCCACGGCATGCTTGATAATTGTGAAGTCCATAACTCAGTAGCTTACTGAGTTAATAAGGGGGTTGTCGCGGAAATCTGTGGTTGATCAGGCACCGTAGCCGTTGTGGTACCCGTCCCGCGTGTGGGTGTGGGGCCGGTCCTCGACGACCGGGGTCGTCGGCGGCATCACGACGCGGCGGCGCCGGGCGATGCTGCTGAACGTCGCGACACCGATCAGACCGACGACCATGAAGATGACACCGACCAGGTCGAGGTTGACGCCCTGCATGTCCCAGTCGGTCGCGAACGTGAGGATGGCTCCCACGGCGATGAGGATGATGCACCCGCCGAGGCCCATGAGTGTTGCCTCCCTGTCAGATCCGGTCGGTTCCGGGTTTCCGGTCGATCCGGTTCCGTGCGGGTACCCCGGGCGTCAACCACCATGCCGTGGGCTGCCGTTCCGCGGCGGAACTAGGGCTGGAGGAACGCCACCAGCGCGTTCGCCAGCAGGTACGGGTCGTCGGCGCCGCACAACTCCCTTGCGCTGTGCATGGAGAGGATCGCCGCGCCGATGTCGACGGTGCTGATGCCGTGCCGGGCCGCGGTGATCGGGCCGATGGTGGTGCCGCAGGGCATGGCGTTGTTGGAGACGAAGGTCTGGAAGGGGACGTCCGCCTTCTCGCAGGCGGCGGCGAACACCGCGCGGCCCGAACCGTCCGTGGCGTAGCGGTTGTTGACGTTGACCTTGAGGATGGGGCCGCCGTTGACGCGCGGGTGGTGCGTCGGGTCGTGCCGTTCCGCGTAGTTGGGGTGGACGGCGTGGCCCGTGTCGGAGGACAGGCAGACCGTGCCGGCGAAGGCGCGGGCGCGGTCCTCGTACGTCCCGCCGCGCGCGAACACCGAGCGCTCCAGAACGCTGCCGAGGAGCGGGCCGTCGGCGCCCGTGTCCGACTGCGAGCCGGTCTCCTCGTGGTCGAAGGCGGCGAGGACCGGGATGTACGACAGGTCCGCGCCGGAGGCGGCGACGGCGGCCAGGGCGGACGTACCGGCGTGCACGGACAGCAGGTTGTCCATGCGCGGGCCGGCCACCAGCTCCCGGTCGCGGCCCAGGTACGCCGGGGGCTCCACGGAGTGGGTCATGAGGTCCCAGCCGGTGACCTCACCGCGCGTGAGACCGGTCTCCTCCTCCAGGAAGGCGATCAGGTCGCCGTCGAGGACCGGGTCGCCGAGGCCCCAGACCGGCTGGAGATGGCGCTGCTTGTCGAGCTTGAGGCCCTCCGCGGACACGTTGCGGTCCATGTGGATGGCGAGTTGGGGGACGCGGAGCAGCGGGCGGTCGACGTTCACCAGGCGGGTCGAGCCGTCGCGCAGGGTGAGGCGGCCGGCCAGGCCCAGGTCGCGGTCGAGCCAGGAGTTCATCAGCGGTCCGCCGTAGATCTCCACGGCGACCTGGCGCCAGCCGTGCGCACCGGTGTCGGGGCGGGGCTTCACGCGCAGGTTGGGGGAGTCGGTGTGGGCGCCGACGATGCGGAAGGGGGTGTGCGGCTCGGCGCCCTCCGGGACGTACCAGGCCACGATCGCGCCGCCGCGCAGCACGTACTTGCCGCCGGACGTGCCCTCCCAGGCTTCCGTCTCCGCGACCTGCCGGAAGCCGGCCTTCTCCAGCCGCTCGGCGGCGTTCGCCACGGCGTGGTACGGCGTCGGGCTCGCCGCCAGGAAGGTCATCAGGTCGTCGGTGTGCCCGCGGTCGAAGCGGGAGGGGCTGCTGCTCATGGCAGCCACCATAAGGGGCCTCGCGCCGGTGGCGGTTCGCGGTCGGGTGAAGGAATGGCGGTGCCGTGCAGGCGGCATCGGGACGGGGACGCGCGGCCGGTCCCGGGGCGGGGCGGTGCGGGCCGCCCCGGGACCGGGTGGCGCGTCAGCGGCGCAGGGCGTCCGCCGGCTGGACGCGGGCGGCGCGTGACGCCGGGTAGAGACCCGCCAGGACGCCAGAGGCCAGGGCGACGGCGAGGACGACCGGGGGCCTGCCGGGTGCCCGCAGGCTGATGTGGATGTCTGAGTCTCGCGGTAATCATGTGCCGTGTGTGCTGGTGGTGGCGTCGTTCACTGCCGGATCGACCCACTGCTGCCACCGCTCGTCGGTCGCCAGGGCCTGGATCTGGGCCGCCCGGTAGGAAGTGCCGGTCGCGGTCACGACCACGCGCGTGCCGTCCGGGCGCAGTACGTCGGCCGTGACCGCGGTGCCGGCGTCGCTGCCGCGTTCCCGGACGAGCAGTACCGCTCCGTCGCCGAGCTTGTCGATCCGGCAGCCGTCGTCCCCGTCCGGGCAGGAGTAGTGCCTGCCCAGCTCGGACCGCGACGGCATGTGGGAGGGGTCGGTCAGGTCGGGCTTGCTCGTGGGGCGGTTGCCGGGCCACGGGGAGTCGCCCCGCCGGCTCTTCTCCGCCTCCCGGACGAAGGCGCCCTGGAACGACACGGTGACGGTCCCACCTTCCGCCAGCGTGACCTTGCCGTAGGTCTGCACGGCGGTGTACGCCGGGTCGCTGTCCCGGGACTCGGTCTTCGTCACCGCGGGCTCGCCGGGCAGCAGCTCGGTCAGCAGGGCGACGGTGGCGGCGCCCGTCACGGGTTCCTTGCCCGCGGGGGCGGAGCCGCCGACGGCGGAGAAGTCGGGCAGGGCGACGGTCCGCACGGCGGCCCGCTGTTCCGGCAGGGTGAGGAGCAGCGCCGCGGCCGTCAGTGCCGCCGCCGTCGTCACGGAGGTGCTCCACAGCATCACGCGCCTGCGGCGCCGGGTGCGGGTGCCCCGGGCCACCGCGCCCGCCACCAGGAAGTCGGTGCGCAGTGGGAGATCGTTCAGCGCGGTGTCGAGGGCGCGGGACAGCTCGGGGCCGTACCGCAGGTCGTCGTCGGGGTGAGTGGACTCGTCGTGCCGCATGGGTGCACCGTCCTTTCCGGTGTCGCGGGGTCCGGGATACGGGGCGAGGGGGCCGTGGGGCCCGGCGCCGAGGTCAGGGCACGGCGATGGAGTCCTGTCCGTCGCCTATCACCCGGCGCAGTCGGGCCAGGGCTCTGCTGCTGCGGTTGCGGACGGAACCCTTGGACATGCCCAGTACGGACGCGGTCTCCTCCACGCTGCGGTCCTCCCAGTAGCGCAGGACGACGACCGCACGGTCGCGCGGCGGCAGTTCGGCCAGCGCGGCGAGCAGGGTGAGGCGCAGTGCGCTGTCCGGTCCGGGCGAGCCGGAGGGCTCCGGCAGGGCCGCCACAGGATGCTCCGACGAGCGGCGCAGCCGCCGGTGCGAGATGTAGGTGCGCATGAGCACGGTGTGGGCGTACGCCTCCGGGCTGTCCGCGCGCCGCACCCGGGACCAGGACGCGTAGATCTTGCCGAGCGCCGTCTGCACCAGGTCCTCCGCCAGGTGCCAGTCGCCGCTCATGAGCAGGGCGCTGCGGAACAGGCGCGGTGTGAGGGCGCGGGCGAACCCCTGGAACTCGTCCAGAGCGCTGGCAGTCGACACTCGGTTCCGCCCTTTCCCCACGGTCAGCACGTCCACACCCGATGGACGCTTCGGCACCCCGTTCGTGTCGCACCCGGGCGGAAGATTCTTTCCGGCTCACCCTCGCTTTCGGACACACAAACGGCGGCGGCCCGCTCCCACCAGGGGGAAGCGGGCCGCCGCCGTACGCGTGCGGCCGGAGACCGGTCGGATCAGAACGCGGCCTCGTCCAGCTCCATCAGGTCCAGCTCGACGCCCTGGGCGATCTTGCGGGCCAGGGTGAGGCCGGGCAGGACGTTCGCGGCGAAGAACTTCGCGGCGGCGATCTTGCCGGTGTAGAAGGCCACATCCTTGGAAGACACAGCCTTGGCGGAGGCGGTCGGCAGCTTCTCGGCGGCGACGGCGGCGCCCTTGAGGAGCAGGTAGCCGACGATCACGTCGCCGGAGGCCTGGAGGAGGCGGGTGGTGTTGAGCCCGACCTTGTAGATGTTCTTGACGTCCTGCTCGGTGGCCGCGAGGTCGGTGAGCATGAGGCCGACGATGGCCTCCAGTTCGACGGCGGCCTTGGCCAGGTGCTCGCGGGCGCCGGACAGCTCCTCGCCGCCGGTGCCGAGGGCGAGGAACTTCTTGATGTCCTCGGCGAGGGAGTTCAGCGCGGCGCCCTGGTTGCGGACGATCTTCCGGAAGAAGTAGTCCTGGCCCTGGATCGCCGTGGTGCCCTCGTAAAGGGTGTCGATCTTGGCGTCGCGGATGTACTGCTCGATCGGGTACTCCTGGAGGAACCCGGAGCCGCCGAAGGTCTGGAGCGACTGCGCGAGCTGCTCGTAGGCCTTCTCCGAGCCGTAGCCCTTGACGATCGGCAGGAGCAGGTCGTTGAGGGCGTGCTCGGTGGCGGCGTCCTCGCCGTTCGCCTCCTTGACCTGGATCTCGTCCTGGACGGAGGCGGTGTACATCACCAGCGCGCGCATGCCCTCGGCGTACGCCTTCTGGGTCATCAGGGAGCGGCGCACGTCCGGGTGGTGCGTGATGGTGACCTTGGGGGCCGACTTGTCCATGAAGTTGGCCAGGTCGGGGCCCTGCACGCGCTCCTTGGCGTACTCCAGGGCGTTGAGGTAGCCCGTGGAGAGGGTGGAGATCGCCTTCGTGCCGACCATCATCCGGGCGAACTCGATGATGCGGAACATCTGGCGGATGCCGTCGTGCTTGTCGCCGATCAGCCAGCCCTTGGCCGGGTGGCGGTCGCCGAAGGTCATCTCGCAGGTGTTGGAGGCCTTCAGGCCCATCTTGTGCTCGACGTTGGTGGCGTAGACGCCGTTGCGCTCGCCCAGCTCACCGGTCTCGAAGTCGAACTCGTACTTCGGGACGAGGAAGAGCGACAGGCCCTTGGTGCCGGGGCCGGCGCCCTCGGGGCGGGCGAGGACGTAGTGGAGGATGTTCTCCGACATGTCGTGCTCGCCGGACGTGATGAAGCGCTTCACGCCCTCGATGTGCCAGGAGCCGTCCTCCTGCTGCACGGCCTTGGTGCGGCCGGCGCCGACGTCCGAACCGGCGTCCGGCTCGGTGAGGACCATGGTGGAGCCCCACTGCTTCTCGACGGCGATCGAGGCGATGTGCTTCTGGACCTCGTTGCCCTCCTCGAAGAGGATGCCGGCGAACGCCGGGCCGGAGGAGTACATCCACACGGCCGGGTTGGCGCCGAGGATCAGCTCCGCGTAGGCCCAGATCAGGGAGCGGGGCGAGGTGGTGCCGCCGATCTCCTCGGGCAGGCCGAGCCGCCAGTACTCGGAGTCCATGAAGGCCTGGTAGCTCTTCTTGAAGGACGCCGGGACCGGTGCGGTGTTGGTCTCCGGGTCGAAGACCGGCGGGTTGCGGTCGGCGTCGGCGAAGGACTCGGCCAGCTCGTTCTCCGAGAGGCGGGTCAGCTCCTCCAGGACGCTCTTGGCGGTGTCCGTGTCCATCTCCGCGAACGGGCCGCTGCCGTAGACCTTGTCGCGGCCGAGCACCTCGAAGAGGTTGAACTCGATGTCCCGGAGATTCGGCTTGTAGTGCCCCATGGCGACGGCTCCGTTGAGAGATCGGCGAGGCACTGAATCCTCGCATCTGTACACATACCGACTGCCCGTACCAAGCAGTAGCTACGATGATGCTACCCGCCGGTAATAAGAAGCAACCCCGAGCCGGTCATCTGTGACCCGTCACTCGCTACTCTTTGCGGCATGTACGGCTACGACCAGACCGCGGGCCAACAGCAGCAGCAGTACGCCCCGCCGCAGCAGCCGATGACCGGCGGGATGTCCGGCGGGTACGGGCAGCAGCCGCCGCTGTACCCCGAGCCGTCCCCGCCCTCGCTCGCGGACGCGGTGCGCGCCTTCACCACCGGTCAGATGTCCGCCGAGGACTTCCAGCAGATCTTCGCCACCTCGAAGGTCTACTGCCCGCGCGGCGACAACCCCGGCTTCCTCGCGCTGCACAACACCCAGCAGCCGGTGATCCCCATGTTCACCGGCCTCAAGGAGCTGCGCCGGTACGCGGGCAAGGAGTCCAAGTACTTCGTGATCACGGGCGCCGAGGTGATCGACCTCCTGCCGACCGGCTACGGCTTCGTGCTCGACATGGAGGGCGAGCACCGGATGGTGTTCGACGCGAAGGCCGTCGAACAGATGGTCGACTTCGCGATGCGCCGGATGTACGGCTGACCGATTGCCGTCGCTGCTCGAGCCCGGAGGGAATGCCCTCCGGGCTTTCTCGGTTCTGGATGGCAAGAAGTTCAATGCTCAACTAAAGTGGGGCGCACGCCGCCCGAGGAGGTCGACATGCCTGCCGTGACCGTCGAGAACCCGTTGACGCTGCCCCGCGTATCCGCGTCCGCCGACGCCGTCGCACGTCCCGTGCTCACCGTCACGACCGCGCCCAGCGGTTTCGAGGGCGAGGGCTTCCCGGTTCGCCGCGCGTTCGCCGGGATCAACTACCGCCACCTCGACCCGTTCATCATGATGGACCAGATGGGTGAGGTTGAGTATCAGCCTGGGGAGCCGAAGGGGACCCCGTGGCATCCCCACCGCGGCTTCGAGACCGTCACGTACATCATCGACGGGATCTTCGACCACCAGGACTCCAACGGCGGTGGCGGCACCATCACCAACGGCGACACCCAGTGGATGACGGCGGGCTCCGGCCTGCTGCACATCGAGGCGCCGCCGGAGCAGCTGGTCATGTCCGGCGGGCTCTTCCACGGGCTCCAGCTGTGGGTGAACCTGCCGGCCAAGGACAAGATGATGGCCCCCCGCTACCAGGACATCCGCAGTCGCAGCGTCCAGCTGCTCACCTCCCCCGACGGCGGCGCGCTGCTGCGGGTCATCGCCGGCGAGCTGGACGGCCACGAGGGCCCCGGCATCACGCACACGCCGATCACGATGGTCCACGCGACGCTCGCGCCGGGCGCCGAGGTCACCCTGCCGTGGCGGGAGGATTTCAACGGCCTGGCGTACGTCATGGCCGGGCGCGGGTCGGTGGGCGCCGAGCGGCGTCCGGTCCACCTGGGCCAGACCGCCGTCTTCGGCGCCGGAGGCTCGCTTACCGTCCGCGCGGACGACCAGCAGGACTCGCACACGCCGGACCTGGAGGTCGTGCTGCTGGGCGGCCGTCCGATCCGGGAGCCCATGGCCCACTACGGTCCGTTCGTCATGAACACCAAGGACGAGCTGATGCAGGCCTTCGAGGACTTCCAGAAGGGCCGCCTCGGCACCGTCCCGGCCGTGCACGGCATGTCGGAGGCGGGCCCGGAGGCCTGACGCCCGCCGAGGGGCAGCCCTCGGAGCCGGTGATCCGTCACCCGGGCGGGCTGTCCGCGCAGGACAGCCCGCCCGGTGCGTGATCGGCTGGGGGCGTGCACTTGCTTCCCGCCCCGGTGCGTCGGTTCGCCGCCTGGTGCGCCGTCATCCTCCTCGCCAGCGGTGTCGTCTACGTCGCGATCCGGCTCTGCGTCGAGTTCCGGACCGCGGTGACGCCGGCGCTGCTCGCGCTGCTCGGCACCGCGCTGCTCCGGCCGCTGCACCGGTGGCTGGTCAAGGCGCACGTGCAGCGGTCGCTGGCGGCCGGGCTCACCTGTGTCGCCGTCGTGGCCGTGGTCGGCGGGGCCGTGTACATCGTGGTGTCCGCGCTCATCGAGACCGGCGACCAGATCATCGCCTCGCTGCGGAACGCGGCGCGGGACATCGCCGACCACTTCGGGGCGGCCGGGACCTCGCTGGAGGACATGGCGTCCAACGCGCGCGAGCTGCTGGGCAAGTTCGGCGGCACCGCCGCCTCCGGGGTGGTCACCGGGATCAGCGTCGTCGGCGAGATGCTGGCCATGGCCGTGCTCGCCCTGCTGCTCGTCTTCTTCTTCCTGCGCGACTCCGACCGCGCCGTCTCCACGGTGCGCCACCTCGCCCCGCGCGCCGGGGCCGACATGGTCGAGGCGATGGCCCGGCGGGCCTTCGGGGCCGTCGAGGGCTTCATGCGCGGCACCACCCTCATCGCCCTGATCGACGCCTTCTGCATCACGGTGGGCCTGCTGATCCTGCGGGTGCCCGGCGCGATCGGGCTCGGCGCGCTGGTCTTCGTCGGCGCGTACATCCCCTACCTCGGCGCCTTCATCTCCGGTGCGGTGGCGGTGCTGGTCGCGCTGGCCGACCGGGGGTTCGCCATCGCGCTGTGGGCCCTCGGAGTGGTGCTCGCCGTGCAGGTGCTGGAGGGGCACGTGCTCCAGCCGATGATCCAGAGCCGGACCGTGCAGATGCATCCGGCGATCGTGCTGCTGGCGCTCACCGCGGGGGCGTCGGTGGCGGGCATCCTGGGGATGCTGCTCGCCGTACCGCTGACCGCGGCCGCGTTCGGGATCGTGCACGAGCTCCAGGGGCGTTACGCGGCGTCCGGGTCGCCTGCGGGGCCGCCACCGCCGCGGCCGGCGTCCGGGTCCGTGGACTCGTAGACCTCGTACCAGATGCTCTTGCCGTCGCCGCGCGGGGCGACGCCCCACTCGTCGGCGAGCATCTCGACCAGCATCAGGCCGCGTCCCGAGGACGCCATCTCCCCCGGGCGGCGCTTGTGCGGCAGGTCGTCGCCGCTGTCGGTGACCTCGACCCGGATGCGGCGCTCTCCCGGCTGCCCGGTGACCTCGGCGACCAGCAGGGCGTCGGCGTCGGTGTGCACCAGGACGTTCGTCAGCATCTCGGAGAGCAGCAGCACCGAGGCGTCGAGCTGGTCCGCGCTGGGCCAGTCGTGCAGGAGGTCGCGCAGGTGCTCCCGGGCGGTGGCGATCCGCTCCGGCTCGGCCTGGGCGACCGTCAGCATCGTGCGGCGCACCGGCGTCCGGATGACCGGGCTGTCGCCGCAGCCGCATCCCTTGCCCTGCCGGCACAGCAGGAGCAGGGCGATGTCGTCCTCCCGCCGGTCGGCGAGCGGGCCGGTGGTGTGGTGCGAGGAGGGCCCGTGCACGGCCTGGACCAGCGCGTCGGCCAGCTCTTCCAGGTCGCCGTCGTGCTGCTCCAGGATGACGCGGAGGCGGTCCCAGCCGGAGTGCAGGTCGTGGCCGCCGGTCTCGACCAGGCCGTCCGTGCACAGCATCAGGGTGTCCCCGGGCTCCAGGGCCAGCCGGGTGGTCGGGTAGTCGGAGTCCGGGTCGATGCCCAGCGGCAGCCCGCCCGCGGTGGCGCGGATCAGTGCCGTTCCGTCGGCCATCCGGACGACGGGGTCGAGATGGCCGGCGCGGGCGCTCTCCACGGTGCCGGTCGCCGGGTCCACCTCGGCGTAGTAGCAGGTCGCGAAGCGCGTGTCGCCGGGGTCGTCCTCGGACGAGGTGAGGCCGTGCAGGAAGTGCGAGGCGCGGGCGAGCACCGCGTCGGGACGGTGCCCCTCGGCGGCGTAGGCGCGCAGCGCGATGCGCAGCTGGCCCATGAGGCCGGCCGCGCGTACGTCGTGTCCCTGGACGTCGCCGATGACCAGGGCGAAGCGCCCCGCGGGCAGCGGGATCATGTCGTACCAGTCGCCGCCGACCTGGAGGCCGCCGCCGGTGGGGACGTAGCGGGCGGCGAGGCCCATGCCCGGGATCTCCGGGCCGAGCACGGGCAGCATGCTGCGCTGCAGTCCGTCGGTCAGTTCCCGCTGGGTCTCGGCGGCACCCGCCCGGGACAGGGCCTGCGCCAGCATCCGCGCCACGGTCGTCAGCACCGAGCGCTCGTCCGGTGTGAACGCCACCGGGTAGGCGAAGGCGGCCATCCACGCGCCCATCGGGCGGCCCGCCACCGTCAGCGGCAGGAAGGCCCAGGAGCGGCGGCCGAAGCGCTCGGCGAGCGGCCAGGTCAGGGGGTAGCGGGACCGGTACTGCTCGGGCGAGGACAGGTAGACGGCGCGGCCGGTGCGGACCACCTCGGCGGCCGGGTAGTCCGTGTCCAGCGGCATGTTCACGAACGGGTTCATGTCGTTCTGCGGCTGCCCGTGGTGGCCGATGACCGTCAGACGGTCGCCCGAGACGCCGAAGACCGCGAGCCCGTCCGGGGAGAACCCCGGCATCGACAGGCCCGCCGCGACCCGCAGCACCTCGGCCGTGGACCGGGCCTCGGCCAGTGCCCGGCCCGCGTCCAGCAGGAACGCCTCGCGCGAGCGGCGCCACTCGCCGGTCACCGCGCTGCGTCCGGCGGGTGTGCCCGGCGTGGGCTCGGCGACCTCCTGGAGGGTGCCGGTCAGCTCGTACGTCTTGTGCACGGGGTCGAACGCCGGCTTGGAGCGGCTGCGCACGACCCGGACCATGTGGCCCCGCTCGTCCATGATCCGGATGCGGACCTCGGCAAGGGTGCCCTCGGCGACGGCGAGCTGGATTACCCCGGTGATCTCGTTCCAGTCCACGGGGTGCAGCCGCGCCCGTACCTGGGCCTCGGTGAGCCGGGCGCACTCGGCGGGCAGCCCGAGCAGCCGGGCCGCCTCCGCGTCGACCGTGACCTCGCCGGTGGCCGTGTTCCAGTGCCACAGACCGGTCGCGAGAGCGGCAAGGACGTCCCCCACCTCGGGCAGGGGCTCATCAGTGCGCATTGCCCCACTTTAAGAAGAGGTGTTCGCACGCTGCCACCGCTCGCCCGGTGCCAATGGGGAGGAAGGCAGGGGTGGCCGCCCGGTACGCTGGGGTTGTTTCAACGCTGGGGTCGTTTCACGTGAAACACCACTCCCGATCCGCGAAGGCTGGATGAACGACGATGCATCGGTACAGGTCCCACACCTGCGGCGAGCTCCGCTCCTCTGACGTCGGCACCGACGTCCGACTGAGTGGCTGGCTGCACAATCGGCGCGACCTGGGCGGCATCCTCTTCATCGATCTGCGCGATCACTACGGCATCACGCAGCTGGTCGCCCGGCCGGGCACGGAGGCGTACGAGGCGCTCGACAAGCTGACCAAGGAGTCGACCGTTCGGGTCGACGGCAAGGTCGTCTCCCGGGGCGCCGACAACATCAACCCCGACCTGCCGACCGGTGAGGTCGAGGTCGAGGTGGGTGAGGTCGAGCTGCTCGGCGCCGCCCAGCCGCTGCCCTTCACCATCAACACCGAGGACGGGGTCAACGAGGAGCGGCGCCTGGAGTACCGCTTCCTGGACCTGCGCCGCGAGCGCATGCACCGCAACATCATGCTGCGCACGGCGGTCATCTCCGCCATCCGGCACAAGATGGTGACCCTCGGCTTCAACGAGATGGCGACGCCCATCCTCACCGCGACGTCCCCCGAGGGCGCCCGCGACTTCGTGGTCCCCTCCCGCCTGCACGCGGGCCGGTTCTACGCCCTCCCGCAGGCGCCGCAGCAGTTCAAGCAGCTGCTGATGATCTCCGGCTTCGACCGGTACTTCCAGATCGCGCCCTGCTTCCGCGACGAGGACGCCCGCGCCGACCGCTCGCCGGGCGAGTTCTACCAGCTCGACGTCGAGATGAGCTTCGTCGAGCAGGAGGACGTCTTCCGCCCGATCGAGCAGCTGATGACCGAGCTGTTCACGGAGTTCGGCGGCGGCCGTGAGGTCACCTCCCCCTTCCCGCGCATCCCGTTCCGCGAGGCGATGCTGAAGTACGGCTCCGACAAGCCGGACCTGCGCGCCAAGCTGGAGCTCGTCGACATCACCGACATCTTCGAGGGCTCGGAGTTCAAGGCCTTCGTCGGCAAGCACGTGCGCGCGCTGCCGGTACCGGACGTCTCCGCCCAGCCCCGCAAGTTCTTCGACCAGCTCGGCGACTACGCCGTCTCGCAGGGCGCCAAGGGCCTGGCCTGGGTCCGCGTGGGCGAGGACGGCACGCTGTCCGGCCCGATCGCGAAGTTCCTCACCGAGGAGAACGTCGCGGAGCTGACGAAGCGCCTGTCGCTGTCGGCGGGCCACGCGGTGTTCTTCGGCGCGGGCGAGTTCGACGAGGTCTCGAAGATCATGGGCGCGGTGCGGGTCGAGGCCGCCCAGCGCGCCGGGCACTTCGAGGAGAACGTCTTCCGGTTCTGCTGGATCGTCGACTTCCCGATGTACGAGAAGGACGAGGAGACCGGGAAGATCGACTTCTCCCACAACCCCTTCTCGATGCCGCAGGGCGGCATGGACGCCCTGGAGAACCAGGACCCGCTGGACATTCTCGCCTGGCAGTACGACATCGTCTGCAACGGCGTCGAGCTGTCCTCCGGCGCCATCCGGAACCACGAGCCGGACATCATGCTCAAGGCCTTCGGGATCGCGGGCTACGACGCGGAGACCGTCGAGAGCGAGTTCGCCGGCATGCTGCGCGCCCTGCGCTTCGGTGCCCCGCCGCACGGTGGCATCGCCCCGGGCGTCGACCGCATCGTCATGCTGCTGGCCGACGAGCCCAACATCCGCGAGACCATCGCCTTCCCGCTCAACGGCAACGCCCAGGACCTGATGATGGGCGCGCCGACCGAGCTGGACGAGACCCGGCTGAGGGAACTGCACCTTTCGGTGCGCAAGCCGCAGCCGAAGTAACCCGCAGCGGCAGTACCGCGGCGAAGGGCTCGGAACCGTAGAGCGGTTCCGAGCCCTTCGCTGTCGTCACACCTGGTCCTCGCTCTGGTAGAGCGGCAGATTCTGGGTCGAGATGGTCCAGTCGGCGATGGTGACGTCCTCGCCGTAGACGAAGTCCTTGCGGGTGGCGTAGCGGGGGCCGTCCGGGGTGGTGTGGATGTCGGTGAGGACGGCGCCGGTGCCCGTGCGGGGGTCGAAGACCGCGTAGACGGGGATGCCGAGCAGGGGGTAGTCGCGCACTTTGCCCACCCAGTCGTTGCCCGGGTTGGAGCGGGAGACGACCTCGACGGCAGCGATGAGCGACCGAGGGTCGAACGACCCCTCGATGTCCATGTCCTCCTCGGCGATCACCATAAGATCGGGCCGCCGCATGACGCCTTCGGGCTCGTCCTCCACGTCCGGCTCACCGGTGTGCGCCACGATCTCTTCCGGCATCACCTTTTCCAGGCGCTTCCGGAGCCGCAGTGTGGTCAGCTCGTGCCGACCGCTGGGCGACATCATGTCGTGGACGATCCCTTCCTTGGTGATCTCGAACTTGCCGGGCAGCGTGTCGTCCGAGGACTGAACAAAGTCGCGCATGGCCCGGTAGGGGTGGGAGGCGCCCTGCTGTGCGTTGCCGGGTGCGATGGTCATGGCGCTCGCTCCTCGTCGGGTGTGCCCACGGGCTCGGGCAAGGATCGTCGAGTTCATGCTAGGCGCCCTTCAGGTGATCGGTTCGGCAGTCGCGGCAGCGGCCGGGGCCCGGGGCCCGGAAGGCGCGGTCGCAGCCGTCGCAGGTCTGGAGTGGGTGCCGGGACTCGGCGGCGACCGACGGGACCGGTGGCCGCAGCGGCGGTGGCGGCGGCAACTGGGCGGCCAGGCGGTGGGCGAGGAAGGCGGCGGGCCGGATCAGCGGCTCGTCGGGCAGGTTCTAGGTCAGGGCGTGGCGTACGGCGGTGGGGCCGACCTCGCGTTCCAGCCAGGCGGCGACGCCCGGGGCGAGGTGCTCGGCGTCGGTGGCGGAGAGAAGGAGACGGGGGTCGCGGCGGCGCAGGCCGGTGAGGACGTCGACGGCCGCCTGGAGGAGCGCGGGGGCGGGATACGACGGCTGGGGCACGGCGGGAAGGCGCTTGCGCGACGGTGGCTTCTCCTGGGCCGCGCGCCGGGCGGGGCGACGGGGTGCCGTCTCCCGTGCGGCGCCGCTGCGGCTGTGTCCGGGCCTGTTGCAGGAGACCGTGCGGGTGACGATCCGGCCGGTGGACGTGCGCGTACACGTGCGCTGGAGGTAGCCGAACTTCTCCAGCTCGCGCAGCCCGGCGGCGATGCGGGTGGGGCCCTCGGGGAAGCGGGCGGCGAGGGTCTTGATGTCGACGGAGGTGCCCTGTCGCACGGACTGGATGTAGCACGCGAGCCCGATGGCGAGCAGGGACAGGTCCTTGTGCTGGACGAGGTGGTTGCCGACCACCGTGAAGCTCTCGGTGTGGCGGACGTTGTCGTGCACGACGCCCGCGAGCGACTGCTCGTGGGGGTGGTCTTCGTCCGGGGTTCGGGACGTGGTGAGTACGGGCGCGTTAGGGTGCTGTGCATCCATCGGGGAGGAGTTCTGGTCCTTCCTTGGTGGTCAGGCCCTCGCATTGGGAAGCCACTCCCGGCGGGGGCCGACCTGTGTCTGGTGGTCGGGTCGCCGCTGAGCGTATGGCAGACAACCGGCCCCGAATCCAGCCAAGTTGGCATATTCACTCGCGGGAGTGACTGTGCCCGGCGGGAGGGAGGGGAGGGGCTTGGTGGGGTGATTTCCTCCCAGTGAGTAGTTCATAGGGGGCGCAGGTGCGACCGGAGTTCGACTTGTCGCGTTCCGGTCGTTGTCCCCGGTCAGTGTCCGGCGGTTGTCCGGTGTTGTCCGGGCTTGTCAGGGCGGGACGTACGGGTAGGGCGTGGCTGGCACCAGGCGGTACGACGGAGGGGCGCGCGCATGTCGGTGGACGGTGAGGTTCGGCAACTCAGGACCGAGGCTGACGAGCCCGGGTGGGAGGTGGACCCGGACGACGAGTGGGGCGTGGCGGTGGTCGCCACCGTGGGGCGGCAGTTGAAGCTGCGCCGGGAGGCCGTGGGGATGCGGGCCGGAGAGTTCGGCGAGGCGGTGGGGTACGGCGAGGACCTCGTCTACAAGATCGAGGGCGGGAAGCGGATTCCCCGGCCGGAGTATCTGGACATGGCCGACGAGGTGTTGGAGGCGGGTGGGCTGATCGCCGCGATGAAGGAGGACGTGGCGAAGGTCCGGTATCCGAAGAAGGTGCGGGATCTGGCGCAGATGGAGGCCAAGGCGGTCGAGATCGGGATCTATGTGTGCAGCAGCATCCCCGGGCTGTTGCAGACTCCCGAGCACGCCCGTGCCCTTCTGGAGTCGTGGCAGCCGGCCTATTCCCCGGAGGACTTGGAGCGCCGGGTGGCCGCTCGTATGGCTCGCCGAGCCATCTATGACCGGTGTCCCGCACCCGCGCTGGGCTTCGTCTTGGAAGAGGCGACGCTTCGCCGCAGGGTCGGGGGCACAATGGTGCGGCAACAGCAGTTCGAACGTTTGCTGGAGGTGGGGCAGATGAACAGCGTCACTCTCCAGGTCATGCCGATGGGCAGTGGACCACACCCCGGCATGAGCGGCAGGATCGAAGTGCTGAAGTTCGAGGACGGCACGGTGGTCGGGCGCTCCGACGGGGCGTTCAATGGCCGCCCGACGCACGATCCGAGGCAGCTTCGCATCCTTGAACTGCGGTATGGCACCATCCGGGCCCAGGCTCTCCCACCAGGGGAGTCTCTGGCGTTCATCGAGCAACTGCTGGGAGAAACATGATCCGCAAGTCCACCGCCAGGGACACCTCCGAGTTGGCGTGGTTCAAGAGCAGCTACAGCGACGGCCCCGACGGCGACTCCTGCGTCGAGGTCGCCGCCACCCCCGGCACCGTCCACGTCCGCGACTCCAAGCACCGGAACGCCAGCCCTCGCCTCGCCCTCGCGCCGGAGGTGTGGGCCGACTTCGTGGCGCACGTTTCGGGCAGCTGACCTCTTGACTGCGCATGTCCCGAGCCTGGTTGTGACCGGGCGACGGGCGTGCCATCGGCGCGGACAGGGGCCCGGCAGCGGATCGATCTCCCTGGCTTCCAGGCCCCTCGTCGTGTGCGGTGCTTCGGTTCAGCGGCCCGGGACCCGAGGTGACTCGGGGCCGGTGCCGAACAGGTCCTGGGCCCGTGTGACGGAGTACGAACGACTCAGCCATCGGGTGAGGACACGAAGGTCGGAGCAGTTGCTGACGCGTTCCCAGATGTCACCGGTGACGAGGACACCTCGTCCCTGCAGAATCCTGAGCACGGCGATCGCATGCCCCTCGGCCAAGCCGTCGGCCCACGCCTGCGCGTACTCCTCGTTCCAGTCGCCCGCTCGCGCGCGAAGGTGGGTGACCTCCTCCAGGGCCAGGGAATCACGGCGGCTGATCTCGGTCAGGTGGGCGTTCTCGTCGTCGAGCGCTGCCTGCGGGGGCACGCCGAGGGCCATGCAGAAGGCCGTGACCATGGCTCGACCGCTCAGTTTCTCCCGCAGCTCCGGGTTCAGGCAGTCGCTGCTGAGGTCTCGGTTCACGAAGCGTCCTTCGCCGGTGCCGCCGGGTCGGTGCCCGGTGTGAACAGGTCCTCCGCCCGCTCCACCGTGCCGGCGCGGTCGAGCCAGTCGTTGAGGACGGTGAGGTCGGAGCACGTGACGATCCGCTCGCGGACGGCGTCGGTGATCACCAGGTCGCGCACCTCCAGCACCCGAAGCACGCCGCGGGCCTCGCCGCGGGCCTCGCCACGGGCTTCGCCCTCGGCCTTTCCCTCAAGGTACTTCTCCTCGAACAGCGTCCTGTGTCCCGGGAAGTGGGTGACAACCTTTTGCATCAGCTTTCTCCAGTTCTCCCTGGTCGGAGTGGATTCCAGACCGACTTCCACCAATTCGAACCAGTACTTCGTGATGTCCGGCTCGAAGGACAGCAGCCCGCGGGCAACGGCTTCCAGTATGGCGGGCGCACGGCGGCTCTCGCTGTGGACGATGGCGGAGAGCACCGCCAATGCCGGGCGCCGGGCCACCGTAGCCTCGTCGGTCACCTCGGGGACGGTCTGGGGCCCCAGGACGATCGGCCGGGTGGTCTGGGTCGGCCAGGAGGCCACGGCGCATTCGAAGGGGCCCATGGCCCCACTCTGCTGTGGCACGGTCCCGGCAGACCGCCACCAGCACGACCGGCAGGTCGTATTTCGCGCACAAGTATGCGACGTAGTACGACCAGCTTCTCGCTTTGTCGGGGTCCTTCTTGGTCTGGGACTCGACGGCGAGCAGGAAGTTCTCCCCCATGTCGGGCGCGAACCTGAGCACCGTGTCCACGCGGCGCTCCATGGGCCGGATTTCGGTGGCGTCGGGGGAGAGCTCGTCGAAGTTCTCTTTCGAGGGCGGCGGCAGCCCCAGTGCCTCGAAGACGGGCGCGAGGGCTTCCGGATGCTCTTGGAAGAGCCGGTGAGAGGCCTCGTGTGTCGATGTGACCATGAGAACCAATGAAGAGCACGCGAGGCAGGGTCGCCCGGCATATGCCGATGCAGCCACTCGTTCGAGTGAGAGAGAAACGTTCGCTCCGGACCTGGTACTCGCGTCAGCGCGCCACGAACTGGGTCAGGATCGCCTGGACCTCGTAGATGTCGACGCCCTTGGTGAAGGTCTTCTCGATCGGGGCAGGGGTGCCGGAGAGCCAGATCTTCAGTTCGGCGTCGAGGTCGAAGTGGCCGGCCGTCTCGACCGAGAAGTGCGTGATGCTGCGGTACGGGATCGAGTGGTACTCGGTCTTCTTGCCGGTGATGCCCTGCTTGTCGACCAGGATGAGGCGCCGGTCGGTGAACAGGATGGTGTCGCGGATCAGCAGGTAGGCGGCGTGGATCTGCTCGCCGTGGCCCAGGAGCCGGGCGTAGTCCTGCTGAGCCTTGGCCGGGTTGACGGTGTGCGCGTTGCCGAAGAGTGCCATGGACGATCCCCCCATGTGTGCCGGTTTCGCGTCCGATCCTCGCAAATGAGCAAGGCCCGGGAGAAGGTCTGCCCTCTCCCGGGCCCGTGCTGTAGCGAGCGCGTTACGCGGTCGGCTTCTCCTCGAGACGCGGGAACAGCACCGCGCCCTTGGTGACCGTCGAACCGGCCGGCAGCCGGCCCCAGTCCGCCGCGTCCTGGACCTTCTGGTCCGCGAGGGCGCCCAGGGAGGCCTCGGCGCCGAGGGAGTCCCAGAGCTTCTGGGACGTGTCCGGCATGATCGGGTTGAGGAGGACCGCCACCGCGCGGAGGGACTCCGCGGCCGTGTAGAGGATCGTCGCCAGGCGGGCCCTGCCCTCCGGCGAGTCGTCCTTGGCGACCTTCCAGGGCTCCTGCTCGGTGATGTAGCCGTTGACCTGCTTGACGAAGTCGAAGACCGCCAGGATGCCGCCCTGGAAGTCCAGCTCCTCACCGATCTTCCGGTCGGCCTCCGCGACCGCCTTGGTCAGGCCGTCGTGGATGGCCTTCTCCGCGTCCCCGTCGGCCGTCGCGGCCGGCAGTTCGCCACCGAAGTACTTGTTGACCATGGCCGCCACGCGGGAGGCGAGGTTGCCGTAGTCGTTGGCCAGCTCGCTGGTGTAGCGGGCGGAGAAGTCCTCCCAGGAGAAGCTGCCGTCCTGGCCGAACGCGATCGCGCGCAGGAAGTACCAGCGGTACGCGTCCACGCCGAAGTGCGAGGTCAGGTCCTGCGGCTTGATACCGGTCAGGTTGGACTTCGACATCTTCTCGCCGCCGACCATCAGCCAGCCGTTCGCGGCGATCTTGCCGGGCAGGGGCAGGCCCTGGGCCATCAGCATCGCCGGCCAGATGATCGCGTGGAAGCGGAGGATGTCCTTGCCGACCAGGTGCACGTCGGCGGGGAACGTCGACTCGAACTTCTCCGGGTTCTCGTTGTAGCCGACCGCCGTGGCGTAGTTCAGCAGGGCGTCGATCCACACGTAGATCACGTGCTTGTCGTCCCACGGGACCGGCACGCCCCAGTCGAACGTCGAGCGGGAGATGGAGAGGTCCTGGAGGCCCTGGCGGACGAAATTCACGACCTCGTTGCGCGCGGACTCCGGCTGGATGAAGCCCGGGTTGGCCTCGTAGTGCGCGAGCAGCTTCTCGCTGTACTCGCTGAGCTTGAAGAAGTAGTTCTCCTCGCTGAGGATCTCCACCGGCTTCTTGTGGATCGGGCACAGCTTCTGGCCCGCGTACTCGCCCTCGCCGTCGAGCAGCTCGCCGGGGAGCTTGTACTCCTCGCAGCCCACGCAGTACGGGCCCTCGTAGCCGCCCTTGTAGATCTCGCCCTTGTCGTACAGGTCCTGCACGAACTCCTGGACGCGGTCGGTGTGCCGCTTCTGCGTGGTGCGGATGAAGTCGTCGTTCGCGATGTCGAGGTGCTCCCACAGGGGCTTCCACGACTCCGTGACGAGCTTGTCGGCCCAGGCCTGCGGGGTGACCCCGTTCGCCTCGGCCGTGCGCATGATCTTCTGACCGTGCTCGTCCGTGCCGGTGAGGTACCACACCTTCTCGCCACGCTGGCGGTGCCAGCGGGTGAGCACGTCGCCTGCGACGGTCGTATAGGCGTGGCCCAGGTGAGGAGCGTCGTTCACGTAGTAGATGGGGGTCGAGACGTAGTACGCCTTCGCCCCCTGCTTCTCGGTTCCAGTGGCCGCCATGGGCGAAATCCTACTGGTCCGGTGGAGGTCGGCTCACACGCGTTTCGGGGGGCGGACAGGGGGCGGCGGGGCGGGCCTCCCTGTCCGCCGTCGTACCCCTACGGGCGCCAGGTGGCCAGTACGCCCTCGTAGAGCTCCTTGTCGGTGAGCTCCTTGGGGGTCTCGCCGGCCAGGAAGTGAGAGGTGTTGCCCGTCCTGAGCTTGCGGAGGTAGTCGAAGGCCTTGTTCTCCGGGTCACCGAAGGCGACGAAGGAGAAGTGGACGTTCGGGTGGTTCGCGGCCGCGTCCGTGAGGGACTGGGTGGCCGGGGTCTTGGCGTCCGGGGCGCCGTCGGTCTGGAAGACCACCAGGGCGGGGGTGCCGGGGGGCTCTTCCTTGGCGTGGTGGGCGAGGACGGCCTCGACGGCGGTGTGGTAGCTGGTGCGGCCCATGCGGCCGAGCGCTGCGTGCAGCTCGTCGATCTTGTTCTCGTGGTCGGTGAGGGTGAGGTCGCCGGTGCCGTCCACTTCCGTGGAGAAGAACGTGACGTGGACGGTGGCCTCGGGGTCGAGGTGGGCGGCGAGGGCGAGGGTCTGCTCGGCGAGGGCCTGGGCGGAGCCGTCCTTGTAGTACGGGCGCATGGAGGCGGAGCGGTCGAGGACGAGGTGGACCTTGGCTCGGGTGCCGGTGAGGCCGTGCTTCTTGAGGGTGGTGGCGGCGGCCTTGTAGGCGGTGGTGAGGCCGGGGGCGCGGGAGCGGATGCGGGTGGGGGGTGTCGCGGGTTTCGGGGCCTCGGCTGCGCCTTCGGCCCTCGTGTTCCCACCCGCACCACCCGTGCGGCTTTCGTTGTCGGGTGCGGGTGGCCCCTGCGGGGGCTGCTCGCCGTCGGCGGCTGCGGCTGCGGCTGCGGCTGCGGGTTCGGGGGTGGGGGTGGTTGCGGGGGCGGGGACTGGAGAAGCCTCCGCCTCGGCCTCCGGCTCCGCCTGGCCCTCTGCCTGAGCCACGGGCTCGGCCTCAGCCTCCGGCTTCGCGTCGGGCTCCGCCTCAGTCTCTGGTTTTGCGACGGCCACTGGCTTCGCGTCGGGTTCTGCCTGAGCCTCCGGCTTCGCCTGAGCCTCCGGCTTCGCCTCGGGCTCCGGCTTCGCGTCGGGTTCTGCCGCAGCCTCGGGAGTCTGAGCCTCCGGCTTCGCCTGGGCCTCGGCCTCCGGCTTCGCCACAGGCTCGGCCTCGGGCTCCGGCTTCGCCACAGGCTCGGCCTCAGCCTTGGTCTGAGTCACGGACTCTGCCTCAGCCTCCGGCTTCGCCTTCGGTTCCCGCTTCGCCTCGGCGTCCGGCTTCGCTTCGGTGTTCGGTTGGGTTGCTGCCTTGGTGTCCGGTTCCGGATCGGGGTCGGACTCGGGCGTTGCTCCCGGCTCCGGAGCCGGCTTTGCCTCGGCTTCCGGGTTCGCGGACGCGGTCGGTCCCGGGTCCGGGGACTCCGTCGGTTTCGGGACCGTGATGTTGGCGAACGCGGCCTTGACGAGTTCGTGTTCGTCGGGGGCGGCCGGTTCCGGGCGGGGCTCGGGGAGCTGGACGGTCTCCGGGTAGGCGGCCGGCTCCGCGGGTGCCGTGGGCTGGGACGGGAGCTGCGGCGCCGGCGGTGCCGTCTCCTGCACCGCACCCTCCGCCTGGGCGGCTCGTTCTTTGCGTGAGCGGCCGAACGCGTTCCGCAGGAGAGTGAGAATGCCCATGTGCGCAACCCTTCGCGTGAGTTGATCCCCGTCGATCCCTGGCCAGGACGGACACGTAAGGTTAGCGGCCCCGGTTTGTGATCTTGTGCAGGGTCTGCCACGAAAGGGCGGGCGCGTCAAGGCGGGATCGAGACGCCGAGGCAATTCCTCTCCGGCTTCCGCGGGTTCACCCGTCGTTCACCGCGGCGCCCGTCTCCCGCACGTATGTGCACCTACGGTCGCGCTGACACCAAGGGCATCCAAGGGCTTCTCAAGGGAGAACACGTGCGCAAGCTGCTGCCGTTGATCGCTACGCCGTCCGGTTCGCACCCCGGCGGCCGGTCCGCCATGACCTGCCGTTTCCGGTGTGGTGACGCCTGCTTCCACGAGGTGCCCAACACCAGCTCGAACGAGTACGTCGGCGACGTCATCGCCGGCGCCCTCAGCCGCCGTTCCATGATGCGTGCCGCCGCCGTCGTCACCGTGGCCGCGGCGGGTGCCGGGGCCGTGGGGGTGGCCGGGGCACCGTCGGCGCAGGCCGCGCCGGCGGCCGGGAAGGGGCACGGGCACGGCCACGGGCATGGACATGGGCATGGGAAACCGTCGAAAACGGATGGTGCGCGTGGGCTGCGGTTCGCGGCCGTCGCGCCCAACACCGATGACGTGGTGACCGTCCCTGAGGGGTACCGGCAGGACGTCGTGATCCGCTGGGGCGAGCCGATCCTGCGCGGGGCGCCCGCCTTCGACCCGGAGAGGCAGAGCGCGAAGGCGCAGGCCGGGCAGTTCGGGTACAACAACGACTTCCTCGCGCTGCTGCCGCTGCGCGGTGAGCACGGCCGCCAGGTCCTCGTCGCCAACCACGAGTACACCGACGAGGTGCTCATGTTCCGCGACTACGACCCCGAGAACCCGACCCGCGAGCAGGTCGAGATCGCCTGGGCCGCGCACGGCCTGTCCGCCGTGGTCGTGGAGGAGGAGCGCCGGAGCGGGAAGCTGACGCCCGTCACGCGGCACCGGCTGAACCGGCGGGTCACCGCCACCACCGAGTTTCGACTGACCGGACCGGCCGCCGGGTCGGATCTGGTCAAAACCTCTGCCGACCGCACCGGCCGCAAGGTCCTCGGCACCCTCAACAACTGCTCCGGCGGCACCACCCCGTGGGGCACCACGCTGCACGGCGAGGAGAACTTCAACCAGTACTTCGCGAACGGCGGCAGTGCGACGGACAAGCGGTACGGGATCGGCACCGGCGCCACCGAGCGCAAGTGGGAGCGGTTCGACAAGCGGTTCGACGTCGCCCGGGAGCCCAACGAGGTGCACCGTTTCGGGTACGTCGTCGAGCTGGACCCGTACGACCCCGACTCCACCCCGCGCAAGCACACGCTGCTCGGCCGCTTCAAGCACGAGGCGGCGACCGTGCGGCTGACCTGGGACGGGCGTCCGGTCGTCTACACCGGCGACGACGAGCGGTTCGACTACTTCTACAAGTTCGTCGGCAGCAAGCGGATGCGGCACGGGAACTCCCGGTGGGCGCGCGAGCACAACCTGTCGCTGCTCGACGAGGGCACGCTGTACGTCGCCAAGCTGAGCGGTGACTCCCCGGAGATGGAGATCGACGGCACGGGGACGCTGCCGCGCGACGGCGAGTTCGACGGCAGCGGCACCTGGATTCCGCTGGTCACCGCCTCCGAGGACGGTGCCGTCTCGCACGTCGAGGGCATGACCGCCGAGGAAGTGTGCGTGTTCACGCGGCTCGCCGGTGACAAGGTCGGGGCCACGAAGATGGACCGGCCCGAGGACATCGAGCCGTCGCCGAAGACCGGCAAGGTCTACGTCGCGCTCACCAACAACTCCAACCGGGGCAAGGCCGGTTACGCCGGCCCCGACGAGGCCAACCCGCGGGGCAGCAACAAGCACGGGCACGTGCTGGAGCTGACCGAGCGCTGGAACCGGGCCGACGCCACCCGCTTCGCCTGGTCGCTGTTCCTCGTCGCGGGCGACCCGGAGGACCCGGCGACCTACTTCGCGGGCTTCCCCAAGGACCGGGTCAGCCCGATCTCCTGCCCCGACAACGTCGCCTTCGACGACCACGGCAACCTGTGGCTGTCCACCGACGGCAACGCGCTCGGCAGCCACGACGGCCTCTTCGGCGTGGCGACCAGGGGCGACCGGCGCGGTGAGCTGAAGCAGTTCCTGACCGTGCCGACCGGGGCGGAGACCTGCGGCCCGCTGATCCAGGACCGGCGCGTGCTGGTCGCCGTACAGCACCCGGGCGAGGTCGACGGCGCCTCCGTGGCGGAGCCGGCCAGCACCTGGCCCGACGGTCCCGGCACGTACGTGCGCCCGGCGGTCGTGGCGGTGTGGCGCGAGGACGGCCGCGACATCGGAGTCTGAGTCCGACCGAGCCCGACCGGGCGTACGGGGCCGGTGCCTGTCAGCCGGCCCCGTGCAGCGTCAGGTCGACGACCAGCGCCCGGTGGTCGGTGTCGGCCAGGTCCAGGAACCGGGCGCGGTGCGCGGCGAACTCCTCCGAGACCAGGACGTGGTCGATCTGCACGCCGAACGCCGGCGCGGTCCGGGCCGGCCAGGTGACCGTACGGTCGGCCCCGGCCAGCCGGGCCGCGTCGCTCAGCCCCGTGTCGAGGATGCGGCGGAAGGCGGCGTGGTCCTGGGAGGCGTTGAAGTCGCCGGCGAGGACGGTGGGCGTGCCGTCGTCCCCGGCGACGGCGTCGCGCAGCGCGTCCAGCTCCTCGCGCCACAGCCCCACCTGGTCCGGCAGCGGCGGCATCGGGTGGGCGAGCTGGAGCCGTACGGCGTGGCCGCGCACGTCGGCGACGGCGCCGGGCATGCCCATGGTGCCGGGGACGCCGGGCGTCGCTTCGAGCGGGAAGGCGCTCAGGATGACCGAGCCCTCGGAGCCGCCGCCCGCCACGGCCTGCCGGTGGGGGTAGTCGGCGGCGAGTTCGCGCCGCAGCGCCGCGTCGCACGTGTACTCGCACTCCTGTACGAACACGAGGTCGGGCTTCTCGCGCCGTACGGCGGAGATCAGCGCGTCGGTGCCCTGGCCGAACTCGACGTTGGACGTCAGCACTCGTATCTCGGCGACCGGTGGGCCGGTGGGCTCGGCACTCTTGCCGTACGGCTCGATGAACCACGCCAGCAGTCCGAGCAGCGCCACCCCCCACACCGCGCCGGTCCACCACCGGGCGAGCAGCGTCAGCAGCAGTCCGGCGCCGGTCGGCACGAGCAGCCAGGGCAGGAAGGCGAGCAGCTGAGGTACGGGGGTGACGCCGTCGGTGTCGGCGACGCGGCAGCCGACGACCACGCTCACGGCGGCGAACAGCAACCCCGCGCACCAGGCCCCGAACCGCCGTCCCCCGGTGCGGCGGGCCGCCGGCCCCTCGCGTGCGTCCGTCCACTCGCCGGTCGCCGTGTCGGTGTCCAAGTCCCGGCCCTTCACTCGCGGGTGCGGTGCCTGCCCGTGCGCTTCGTGCGATGCCCGAATCCTCCCTCAAAGACGGGAACCGCGGGCGGAAAGTTGCGCACCCCGCGGTTCAGAGGCGGGCGCGGGGCGGCCGGGACGGCGCGGGGTCGACGGGGGTGCCCGCGGGTGCCCGGCGGCGGCGCAGCAGGTGTCCGTACCGGCCGGTGAGCCAGGAGGCGAGGGCGACCGTGAGGCCGAGGCCGACCAGCAGCCAGGCGGCGGTGCGCAGGGTCTCGGTGAGGGCGTCGTAGACGACGCCCGCGGCCGGGCCGTCCACCGCGCCGGGCAGTCCGGCGAGGGTGACCCGGCGGCCGATCACGACGGCGAGGGCGAGCAGCGCACCGCCGAGCGCGGTGCCGATCCCGGCGGCCGTGACCGCGCGGCGGCGGCACGCGGCGACGGCGATGCCGGTGAGCGCGAAGACGACGGCCGCCAGCGGCAGCCAGAAGGCGGCGACGTCCAGCACGTGGTAGCCCTTCCTGAGCCGGTCCGCCTCGTGGGCCGGGAGCACGGTGACCTCGGTGCTGCGGACCGGGATGCGCCGCGCGAAGGGCACGTTGTCCTCGGTGAGCCGGTCCCTGACGCGGGCGGTGACGGGGGCCAGGTCGACGGTGACCGGCCGTCCCGCCGTCCGGTCGTCCCGCAGGGCGCGCAGGACGGCCTCGTGCACGGTCCGGTTGGCCTCGTTCCAGCCGTCGCGGAAGGCGTCGGTCAGCGTGAACGACCGTGCCGCGTCCTGCACGAAGTCCCGCACGGCGCCGTGCAGCGGGCCGGCCGCCGCGACCTCGCCCGCGACGCCGTCCCCCACGGCGTCGGCGACCGCGTCCCGCACGTCCGGATCACCGGCGAGCGGCGCCATGACGTCGACGTACCGTCCGGTGTCGGCCAGCCCGTACACCGCCCAGCCGGCCAGCGTGCCGCACGGTGCGAGCAGGCAGGCGAGGACGATCAGGGCGGCCGACAGGACGTTGCGAGGACGTGGGGACACCCTTCCAGGCAAGGCCCCGCGGGCGGCGGGGGCGACCGGCGTGACTGCATATGGCCCCGGCAGGACCTCGATCGAGCCCCGTGCGCGCCCGGCAGGGCCCCGGCCGGGTGTGCGGTACGCCTCCGGCTGGGCGCCGCCGACCGGGTCGCGGCGCGCCCCGGTGTGCCCCCCTGGACCGGGGATCGGGCCCCGGCGCGCCCCTGACAGCGTCCCCGACAGGGCCCGTCGGGCGATCGGGCCCCGTCAGGCGATGCGATGGCCCTCCGCGTCCTCGCAGGTGTAGTAGCGGTAGAACAACGCGCCGGTGACCGCGGCCGCGACCAGCAGGGACACCAGGACGCAGGTGAACATGGCCACGCCGCTCCTGGAGTACAGGAACCCCACCGCGCTGCCCGCGAACGCGCCCCACAGCACCGCGTGCCCCTCGCGGGGCAGCCGCTGGGCGAGGGCGCGGACCACGGCGTAGAGGACGACGAACGCGAGCGCGGTCATGAAGCCGAACAGCAGGTTCCAGCCGGTGACGGGACCGCCGCGACGGCTGATGGAGGCGGCCCAGTAGCCGTAGACCAGCCCGGCCATGACGAGCAGCGTCCACCTCGCCACCACGTGGGTCCGCTCGCTGAACACGTCGGGCAGGGCGTTCGGCGGACGGCCGCTTGCGCCCGTTTTGGCCGGGGTGCCGGTTGTCGGTATCGCGTGAGCCATGAGAGCACTCCTCTCGCTCGCCCCCGCCTACCAGGGCACACCTGCCCGCGCCGGCCGGCAAGTCAGGATGCGGGCCGCAGGGGGGCGTGTTTCGCTGGGGCCCGTGAGGGGTCGCGTCCGCAGGCCGGTGCGCGGCCGGTGGCGGCCGCTCGGCCGGCTCGTCCACGCCGCCGGCCGGGGCGACGCCGTGTCGCGGCACGAACTGCTCAGCGTGCGCGGTCACAGCGTGGCCTGGCTGTTCCCGCTGCTGATGCTCGTCGCCATCGCGGCGATCGACATCGCCACCGGCGCGTTCCACATCATCTCCTGGACCGTCCTCGTGCCAGGTGTCGCCGCGGCGATCTGCGGGGTGCGGGCCACGGCCGGGTTCGCGGTGGCCGCCGTCGCCGTCTACGTCCTCGCCGACACCACCTGGCAGCACCGCGACGAGACCGGGCTGCCCGGCCTGATCCTGGTCAGCCTCGGCGGGACCATCGCCGTGCTGGCCGCCGCGCTCCGGGTCGGCGGCGAGCAGCGCATGCTGCACATGCGGGACATCGCGGAGACCACCCGCCGCACCGTGCTGCGCCCCATCCCGGCCGGTTTCGGGGGCCTCGACCACGCCGCCGTCTACCTCTCCGCGGACACCGAGGCCCGGGTCGGCGGCGACTTCTACGACGTCCAGCCCGGCCCGCACGGCACCCGGGTCCTCGTCGGCGACGTGCAGGGCAAGGGGCTGGGGGCGGTGGAGACGGCCGCCGCGCTGCTCGGCACGTTCCGCGAGGCCGGCTACCACGAGCCGGACCTCGCCACGGTCGCCGAACGCCTGGAGATCCGCATCCGGCGCCACCGCGCCCACACCGCGGCCCTCGGCCGCTCCGACGGCGACCGCTTCGCCACCGCCGTGCTGGTGGGGTTCCGCCCGGACCTGCCGGACGCCGTGGAAGCCGTGGTCTTCGGCCACGAGCCGCCGCTGGCGGCCGGGCCGGACGGCGTGCGGTACCTGCCGGTCGACGGCGGGCTCCCGCTGGGCATGAGCGACCTCCTCCCCGGCCCCGGGGCGCCGCCGGTCTCCCGGCTGCGCCTCGCCCCGGAGGAGACGCTGCTGGTGGTCACCGACGGGGTGACCGAGGCCCGCGACGCCGAGGGCTGCTTCTACCCGCACGCCGACCAGGTCTCCCGCGCCGTCACCGCCGACCCCTCGAACGCCGCGCCGTCCCGGCTGGTGGCGCTCGTGCGGGACGGCACGCTGCGGCACTGCCGGGGGCGGCTGTCGGACGACACCACGGTCTTCGCGGTACGGCGGCGGGGCGGGCCGGCCCTCGACTGACTGCCCCGCCGAGTGCCGCGCTTCGCAGCCGCAGCGGTTACCGTGCTGCGGTACGTGATCGACAGGGGGAGGGGACATGCCCGGAACCGTGCTGCTGCTCGCGGCGTCGCCCGTGGGCAAGGGGTGCCTGGTGGACGCCGCCTCCGTGCTTCCGGTACTGGCGGCCGTGGAGCCCGCCGTGCTCTCCGGCACCGACACCGCGAACGTCGTCGAGCTCGCCGACCCGCTGGAACCGCAGGCCGTCCTGACCCGGCTGCGCGCCGCCGCGGCGGCCCCCGGTCCGCTGACCGTCTACGTCGCCGGGCAGCTCCAGCTCGACCGGCGTCAGCGCCTGCCGCACCTCGCGCTGGCCCGCACCACCCCGGCGACCGTCCGCTACACCGCGCTGCCCTGGCACTGGATCAAGGAGGAGCTGCGGCTGCGCCCGAGCGGCGCGACGACGCTGCTGCTCGATCTGCACGCCGACCACGAGACCTGGCAGTGGCTGCGGGCCAACCCGCTGGACTGCGGTCGCAACAACGCCGTGCACGGGCGCGTCGCGCCGCCGCCCTCGCGGCGGACGGTGGCCGCCCCGGCGTACATGCGCGCGGTGGCGACGATCCTGCGCAGCGGGCACCGGCCGCCGGTCGACCAGCTGCACCAGCAGGCGCTGGCCCGCGTCGCGGCCGACGCCGCGGCGAGCGGCGCGCCGGCCGGGGCGGACCTGGTGCTGACGGCGCCGGGGCCCGCCGCGGGCGACCCGCACGCCGTCATCGCCGCCGCCGTGGAGTCCGGGCGGCACGCGGACGCCGACGCGCTCGCCGCCCGCCACGAACTGGCCGCCGCCCACGCGCGCGGCCCCGCCTCCGAGGACGCGCTGCACTGGGCGGAGGTCCGGGCCGACCTGGCGATGTTCGCGGGGGACCCGGCGCGCAGCTGCCGGGCCTGGCTGACGGTGGCCCAGACCCGCCTGGGCGCCGGCCAGCCGCCCGAGGCGCCCGCCGTGGAGGCGGCCGTCGACCGGGCCCACCACCAGTGGGGCCGGGTCCGCGACGCCGGGGCCGCCCGGGAACTGGGCACGGCACTCGCCACGCTGCGGGGCCGGGTGCCGGGCCGGCGTGAGGGGGCACTGGACCATGTGCAGCGGGAGCTGAGCCGGTTGCAGACGCAGGGCTGAGCGCGGCGCTCGGCATCCACCGCCAGGAGGTGGCGGGAGCGGGTGCCGGGCGTGCGGCGGCCCCGGGTGCGCTCCTGCTCGGGCTGTGCGCCCGCGCGCGCGTCACGAGAGCGGCGTACAGACCCTCCCCTGAGCGCAACAGCGGTGCCATGATGTCGAGTTATGGCTGAGGGGGATGGAGTGGTGACGCGCGGTATCCGCATCCGGTTGGACGGGACCGCGAGCGAGAGTGACATCGGCGCACTGCACAAATGGCTGGAACGGGAGAAACCGCTCGCCGATCTGGCCCGGACCGACCAGCTGCGGATCGACGAACGGAGCCGGACCGACGAGGCCGGAGCCCCGATGGGCATCGGCATGGACATCGTCGTGGCGGTGATCGGGGGCGCGGCGGGCGCGATGTTCCAGACAGTGGTGGACCAGGTCACCCGTTCCGTGGAGGCCTGGCGGGCCAACCGCCGCGCGGTGGAGGACGGCGAGCCTCCCGAGGCCAGCGTCGAGCCGGTGCGTCCCGACGACAGGTAAGCGGCCGGTGACCGGTCACGACTCGCGGGGGAAGGCGAATCGGGCGCTGCTGGTCGGGGTGTCCGAGTACGACAACACAGCTCCTCCCGACGGTGTGCCCGGCGACCTCCCCGCGGTCAAGCACAACCTGAACCGGCTGGCGGAGGCACTGCGGTACGGCAACGTGTTCGGTGAGCGGGAGATCACGGTGTGCCGCTCTCCCGACCAGGTCACCTTCGACCGGGAGCTGTGGACGGCCGCCAAGGAGGCGCAGGGCGTCCTGCTGCTGTACTTCGCCGGGCACGGGGCGATCCCCAACGCGGGCGACGAACTGTTCCTGCAGCTGCGCAACGCCCAGGTGGTCGCCGGCGGGCACGCGGTCTTCCCGGGCGCGCAGCTGTTCAGCACGGTGCAGGCGGTGCTCGCCTCCAGTCCCGCCCGGCGGATCGTGATCGTCCTCGACTGCTGCTTCGCGGGCAACGCCGCCTGGATCCGCCCCGCTCCGCAGGACAAGCGGCGCGTGCTGCTGCTGATGAGCGTGCAGGCCAACCACCGCATCGACGCGGGTGGTCCCGACACGCCGACACCGTTCACGAACGAGCTCGTGGCGCTGTTGAAGGAGGGCGGCGACGTCTGGTTCCGCGCTCTCGCGGACCGCCTGCGGAGGCGGATGGCCGCCGCCGGTCACCGGACGGTGCGGGGTGACGCCTGGGAGCCGGAGAGCCGCGTCGAGCCGGGGGAGGACGTACTCCTCGCCGCCAGGACGAAGGCCGCCCTCGACGATCCGCCCGGTCCGGGCCCTGCGTCTGTTCCTGGTCCGGGCCCTGCGCCTGCCCCTGGTCCGGATCCCGACCCTCGCCCCGCGCCCGGTCCCGTGCCTGGTCCGGATCCCGACCCTCGCCCCGCGCCCGGTCCCGTGCCTGACCCGGATCCCGACCCTCGCCCCGCGCCCGGTCCCGTGCCTGACCCGGACCCCGACCCTCGCCCCGCGCCCGGTCCCGTGCCTGACCCGGACCCCGACCCTCGCCCCGCGCCCGGTCCCGTGCCTGGCCCGGACCCCGACCCTCGCCCCGCGCCCGGTCCCGCGCCTGGCCCGGATCCCGACCCCACGCCCGGCCCGGGCCCCCACCCCGCTCCCGACCCCGCTCCCGACCCGGGGTACGTCCGCCGGGCACTGGCGCGGCTGGCCGCGCTGATCGGTGCCGTCGGTGGAGCCGGGCGGGCGCTGGTTCGCGGCATTCTGCGCATCGCCGACTCCTTGGTGCCCGGCCCACAGCAGGGCGGTTGGGCCCCGCGCCTGATCGCCGGGGCCGCGGCGCTGCTCGTCCTGGTCGCCGGCGGCTTCGGCGTCCACCGGTTCGCGGGCCGTGGCGACGGCCCGTCCTCCTGTGCCCCACCCCTGGAGCTGCGCGTCCTGACCGACCCCGACCTGGAACCGACCGTACGGGCTGCCGCCGACGCCTACCTGACGTCCGCGGAGAACACCACCGGCGAGGGCTGCCGGCTCAGCGGCATCACCGTCTACAGCGCGGGCGCCGCCGACGCGGTCACCGCCCTGCGCAAGCAGACCCGGGCCTGGCAGGAGCCCGCCGACGACGACACCAACCCGCAGCGCGACGTCGGCCCGCAGCCCGACGTGTGGATACCCGGCTCCCCCGCCGACGCCGCCCGGGTCACCGCGGGCCAGGACACCGACGCCGTGGCCGAACTGGACGCCGACGAGGAGCCCTTCGCGTACTCACCGATCGTGCTCGCCGTCCCCCAGGAGCTCGCCGCCGACGCCCGCGACGAGCGCGCCGGCCCCCCGCTCACCCGCATGATCGACGCCCTGCGCGCCCGGCACCCGGCCGCCGCGGTGCGCCGCCCCGACCCCGAGCACACCACCACGGGACTGCTCGCGACGATCGGCCTGTACCGCGTCAGCGGCGACACGTCCGCCCCGGACCCGCGCCGCGCCGAGGACCGGGTCGCCCAGTCCGGCCCGCCCGCGCCGACCGCCGCCGAGCTGCTGTGCGCGCTGCCCGACCACGACGCCGTCGACAACCGCACCGCGGCCCTCGTCCCCGAGTTCCTGCTGAAGAGCGGCGTGGGCTGCGACAGCGCCCGCCGCACCCCGCGCATGGCGCAGTACCCCGGCGACGTACCGGGGCTGGAGCCCCTGTTCGTGCGGGTCCGCTGGCAGGGCGCCGAGCGCGACGGGGCGGACCGGGACCGCGCGGCGGACGGGTTCCGGCGGTGGCTCGGCGGTGAGGGCGGCCGGGCGGCGTTCGCCCGGGACGGCTTCCGCGCGGCCGGCGGCGACCGGGCCCTGCTCGACACGGACGTGGTCGGGGACGGTGTGCTGCGCGCGCCGTCCCCGCTGACCGAGTCCGCCGGGCGGGACGCGATGGAGGCGTCCCTGGAGGGCTACAAGAACGCCAACGGACCCGGCCGGGTGCTGTTCCTGCTGGACGCCTCGGGGTCGATGGCCGGCCAGTGGGAGGGCCCCAGCGGTGGTCCCGGCCTGCTGAAGCAGTCCCTGGGCGGCCTCGGTGAACGGGACGAGTACGCCGTGTGGGAGGTGGCGGACACCGGCGGCGACACGTACGACACCGTCCTGTCCTTCGGCGCGCACACCCGCGCGGAGGCCGAACGCGCCATCGACCGCAAGGCCCGCGTCCGGGACGCCGAGGCCGACCCGCTCGGCGCCCTGCGGTCCGCGCTCGACGCCATGGAGCAGCGGGGCGCCGGGGACGAGCGTCCGGGGCTGGTCGTCTTCGTCACCGACGACGAGGACGTGGGCGCGCTGGGCGGAGACCGCTTCGGCGACCTGCTGGCCCTCGCCCGCGCGGTGGACGTACCCGTCGCGATGGTCTCCCTCAAGGGCGGCGCCTGCGACGAGGGGAAGCCGGACGCCCGGGTGTCCGAGGCGAGCGGCGGCCGCTGCGTCGACGCCGACGACGACCTCGGCGCCGCCCTGCACGACGAGGTCGCACGCATCGGTACGGGGGAGGCCTGATGGCCCGACGGCAACGAGCAGAGCGGCTTGGGCGGGCCCGGCGGCCACGGCGGCCACGGCGCCGGCGCCTCGCCGTCCTGTCGGCCGCACTGTTCCTGTTCCTGCCGGTCGCGTGCAGCGGCGGCGACGGTCACGGTGACGGTTCCGCCGCCACCTCCTCCACCGGTGTCCCCGGTGACATCGTGGTCGCCAGCGGCCGGGACGTCACCGGCAAGAACGGCATCCGCCAGCGGCTCATCGACGCCTGGAACACCGAGCAGGAGAAGGCGGGCACCGGCTACCACGCCCGGCTGGTCGAGCTGCCCGGCAACGCCGACGAACAGCGCAGCCAGCTGCTCGGGGCGCTCCAGTCCGGCAGCGCCGCCTACGACGTGGTCAACCTCGACGTCACCTGGGTCCCGGAGTTCGCCGCCGCGGGCCTGATCAGCCCCCTGCCCGGGTCGCTGCTCGACGAGGACGTCATCCCGGCCGTCGCGAGCACGGCCCGCTGGGAGGGCGAGGTGTACGCCGCGCCCTTCAACAGCGACGTCGGGCTGCTCTACTACCGGCGCGACCACCTGCGGCAGGCGGGCGTCGAGCGCCCCGACCTGACGGGCGGCCTGGACTGGCCGCAGCTGAGGCGGCTGATCTCCACCCTCGACGACCACCGGCCCGAGGGCTACGAGGAGGGGTGGACGACCCAGCTCGCCGGCTACGAGGGACGCACGGTCAACGCCGTGGAGGCGTTCGCGTCCGCCGCGGGGGACGACTTCGCGCTCACCGACGAGGACGGCCACTACACCGCCACCGTCGAGGAGTTGACGGAGGGCATCACGGAACTGCGCCGCCGCACCGAGGAGGGGGCCGTCCTGCCGGACGCGTTCACGTCCGACGAGGCGGCCTCCCTCGGTGACTTCGCGGCCGGCCGCACCACCTTCCTGCGGCACTGGCCGTACGTGTACCCCGCCCTGCACCAGTCGTTCCCCGGTGACGACCGGCTCGGCGTGACCGCGCTGCCGGGCCGGGCCGTGCTCGGCGGCCAGAACCTCGCCGTGACCGCCGGGTCCCCGCGGGCGACGAAGGCGGCCGAACTGATCAGGTACCTCACCGGCAGGGAGAGCGAGCGGTGTCTGCTGGACGCCGGTTTCGCGGCGACGCGCACCTCCGCGTACACGGACGACGCGGTGACCTGCGCGGTGGCCGCCGCGACGCCCTCGGCGGTCCCGACCGGCGAGGGCGCCGACACCGTGCCGCGCGACGCCGCCGGGCGGCCGGAGTACGCCCGTGACGTCCTGCTGCCCGCCCTGAGGGACGCGGTCCACCGTCCGCGCACGCCGCTGTACGGCGCGTTCACTCAGACCTTCACCACCGAGCTGGGAGCCCTGTTCGCCGACGACCCGCCGGGCGACGCGGAACTGGCGCGGCGGCTGGACGAGGCGCTGCGGCGCGCCCTGCCGGACTGATCCGGCCGGCGGCCCACGTCGACCGGAGATCAGCGGCCCACGGTGACCACCGAGTCGGTGACGGAGTCCGGGACCCCGTCGGTGACCGGGGCGGTGTCCTGCTCGGTGACGGGGACGGGGGCGCGCGCCGGGTCCGCCGGTCCCGCGTTGGCGGCCAGCAGCAGGCAGGCCACGGCGGTCACGGCGGCGGCGACGGCCCGGGCATACCGGTCGGCGGTGCGGGTGCGTACGAGCACGGCGTCCTCTGCGGATCTGCGTATCTGCGGATCGTGTCAAGTGCTGTTAAGCACGCTTAATCCGCGGTTTAACCTAGAGCCGCCGGGGCAGAACGGCAAGGGCCACAGGGGGAGTTGGCAGTGAGCGGCGACCGCGACGACCGGGGGACCATCGGGCGCAGGGTGCAACGGCTGCGGGCGGAGCGCGGGATGACCCAGCGCCAGCTCGCGGAACCGGCGTACACCCCCGCGTACATATCCACCCTGGAGGCCGGCCGGGTCCGCCCCTCCGAGGAGGCGCTGCGCCACCTCGCCGAACGGCTCGGCGTCGGTTACGAGGAGCTGGCCACCGGACGCCCGGCCCGCCTCGCCACCGACCTGCGGCTGCGGCTCACCGGGGCGCAGCGCGCGCTGGCCACCGAGGGTGCCGAGGAGGCGGCCGGGCAGTACGCCGCGCTGCTGGCCGAGGCCGAGGCCCACGAGCTGCCCGAGGAACGGGCCGCGGCGCTCCTCGGACTCGGGGAGTGCGCCGTGGAGACCGGGGAGCTGACCACCGGACGTCAGTACTTCGAGCAGGCGGAGCAGTGCCTCGCCGACGCCGGCGCCCCGCTGCCCGCCCGCGTCCCCGCCCTGCGCGGACGCGCCCTCGCCCACTATCTCGCCGGTGAGCTCCGCTACGCCGTCTACCTCCTCGAAACCACTCTCGACGAGCTGAACCGGGGCGGCCTGCACGACCCCGACGCGCTGCTGCTGCTCTACGCCAGCGCCATCGGCCCCTACATGGACATGGGGGCCCACGCCCGCGCCGCCCAGGCCGCCGAACTCGCCCTCTCCCTCGCCCCCAGCGCCGGGGACCCGGCCCTGGTCGCCCGCATGCACCGCTCCGTCGCCCGCACCCTGCTCGCCGAGGGCCGCCTCGCCGAGGCCGACGCGTCGCTGGCGAAGGCGGCCGAGCTGTACCGCACGCTGCAACTGCGGACGGAACTGGCCAACTGCCACTGGATGCGCGGCTACGTCTGCGCCCAGAACGGCGAGCTGCCGCGGGCCGAGGCGGAGATGCGGGAGGCCCTCGGGATGCTCTCCGCCGGCCGCGCCGCCCTCTACAGCAGCCAGGTCGCCGTCGAGCTGGCCGACGTACTGCACCGGCGCGGCAAGTCCGCCGAGGCGGCGGGACTGCTCCACGGCGTACTGGACGACCTGTCCTCCGAACGCGGCGCCGTGCACTCCGCGGGCGCGCACCGGCTGCTCGGCATCATCGCCGAGGACGCCCGGGACACCGAGGCGGCCGAGGAGCACTACGTCCGCGCGCTCAGCCTGCTGGAGCGGGCGGGCGCCGCCGGCGACCTGGCCGACCTGTGCCGGCTCCTCGGCGACCTGCTGCGCCGCACCGGCCGGGTGGAGGCGGCGCTGGACGCCTACCGCACCGGCCTCGGGCACCGTACGGCGCCCGGCACGACGACCCTGGGGCCGGCCCCCGCGCAGCCGCCGCTGTAGGCGGTCCCGCCACCGTGTTTCCGCCGTTCGGGCACGGGTAGTCGAGCCTGCGGCCGCGTCGGAGAAGGAGGCGGTGCGCGTGCGGCCCAGCGAGGGACCCGCGTGGCCCCCGGACGGGACACGCGCCGCCGAGGAGATCGCCGCCCAGCTGCGCGGCGCCCCGCCCGGCGAGGTGCCGGGCCGTCTGTGCCGGATGGCGGTACGGCTGCTGCCGGTGACCGGCGCGAGCGCGTCGCTGCGGGGCGAGGGCGTACCGGTACGGCTGTGCGCCAGCGGGGACCGGGCCTCGTACCTGGCGGAGATCCAGGCCACTCTGGGTGACGGCCCCTGTGTGAGCGCCGCCGAGGCGGGCGCCCCGGTGCTCGCCCGCGATCTGACGTCCGGCGCGGACGCCGGGCGGTGGCCCGTCTACGCCCAGCAGGCGTCGGCGGTCGGTGTACGGGCGGTGTACGCGCTGCCGCTGGGCAGCGACGCGGTGTGCCTGGGCACCCTCGACCTCTACCGGGACACCCCCGGCCCGCTGACCGGCCCCCAGCTGCGCACGGCACGGCTCGTGGCCGGGGTGATGACGGTGGCGCTGATGGCGCTGCCGCGCGGGGAGGACGCCTGGCTGGACGAGCTGGCCGGCGACCACGACGAGGTCTACCGGGCCGTCGGCATGATCATGGCCCAGCTGCGCGTCGGCGCCGACGAGGCCCTGGCCCGCCTGCGCGCCGACGCCTTCGCCCACGGCCGCAGCGCCTACGCCGTGGCCCGCGACGTACTCGCCCACCGCCGGCGCTTCGACCGCGACGACTAGGGATCGCCCGGCGCCCGGCCCCGCACCTACACCTGCGCCCGCCCCTGCCGCCGTACCTCCGCCAGGCGTTCCGACCCCGTCTCCACGGCCGTCCGGGTCGCGTCGTCGGCCGGTTCGGCGAGGGTGCCGTTGGTGAAGGTGATCGCGTCGTCGCCGAGGCGTACGGCGACCAGGGCCATCGTGAGGACGGTGTCCTCGGCGCGCACCGTCACCCGCAGGCCCTGCCGGGCGTCCCCCGCCTCGGGCAGGGCGACGTCGGTGACCCGGACGTCCCGGGCGGCGCCGCGCGCGGCGCGGGCCGTGAAGCTCCCGCAGGTGTCCGGCAGCGTGCCGAGCCAGGTCAGCGCGGTGTCGATGTCGGCGGCGCGGTGGGAGGTGATCCGGTAGTGGAGCTGGGCCCCGCCCGTCACCTCGTCCAGGGCGGTGGCGGCCCGCGGGGCGGTGTCGGCGCCGAAGAGGTCCTCGGTGTAGAGGACGTCCAGCAGCCGCCCGCAGTCGGGCCGCTCGGCACTCGCCTTGAGCACCTGGTCCCGCCAGGTCGCCGCGCCCCGCGTCGGCTCCCACGTCCCCGCCAGGTCGGCCGCCGTGATCAGGGCCGCCCGCGCCTGCCCCCGGGTGAGCACGGGCGGCACGGTGGCCGGCGGGAGCGCCGCCGGGGACTGCGCGGTCGCCGGGGCGGTGCCGGCCGAGCGGTCCGCCTCCCGTCCGCCGGTGGAGCAGGCGGCCACCGTCCACACCAGCAGCGCCGTGAGCGCGGCGGCGGGCAGCGGGCGGGCGGCGGGCGCGGTGTGCTGCATCGGGGTGCCTCCTGGAGGGCCGGGGCGATCGGCGCCGTTCAGGTCCGGTCGCACCCTCCACGGCACCACCGCCCCCGCCCCGCCACCAGCGTGCGGGGCCGTCCGGGTGAGGGGCGGGGTGCCGGGGCGACGGCCCTTGGTCGGCCCTTGGTCCTACAGAGCCAGCCACACCGTCGTGTCGGGGCCCAGGCGGCCGTCCTCCAGCGGCGCGCTGCTCAGCAGCACCTCACCGGCCGGCCGGTCCACCGCCCCGCCGGAGAGGTTGGTGACGCAGCGCCAGCCGGGCGAGCGGTCGAACTGGAGCACCCCGTCCGGGACGTCGTCCGCCCAGGTCAGCGACTCCCCGTCGAGCAGCTTGCGGCGCAGGCGCAGGGCCGTGCGGTACAGCTCCAGGGTCGAGCCCGCCACCCCGTCCTGCGCCTCGACGGCGTACGCGGCGAAACCGGGCGGCTGCGGCAGCCACGCCGCGCCCGCGCCGAAGCCGTACGAGGGGCCGCCCGTCGACCACGGCAGCGGCACGCGGCACCCGTCGCGGCCCTTGCGGACGTGCCCGGTCTGCTCCCAGATCGGGTCCTGGAGCACCTCGGTCGGCAGGTCGGCCACCTCGGGCAGCCCCAGTTCCTCGCCCTGGTAGACGTACGCCGAGCCGGGCAGCGCCAGCATCAGCAGCGTCGCCGCGCGGGCCCGGCGCAGCCCGGCCGTCTCGTCCAGGGCCGGTGCCCGGCCGCCGGACAGCAGCCAGGCGTCGGTGTCGGTGTCCTGCGGCAGGACCAGGCGGGAGGCGTGACGGACCACGTCGTGGTTGGAGAGCACCCAGGTCGCCGAGGCCCCGGCGGCGCGGGCGTCGGCCAGCGAGCCGGTGATGATCTCGCGCAGCTCGGCGGCGTCCCAGCCGCCCTGGAGGTATTCGAAGTTGAACGCCTGGCCCAGTTCGTCCGGCCGGGCGTACAGCGCGCGCCGGGCGCCCGGCACCCAGGCCTCGGCGACCGCCGTCCGGGGCGGGGTGTAGGTGTCGAAGATCTTCCGCCAGTCGCGGTAGACCTCGTGGACGTCGTCCCGGTCGTAGAAGGGGTGGGTGCCGGGGGCGAACTCCGCGAGGGCCGCCTCGCTGCTCAGCTCGGGGGCGCCGAGGTCGCGCAGCGGCTCGGTCAGGTCCTTGACCAGCGCGTGCGCCACGTCGATGCGGAAGCCGTCGACGCCCCGGTCGCACCAGAACTTCAGCGTGGTGCGGAAGTCGGCGCGGACCTGCTCGTTCTCCCAGTTCAGGTCGGGCTGCTGGGGCGCGAAGAGGTGGAGGTACCACTGCCCGTCCGGCACCCGCCGCCACGCGCTGCCGCCGAAGACGGACTGCCAGTCGGTGGGCGGCAGTTCGCCCTGCTCGCCGCGTCCGTCGCGGAAGACGTAGCGGTCGCGGGCGGCCGAACCGGGGCCGGCGGCCAGGGCCTCGCGGAACCACGCGTGGCGGTGCGAGGTGTGGTTGGGGACCAGGTCGACGATCACCTTCAGGCCCAGGCGGTGGGCCTCGGCGGCCATGGCGTCGAAGTCGTCCAGGGTGCCGAGGCGGGGGTCGACGTCGCGGTAGTCCTCGACGTCGTAGCCGCCGTCGGCGAGTTCGGAGGGGTAGAACGGGCTGAGCCACAGGGCGTCGACGCCCAGGGCGGCCAGGTGGGTCAGGCGCTGGGTGATGCCGCGCAGGTCACCGAGCCCGTCGCCGTCGGCGTCGGCGAAGCTGCGGGGGTAGACCTGGTAGATGACGGCCTGCCGCCACCAGTTGGGGTCCTTGGACGACAGGTCGGGCGTGCTGGTGGTGCTGCGTACGGACACGCGGTCTCCTTCGCGGTGCGTGCGGGCGACACGAATAGATCTGTCCACATCACCCGAAAAGGGAACCCGTGCGCCCGCGACGCGCCGAGGCTACGAACCCGTGCGCTCGACCGTGCTCAGGTACAGCTCCACGTACCGCGCCACGTCCACGTCCAGTCCGACGTCCACGAGCGGCTGTTCGCGCGTGTCCCCGTGGAGTTCGGCCTCGCCGACGCGGGCCCGGCGGTCGACGAGGGTCTGGCCGCGGGCCGGGCCGGGGGCGAGGCACACCTCGACGGGCAGCCGGTGCGTGGTCAGGCCCCCGGGGTCGATCACCGCGCAGACCGCGCCCGCGTCGCCGAGTCCGCCGCCGGGGTCCGTCTCGTCGGTGGCCGGGCCGCGGTGGGCGAGCAGCTCACCGGCGAGCCGGGTGCCGGGCTCCGGGCTCGCGCGCAGCCGGCGCACGTCGGGGCCCGGCACGATCACCCGCTGGAACACGTCCAGCCCGTACAGCGTGACCGGCACCTCGGCACCGAGCAGGATCGCGGCGGCCTCCGGGTCGTGCCAGACGTTGAACTCGGCGACCGGCGTCGCGTTGCCGGTGGCCACCGCGCCGCCCATGAAGACGATCCGCTCGATGTTGCGCGTGACCTCGGGGTGGGTGCGCAGCAGCAGCGCGATGTTGGTCGCCGGGGCGGTGGGGATCAGGGTGACCGGGCGCGGGGAGGCGAGGATCTCGCGGCGCAGCAGGGTCACAGCGTCCACGTCGACGGGGGCGCGGGAGGGCGCGGGCAGGCCCAGGTCGCCCATGCCGTCGTGGCCGTGCACGTGCCGGGCGGTGCGCACCGCCTCGATCAGCGGCCGCTCGGCGCCCCGGGCGACGGGGACGTCCGGGGCGCCGGCCTGCTCCAGCACGGTCAGGGTGTTGCGTACGACCCCCTCCACGTCGGTGTTGCCGGCCACGCAGGTGACCGCGCGCAGGTCGAGCCCCGGGTGGCGGACCGCCAGCAGCAGGGCCAGGGCGTCGTCGACGCCGGTGTCGCAGTCGATGATCACCGGGATGGGCGGCCGCGGGGCGGAGGGGGTCGTCACGGCGGGGGCTCCTAGGTGTCCGTGGGGGCGCCGATGCGGCGACCCTACGCGGGCCGAGGGGCCCGACCGCAAACCCGGCCGGCCCTGTCCGCGACCCCCGGCCTGCCCCACGGTGCCCGCCCGGCCGAGAGGACGAGGGTGCCGGTCAGACGGCTTCCCGAGGGGGTTCCCACAGTTCGGGGCCGCGTGCCCGGATGCGGTCGGTGATCCGCCGCAGCAGCTCGGCGCCGGGCATGGTGCCGGGGTGGCGGCCGTCCCGCAGGCGTAGGTCCGCCAGGTCGCCGCCCGCCGCTTCCCGGGCGCCGATCACCGCCCGGTACGGCACCTTCCGCGCCGCCCGGACGCGGGCGCCGAGGGTGCCGTGCTCCGGCCCGGCGACCTCGGCCCGCAGTCCCCGCTCGGCGGCCCGGCGCACCAGGCCGTCGGCCTGCTCCCGCTGCTCCTCCGCGACCGGGAGCACGACCAGCTGTACGGGCGCCAGCCACGCGGGAAACGCCCCGCCGTGCACCTCGATGAGGTGCGCGACCACGCGCTCCACGCTGCCGATGACGCTGCGGTGCACCATGACCGGGCGGTGTTTCGCGCCGTCCGGGCCGGTGTAGCGCAGCCCGAAGCGCTCGGGCTGGTGGAAGTCGATCTGGACGGTCGACAGGGTGGACTCCCGCCCGGCGGCGTCCGCGATCTGCACGTCGATCTTGGGGCCGTAGAAGGCGGCCTCGCCCTCCACCGCCTCGTACGGCAGTCCGTCCAGCGCCTCCTGGAGCAGTGCGGTGGACCGCCGCCACAGCTCCGGGTCGGCGACGTACTTCCCGCCGGGTCCGGGCAGGGAGAGGCGGTACCGGGAGGCCTCGATGCCGAGGTCGGCGTGGGCGCGGCGGATGAGACCGAGGGCGGCGCGGGCCTCGGCGGCGGCCTGGTCCGGGGCGCAGAAGACGTGCGCGTCGTTGAGGTGGATGGCCCGGACGCGGGTCAGGCCGCCGAGCACACCGGACGGCTCGGAGCGGTACATGGCGCCCAGTTCGGCGATGCGCAGGGGGAGTTCGCGGTAGCTGCGGGTGCGGGAACGGTAGACGAGCGCGTGGTGGGGGCACAGGCTCGGGCGGAGCACGACCTCCTGACCGCCCAGCTCCATCGGCGGGAACATGTCGTCGCGGTAGTGCTCCCAGTGGCCCGAGATCTCGTACAGCTCGCGTTTGCCGAGGACCGGCGAGTACACGTGCCGGTAGCCGGCCCGCAGCTCGGCCTCGCGGACGTACTCCTCCAGGGTGTGCCGCACGGTCGCCCCGTCGGGCAGCCAGTACGGCAGACCCGCGCCCATCAGGGGATCGGTGTCGAACAGAGCGAGCTCGCGGCCGAGTCGCCGGTGGTCGTGGTCCTGGTCGTGGTGCACGGTGGTCTCCTCCGGGACGGGGGACGAGCACCACGCGAAGAAGCCCCGGGCGCTCGCCCCGGGGCTTCGGACTTCTGGTCAGCAGTCAGCGCGCCGGGACACTTCCCGGCGTCGTCATCAGGAAAAGACGGGCGCGCTTCATGCACGGAACGGTACCGGGGGCCCGGCGCGGGCGCGAGGGAATTCCGCCGGTCCGCCCGCCGGTCAGACCACGACCGCCAGTTCGTGCGAGGCGGCGTTGAGCCGTCGGCCCCCGTCCTCGGTGCAGGTCACGACGTCCTCGATGCGGACGCCGAAGCGGCCCGGGAGGTAGATGCCGGGCTCGATGGAGAAGCACATGCCCGCCACGAGCCGCTGCTCCTCGCCCTCCACCAGGTAGGGCGGCTCGTGGGTGGTGACGCCGACGCCGTGGCCGGTGCGGTGGGCGAAGTGCTCGGCGTGACCGGCCTCCTCGATCACCGCGCGGGCCGCCCGGTCCACGTCCTGGCAGGACACCCCGGGCCGCACCGCGTCGAAGGCCGCCCGCTGGGCGCCGCGGACGACCTCGTGCACCCGGCGCTCCTCGTCGGTCGGGACGCCGACGTGGACGGTGCGGGTGGTGTCGGAGCCGTAGCCGTTGCGCAGGCCGCCGAAGTCCAGGACGACCATGTCGCCGTCCTCGATGACCCGGTCGCCGGCCCGGTGGTGCGGGTCGGCGCCGCGCGGTCCGGAGCCGACCACCGTGAAGTCGACCCGGTGGTGGCCGTGTTCGCGCAGCAGCCGGGCCAGGTCGGCGGCCAGGTCGCGTTCGCGCCGTCCGCCGAAGCGCAGCCCGAGCGCCTCCTCGTACGCCGCGTCCGCCGCCGCGGCCGCGTCCGCCAGCCGGGCCACCTCCTGGTCGTCCTTCACCGCGCGCAGCATCGGCAGTACGGCGGACAGCGGCCGGTAGGTGGCCAGCGGCAGCTGCTCCTGGAGGCACAGCAGGTGCACCGCCCAGGTCCCGTCGGACACGGCGTAGCGGCCGTGCGGGCGCAGCAGCCCGGCCGCCGCGGCGTGCGGGTTCTGGCCGTCCCACCACTCGAAGACCCGTAGCGCGCCGGCGCCGGGTGCCGCCTCCGCCTCGGGGCGTTGCAGCCCGGGGACGAGCAGCCGGGGCTGGGAGTCGGCGGTGAGGACGAGAAGGGTGAGGCGCCCGGTGGGTTCGGTGGGCCGGTAGCCGCACAGCCACACCAGGTCGGGGCCCGGGGTGACCAGCACGCCGGCGAGCCCGAGGGTGGCGGCCTCGTACGCCGCCCGCTCCATGCGGGCCGCGTACTCCTGTTCCGTGAAGGCGGCGGCCGGTGTCGTGCCCTCCGTGACCTCGCTCGGATCGCCCGGGGCGCTCATGGCGTCAGTAGCGCACGGCCCGGGCCACCACCGCGCGCACCTCGCCCGGCAGGTCGTGGCTGCTGCGCGCGGTGGCGCGGGCGGACTCGCCGGCGGGGACGTCGGGGACGGTGACGACGACCGTGTCGCGCAGGGTGCCGCCGGCGTCCGTGAGGTTCACCTGCACCGCGAAGGACTTCGCCGAGTCGGCGGTGTTGCGGACGGTGACCTCCACGGTGGTGCGCCCGTCGGCGTCCGTCTCCGGTTCGCCCAGCCGCACGTCGTCCTTGACGTCGGCGCCCTCCTGGATCTCCGCCAGCCACCGCCCGGCCTCCGCCGTCGCCGACGCCACCGCGTCCGCGCCCTCGGAGGCCAGCGAGGAGGCGGCCGACGCGGCCCGGCTGGCCGCCGCGCTGCCCGCGTCCGAGGGCGCGTCGCCGTCGCCGCCGGAGCAGCCGGCCAGCACGGCGCCCGCCAGGACCACCGCGCCGACGGCGCCGAGCGCCCGGTGACAACCGGCCATGTGTCGCCTCCAGGGACCTGGTGAGTACCCGCCCGCGTGAGCACGCGGGTCCCCTTCAGTGAAGGCCCGCGGACACCGCCGCGCACGCCGGCGCCGGGCCGGACGGGGGACGCCCGGCGCGTCCCCCGGGGAGTCGGTGTCAGACGTGGCCCGGTCCACCGCCGCCGAAGGACCCGCTCGACCCCGGCAGCCAGCGGCGGCGGTTCTGGTCGGTACCCCGGCGGCTGCCGGAGTGGTGGAGCTCGTACGGCATGAGCCGGGGGCTGCCGTCCGGCGCCAGCGGGATCTCGTCGGGTTCCCGCATCTCCCGTTCCTCGTGGACGGCGCCGGTGGCGGGGAGCTTGCCGTGCTCGTCGGCGTGGGGGCGTTCGGGTTCTCGTTCCATGACCCTCAGGCCCATGCGTACGGCCCAGATCAGCGCGCCGGCGATCACCAGCCCGCCGATGAAGGCGATGGTCACGTTGAGCGCGTGCGAGGACGCGGCCAGCAGTTCATACGTTGCCGTACTCATGTTCCGATTATGTACCCCCAAATGAGATAAAGCGCCAGGAATGTCCGAGTAGCGCCGTGGGGGCACTCCGGGCGTGCCCGCCGTGATTGAGGACGGCCGCCGACTGGTACCCGGCCGACGGTGCGGCGGCGTCGGAGCCGGAGGCGCCGTACCGCGCCGCCGGCGGAAGGAGCGCCCGTATGACCGCGCCATTGACGGCCGACGCCCACGAGTACGGCCTGGTCGGGGACGGCACCGCCGACGACCGGCCGGCGCTGCAGAAACTGGTGGACGCGCTCGGCGACGCCACCGCCGCGGACGGCCTGCCGCGCACCGTCCGCGTGCCCGCCGGGCGGTACGTGATCCGGGACCGCCCGGTGCTCTGGCGCAGCGGCGTCTCGCTGATCGGCGCCGGACGCGGCGCCACCTGCTTCGCCCTCACCAACCCGGGCGCCCCCACGCAGCCGGTTCCGCTGGCCTGGTTCACCACCGCCCAGCACGGCGCCGGGCCGGACCACCACATCGCCGACGTCACCTTCGCCCACTTCGAGATCGACGGCTCCGCGGTGGAGACCGAGGAGTACGAGGTGCTGGCCAAGGGGCTCGGCCTCCAGTACGTGCTGCGCGGGCGCTTCAGCGACCTGTACATCCACGACACGGCCGCCACCGGATTCGGCTGCGACTTCCTCCAGGACACCGTCGTCGAGGGCGTGCTCGCCGAACGGTGCGGGCGGCAGGACCCCGGCGAGAAGATGGGCGGCGCGGGCATCGGCATCGGGGTCGGCGGCTGGGGGCCCGTCGAACGGCTGGCGGTGACCGACTGCACGGCCAACGGCAACGGCACCAACGGCATCTTCCTCGAACTCCAGCAGGACCACTGGGCCCCGCCGCGCGGCATCCGCATCACCGCCTGCCACACCGAGGGCAACCGCTACGGCATCTCCGACTGGGGCGCCGAGGGCCTCCTGGTCACCGGGTGCACGATGCTCGGCAACCACGTCGCCGGGTTCGACGTGTCGGCGCAGGGCACCACCAGCGTCGGCGGGCGCGGCGGCATCGTCACCGGGTGCCTGATCGACGGGAACGTGCGGGACGGGATCGCGCTCGGCAACACGCCGGGGCCGTACGCCTTCCACGGCAACCGGATCGGCGGCAACGGGCGGTACGGCTACTGGCAGCACAACCTGGCCGGCGGCGACCAGGAGCCCGCCGCCGACATCGTCCTGGAGTCCAACGACATCCACGACAACGGCCTGGACGGCATCCGTCTCGACGCCCCGCTGCACGAACCGGCGCTCCTCGGCAACCGCGTCCGCGGCAACGGCCGCCGCGCCGCCCCGGCGACACAGGGCGGCGGCGAGGGCGTGACCTGCGGCCCGCTCTCCCTGACCGACCCGCACGCCGACTGGCTCCCCGACGGCCACCGCGGCAAGACCCTGACGGTGTGCGCCGGGAACGCGGAGGTCACCGCAGTGGTCACCGGCAACACCGCGACCGGGCTCACCCTCGCCCCCTGGCGCCCCGGCGCCCGGACCGCCTGGCCGTCCGACGCCACCCCCGCGCCCGGCACCGCCTACCGCCTCCCGGACGCCCCGTCGCCGCGCACCGGCCTCACCGCCGCCGCGGCCGTCACCCACCCGTACGTGCACGGCAACCGGTTCCGCGACGACGGGCACCCGCGCACCCAGACCCACGCCCTGTGGATCGCGCACGAGGCCACCTGGACCGCCGGCCGGGTCTCCGGCAACGACTTCAGCGGCAACGCCTCGGCGGCCACCCGCTTCGACTCAGCCCCGAGCGGCGGACGCTGGCGGGACAACGACGGCTGACGGACCCGGCGGCCAGGGGCACGACCGCCGGGAGGACGGTTGCCGGGAGGACGGTTGCCGGGAGCACGGCCGCCGGGATCAGCAGAACGTGCCCCTGACGGCGTCCAGGACCTGCGCGCTCTGCTCCCAGGTCACCCGGAACCGCTGGGCCGCAGCGTCCCGCACCTCGTCCTCGGGCCGGCCCTGGCGGATGTCGACGCACAGCCACCGGGCGCTCTCGACCGCCGCGTCCTCGTCGGCGGTGACGGTCGGGTCGAGGGCCGCCAGGTCGCTCAGCAGCAGCTCCCGCTGACCGGCCTCGGGCGACGGAATCACGTGCCGCTCCCCGCCGCCGACCGTCACGGATTCCACGCTGTCCGTGCCGTCACCGTCACTCTCGCCGCCGTACCCGCCGTACACCGCGGCCGTGACCGCCCCGGCCGCCGCCACCAGTCCCGCCACGGCGACCGCCGCCCGCTTTCCCATGCCGTCCCCCTCCCTGTGGATCGCCCGCCGAGACTACGCCGCCCCGCCCGCCGCCTCACGGTGCCCGCAGCGCGTCCACCGCGATCCGCGCCGCCGTGCCGATCACCGCGTCCGCAGCGGGGAGGGTGGCCGCCGGGTTGGCCGTGCGGGTGAAGACGGCCACGGCGTAGCGGCCGCCGTCGGGGTATTCGACGACGCCGACCTCGTTGCGCAGGGTCGGCAGGGTGCCGGTCTTGCCGGCCACGTGGACGTCGTCGAAGGGGAAGCCCGAGGCCAGGCGGTGCGGCCAGACCTGGAGGCCCATGACGCGGCGCATGGCGGCGCCGTACTCCGAGGGGCACGCCTCGTCCCGCCACAGGGCGCCGAGCAGCCGGGTCATGTCCCGGGGGGTGCTGCGGTTGGTGCGGGCCGGGTCCAGGGCGCGCAGCCGGGTGATGACGTGCGGGTCGGTCAGCGCCCGGGTGCCGGCCGGCCCGGCGTCCTCGCGCATGGTGCCGAGCATCTCGCCGAAGCCGTACACCGCCCGCGTGCGGGTGAGGCCCAGCCGGGCCGTGGTGCGGTTGACGGCGTCCAGCCCTACCCGGCGCAGCAGCAGGTCGGCGGCGGTGTTGTCGCTGACGGACATCATCAGCAGCGCCGCGTCGCGCAGCGACAGCCGGACCGGGTCCAGCATCGCCGCGAGCCCCGTGGGCCCGGGGGTGCGCCCGGTCGGCGGGCACTCCACCCGTTCGGTCAGGTCGATCTCCCCGGCCGCCGCCAGCTCGTGCAGCGTCACCAGCACGCACACCTTGTGGACACTGGCCGTGCACACCGGCTGGTCCGCCCCGGCCTCGACCTGCGCACCGGAGTCGATGTCCACGGCGTGCAGCCACCCGGTGACCCCGGCGTCGGCGAAGGCGGCGTCCAGGCGGGCGGCGGTGGTGTCGGTCATGGCCGGTACTCCGATGCCGGGCGCGGACGCGGTGACCGCACGCGTGCCACCCGGAGGGCGGCGGTCCGGGCGCCGCCGGTCGCCGGGCGGGTGGCCGGGGCCGACGCGGGCGGGGGCGCGGCGATGTGGGCGCGGCAGCGCGAGGTGATGGTGTCGGTCACAGCCAGAACTCCGATGCCGGGCGAAGGTGCAGGGGCCGGGCGGGTGCCTCGGAGTGGGCGCCTGCCGTGGTGCGCAGGGCGTGGGTGGCGGCGTCCGCGAAGGCGTCGACGGCGGCGTCGCCGCGCCCCTTGGGCCAGGCCGCGGAGTGCCGCCAGGCGGGCGGGGCCCCGGCCAGCGGACGCCAGACCAGGTCCTGGTCGCCGGGGGCCACGAGCCGGGTGTCGCGGGGGCCGAGGGCGACGGCCCCGGACGACAGGACCAGGCCGCGGACGAAGCTGGCCCCTTGGCCGTGCCGTACGGCGGTGGGCGTGTAGCCGCCCCGGGCGCAGGCGGTGAGCAGGTCGTCGTAGACCGCGGGGGCGTCCGCGCGCGGGAAGAGGACCAGGTCGTAGCCGCTGAGGGCGGCGAGCGGCACCTCGTCCAGCTCCGTCTGCGGGGCGCCGCGCGGCAGCAGTACGCCGAGGTCGCGGCGGAGCACCGGGCCCAGTCCCAGGCCGGTGACGTCGCAGGGGTGGTGGATGAGGCCGACGTCCAGTTCACGGGCGGCGAAGGCGGCGAGCTGCTGGGCGGTGGTCAGCTCGTGCAGCTCCAGTTCGAGCCCCGCGTGCCGGTGCCGGAAGCCGGCCAGCAGCGCGGCGACGGTCTCACCGGAGATGTCGGGGGACAGGGCGGCGCGCAGCAGGCCGCTCTCACCGTCCCGGATGCGGCGCGCGGCGGTCCGCAGGGACTCGGCGCGGGCGAGCAGTTCGCGGGCCTCGGCCAGCAGCAGCGTGCCCGCCTCGGTGATCGTCACCCGGCGGCTGGAGCGCTCGAAGAGCCGGACGCCCAGCTCCTTCTCCAGCCGTTGGATGCGCTGCGACAGGGGCGGCTGGGCCATGCCGAGACGGGCGGCGGCACGCCCGAAGTGTGACTCTTCTGCAACAGCCACAAAGCACTCCAGGTGCCGCACCAGGTCCACGACCAGTAATCATATCGGGGATTGATCGAACCGACATTGATATGAATCTTGGACAGAGGGCCCGCGGGATTGCTCTCCTCGGGACATGCGCTCCTTCCGTGACCTCCCGTCCCGCCCCCGCCGGTGGCCCGGCGCGCTCGCCCTCGCGCTCCTCCTTCCGCTGGCCGGCTGCGCCACCGAACCGGAGCGTCCGGACGCCTCGCCGTCGGCGAGCGCCCCGGCCCGCAGCGGGGGTACGGCCTCCGCGGCGCCCGACGTCCGCGCCGAGCTGCGCGTGGACGGCCGCACCCGCGAGTACCTCCTGCACCGGCCCGCCTCCGCCGACGGCCCCAGGCCCCTCGTCATCGCCTTCCACGGCCGCGGCTCCGACGCCGCCGAGCTGCGCGAACAGAGCCGTCTGGAGCGGGCCGCCGGGGCGCGCGGCATGCTCGTCGCCTACCCCGAGGGCATCGACAGCGGCTGGGGCGCCGGTACCCGGAAGACCCCGCAGCGCCCGGACCCGGGCCTCGACGTGCGGTTCACCGAGGCGCTGATCGAGCACTTGGTGCGTACCGAGCACGCCGACCCCGAGCGGGTCTACGTCGCCGGGTTCTCCAACGGCGGCTCCATGGCGCTGCGCATGGCCGCCGAACGGCCCGGTCTGCTGGCGGGAGCGGCCTCGGTCGCCGGCCAGTTGCCCGCGGGAGCGGCGGCGGTGGAGCCCACCGGCGGCATCCCGGTCATGGTCGTCTACGGCGCCGACGACCCCGTGCGCCCGATCGGGGGCTGGCCGTCCCCGCCGCCGGACCCGAAGGAGCCGATCCTCCCGAGCCGGTCGGCCCGGGACACGGCGGAGGCGTTCGCCGAGGCGGGCGGCGCGGGGGAGCCGGTCACGGAGGAGGAGAAGGGGTACGACCGCACGGTCTGGCCCCTGAAGGACGTGTCCGGTTCCGGCCGGGCCCCCGGTGCCGTCCAGCTCCTCGTCGTCCACGGCGGCGGCCACACCTGGCCGGGCTCCTCCTTCGTCCCGGACGCGCGGCTCGGTCCCACCAGCGACGCCCTGGACGCCACCGACACGATCCTCGACTTCTTCGCCGCCGGCTGACCGGTTCCGACGGCCGACCCGACACGACCCGACCGGACCCGACCCACGGACAGGAAAAGACGCTGATGCAGGACATGCCTCACCTCGCCCCTGACTCCCGTCGCAGGCCCCGCAACGGCGTGCGTGCCGTCGCCGCCGTGGGGGTCGTGCTCGCGATCGCCGCGGGCGGTTCCTACGCCGCCGGGTTCGGTCCCTTCGCGCGCGGCGACGACGGCCCCGACCCCGCCGCGCTGAGACAGGCGCGCGCCTTCCTCGCCGACTGGTCCGCCGGGCGGCTGCCGAGCGCGGCCGGCCGCACCACCAGCCCCGGTACGGCCGAGGAGGTGCTGCAGAGCTTCACCGTGGGCCTCGACATCGACAAGCCCGGGCTGACGGCGGCCGAGGACGCGAAGGAGGCCGAGGACGGCACGCTCGCCGTCCCGTTCACCGCGAAGATGCCGATCAAGGGTCTGGGCACCTGGACGTACGAGTCCGAGCTGCCGCTGCGTGAGCAGAAGGACGGTGCCTGGAAGGTGGACTGGCGGCTGTCGCTGGTCCACCCGCGGCTGAGCGGCACCGAGAAGTTCCGCCTGGAGCGGGAGGAGACGCCCCCGCCGAAGGTCACCGACCGCCACGGCGTCTCCGTCGCGGACGGCTCGTACCCGTCCCTGACCCCGCTGTTGGGCAGGCTCGCCGGGAAGTCCGGCGGCGGACCGCGCGGCGCGGTGGAACTCGTCGACCGGGCCACCGGCGAGACCGTGCGCACCGAGGCGTCCTTCGGCGAGGAGCCCGACCCGGCGACCGCCGGCGAGCCCGTGCGCACCACCCTGGACGCCACCTGGCAGACGGCGGCCGAGGAGGCGCTGGCGGAGGCCGACGGCAAGAACGCCGCGCTCGTCGCCCTGCGCGTCGACAACGGCGAGGTCCTCGCCCTCGCCAACTCCCCCTCCTCCGGCTTCAACCGAGCCGTCTCCGGCACCTACGCGCCCGGCTCCACCTGGAAGATCGTCACCAGCAGCGCCCTGCTGCTCAAGGGCGCGGTGCAGCCCGACGACGTCGTGGACTGCCCCAAGTACCTGACGGTCGGCAAGGAGTTCCACAACGTCGAGATGTCCGAATTCCCCGGCGCCACGTTCCGCAAGGACTTCATGGAGTCCTGCAACACCGCCTTCATCAGCCTGCGCGGCAAGCTCGACGAGGGGGAGCTGGGCGAGGTCGCCCGCACCTACTTCGGGGTCGGCCAGGAGTGGCACATCGGCATCCCGACGTACGACGGGTCGGTGCCGGTCCCCAAGGACGAGACGGAGAAGGCCGCGTCGATGATCGGGCAGGGCCGCGTCCAGGCCAACCCGCTGATCATGGCGTCGGTGACGGCCACGGCGGTGTCCGGCGAGTTCCACCAGCCGTCGGTCACCGCCGGGAACGAGGACGGGACCCGTACCGAGCCGCTGCCCGACGAGGTCGTCACCCAGCTGCGCGAGCTGATGCGGGCCACCGTCACCGACGGCACCGCGCACGTCCTGGCCGACCTGCCCGGCGAGATCGGCGCCAAGACCGGCACCGCCGAGGTCTCCGACGACCAGGACAACAACGGCTGGCTCGTCGCCCACCGCGGCAACGTGGCCGTCGCCGTGGTCGTCGAGGAGGGCGTCACCGGCGGCGGCTCGGCGGGGCCGATCGTGCACAGCCTGCTGTCCGCCGTGCCCGAGGACCCGTCGTCCTGAGCCTCCCGCCGGTGTGCGGGGGCGTGCGGTCAGCCCTGGGCGCCGCCGCCCCGGCCGCCGGTGGGGCCGTCGGTCTCCCCGCGCTCGACCGTCTCGCCGCGGATCACGCGCGACTCCCCGCGGTCCTCGGCCGGTGTCCGCTCCCCGTCCTTCATCGCGCGGGCCTCGGCCTTGAGGATGCGCGCCGACTTGCCCGCCGAGCGGGTCAGCTCGGGGAGTTTCTTGGCGGCGAGGACGGCTATGACGACGATGAGAATGATCGCGACTTCGCTCAGTCCGAACACGGCGCTCCCTGGTGGCGTACGGCGGTGCGGACCCGCGGCAGGGCCCGCACGGAATCTACGGCATGCCGGGGTGCGGCGGGGTCGGACCCGGCAAAAGTTTCTACAGCCGTGTAGAAACCGTCAGCCTTCCTCACCCTCGTCTTCACCCTCGTCGCCGCCCTCGTCGCCGCCCTCGAAGAAGTCCCCCACCTCGTCGACGACCTCGGCCGCCACCATCCCGCCGGCGACCCCCACCGCGAGCCCGGCCGCGCCCGCCGCCACCGCGGCGCCGCCCGCGAGCCCGGACTCGTGCCCGTACACGGCGTGGGAGCCGTACGACGCCCGGTGCTCCACCAGCTCCTGGACCCAGCCCTCGACGAGGGCGTTCCAGTCCTGCGGCCCGGCCGGCCCCTCGTGCGGGACGGTGAACCGGCTGAGGGCGTCGTGGCCGTCGGCGAACGGGCCGCCGCGCTTGTCCGCCTCCAGGACCACCTCCAGTGCGCCGGGCACGGCCAGGAAGGTCAGCTCGATCTCGTTGACCTGGTGGGCGTACCGCTCGGGCGGGGTGAGCTCGATCTCCTGGTAGAAGGGCAACTGCTGCCCGGTGCCGCCGATGCGGCCGTACTCCAGGTCGGCGGAGCGGAAGCCGAAGCCGAGCTGCCCGAAGGCCTCCAGCACCGCCTCCTGGGCGGGCAGCGGTGCCACGGTCAGCGGGTCCAGGTCGCCCTTGTCGCGGGCGCCGGCCACCGCCAGCTCGGTGCGCACCCCGAGCACGATCCCCAGCGGCTGCCCGTGCAGCTCGGTCACCGGGGTCTCCCAGGGCAGCGGCACCGAGAACGGCACCTCGTGCCGCGCGCCCGCGGCCAGCCGGAAGGGCCCGCCGACGGTGTGCCGGCCGAAGGCGACGACGCCCTCGCCCTCCCCGTGCTCGCCGTGCTCGGCCTCGACGCGGGCCACCAGCTCCAGCGCGACGTGCTCGACGTCGTGGTCGGCGGTGCCGCCGACCAGCTCGACCCGGCCGGACAGCGCGCCCCCGGGCCGGGCGGCGCCCGGGTCGAGGACCGTGTCCACCGTGGGTCCGCCCACGCCGAGGGAACCGAGCAGCCGCTTGAACACCATCGAGGCGTTCACTCCTTACGTTCGTGCGGGAAACATGTCCGTGCGGGAAACAAGTCCGTGCGGGGAACAGGACCGTGCGGGAACAACCGGAACCGTCCGGCCGTTCTCTACAGGCGGGTAGAAGCATAGGGGCCGAAGGGCTCCCTTCGTTTTTGCTCGTCCTTTACCATGAGGGTGACCTCTCGGGCGGCCGGCTGGCACCGGCCCCCACCGACCCCGTTAAGGAGTCCCGTTCCGTAATGGAGCCTCCCAGTACCGGCCGTGCCATGGCCGTCCCGCCAGTCCCCCCGTATACGCGTGAGGGAAGCGGGGTGGCACGGTGACCGAGGTCCTGCTGCTCCTGCTGGCCCTCCTTCTCACCCTGGCCTGCGCCGTCTTCGTCGCGGCCGAGTTCTCCCTCACCACCGTCGAGCGCTCCGACCTGGAGCGTGCCGCCGAGTCCGGTGAGCGCGGCGCCGACGGCGCCCTGAAGGCCGTACGGTCCCTGACCCTCCAGCTCTCCGGAGCCCAGCTCGGCATCACCGTGACCTCCCTGGTCATCGGCATGCTGGCCGAGCCGTCGGTCGCCGTGCTGCTGCGCGGCCCGCTGACGGCGATCGGCCTGGGCGGTGCCGCCTCGACGGTGGCGACCGTGCTCGGCGTGGTCGTCTCCACCGTCGTCCTGATGGTCGTCGGCGAGCTGGTCCCCAAGAACTGGGCGATCTCCCGCCCGCTGGCCGTCGCGAAGGTCGTCGCGGCCCCGCAGCGCGGCTTCACCACCGCCTTCGGCCCCTTCATCCGCCACCTCAACAACACGGCCAACCGTTTCGTGCGCCGCTTCGGCCTGGAACCGGCCGAGGAGCTGGCGTCGGCCCGCAGCGCCGAGGAACTGGTCGCCCTGGCCCAGCACTCGGCCGCCGAGGGCGCCCTGGAGGCGGACTCGGCCGAGCTGTTCGTGCGCACCCTGCACCTGAGCGAGCTGACCGCGGAGAACGTCATGACCCCGCGCGTGGACGTCAAGGCCCTGGAGGCCCACGCCACCGCCGCCGACGCCGCGAACCTCTCGCACGCCACCGGCCTGTCCCGCTTCCCGGTCTACCGGGACAGCCTCGACGAGGTCATCGGCACCGTGCACATCCGCGACGTGCTGGCCCTGGAGCCGGACAGGCGCCGGGCCACCCCCGTCACCGAGCTGGCCACCGCGCCGCTGCTGGTGCCGGACAGCCTGCCCGCCGACCGGCTCCTGGAGCGCATGCGAGAGACCCGCACCATGGCCGTCGTCATCGACGAGTACGGCGGCACGGCGGGCGTGGCCACGGTCGAGGACATCGTGGAGGAAGTCGTCGGCGAGGTCCGCGACGAGCACGACCCGGTCGAGATACCGGATCTGCTCCCCGCCCCCGCCGAGACCGACGGCCGCGCGGCCTGGGAGGCCGACGGCTCGCTGCGCCTGGACCACCTGGAGCGCATCGGCCTGACCGCGCCGGAGGGACCGTACGAGACCCTGGCCGGCCTGGTCGCCACCCGGCTGGCCCGCATCCCCGCCAAGGGGGACGCCGTCGACCTGGACGGCTGGCGCCTGGACGTCCTCGACGTCGACCACCACCGCGCCGACCGCCTGCGGATCACCGCGCCCGCGCCGGTCCCGTCGGCCGACCGGGAGCCGGAGGCCGCCCGATGACCGTCGTACAGCTCCTCATCGGCGCGCTGACGCTGCTGACCAACGCGTTCTTCGTCGGCGCCGAGTTCGCCCTGATCTCGGTGCGCCGCAGCCAGATCGAGCCGCGCGCGAAGACGGGCGACAAGCGTGCCCGGATGACCCTGTGGGGCCTGGAACACATCTCCCAGATGATGGCCACGGCCCAGCTCGGCATCACGGTCTCCTCCCTGGTGCTCGGCGCCGTCGCGGAGCCGGCCATCGCCCACCTGATGGAGCCGGTGTTCGAGGCGGTCCACATGCCGCACGCGCTGGTCCACCCGGTCGCCTTCGCGATCGCCCTGGCGCTCGCCACGTATCTGCACATGCTGATCGGCGAGATGATCCCGAAGAACATCGCGCTGGCCGCCCCGGCGACCACCGCGCTGGTCCTCGGCCCGCCGCTGGTCGCCCTCACCCGGGCGCTGAAGCCGTTCGTCTTCGGCATCAACGCCTTCGCCAACGCGCTGCTCAAGCTGCTGCGGGTGGAGCCGAAGGACGAGGTCGAGGCCGTCTTCACCGACGACCAGCTGGCCCGCATGGTGGTGGACGCCAGCGAGGCCGGACTGCTCACCCCGGCCGACGGCGAGCGCCTGCGCGACGCGCTGGAGCTGGGCACCCGCCCGGTCGGCGAGATCCTGGTCCCGGCCCAGAAGATGCGCACGGCCGGCCACACGGTCACCCCGGCCGAGCTGGAGCGGCTGGCCGCCGAGGCGGGCTACTCCCGCTTCCCGGTCACCGGCCCCGGCGGCACCGTCCTCGGCTACCTGCACATCAAGGACACCCTGGGCCTGACCGACCGCGACGCCCCCTTCCCGCGCTCGGCCCTGCACCGGGTGACCCGGGTCCGCATCGACACCCCGCTGGACGACACCCTCACCGCCCTGCGCACCGAGGACAGCCACCTGGCCGCCGTCACCGGCGAGACGGGCGCGGTCCTGGGCTTCGTGACGATGGAGGACGTCCTGACGGAACTGGTGGGACCGGCGCCGGTGTAGCGGGGCCAGGGGACCGGACAGGCCACAGGCCCCAGGCCACAGGCCAAAGGCCTTAGGCCTTAGGCCTTAGGCCTTTGGTGCCGGTCCGGTCCCGGCCCCCGGACCGATCCGCCGCGCCCCGGCCCGCGGATAGCGTCCTTGCCATGCGTATAGGACTCCTTGGTACCGGCAACGTCGGCCGGGCACTGGCCCGCGGCTGGAGTGCCGCGGGACACGACGTGCTCCTCGGTTCCCGCCGCCCCGAAGAGCGAACGGATCTCGGCCTCCCCGTGGCCGGCCTGCGCGATACGGCCGGCCACGCGGAGGTACTGGTCAACGCGACGCCCGGGAACGTCTCCGTGGAGCTGCTGCGCTCCATCGGAGCCCCGGCGCTGTCCGGCCGCATCGTGATCGACGTCGGGGTGGGCCTCACCGACGACTACACCGAGCTCTCGCACCCCAACAGCAGCCTGGCCGAGCAGATCCAGGCGGCCTTCCCCGCGACGCCCGTCGTCAAGACCCTGTGCACGATGGACTCCACCGCGATGACCGACCCGCAAGGCCTCGCGGGCCCGTCCACGGTCTTCCTCTCCGGCGACGACGCCGAGGCCAAGCGGACCACCGGACGCCTGCTCACCGACCTCGGCTGGCCCCCGTCCGCGCAGCTCGACATCGGCGGCATCACCACCGCGCGCGGGCAGGAGCACTTCGCCCTGCTCTTCATGGGCATCGCGGGCGGTCTCGGCTCCCACACCTTCAACATCAACGTGGTCCCGCGGGCCGCCGCCTGAGCCCCGGCCGCCCTCTCACACCGCCCGCAGCGCGTCCGCGGGCGGTGTGCGCAGGGCGTGCCGGGTCGGCAGTTCGACGGTGACGAAGGACGTCAGGACCACCGTCGCCGCCACCGCCGGGAGCAGCCAGGCGGGACCCGCCGGCCAGGGGCGGCCGAGGAAGCCCTGCCCCAGCAGGGCGAGCGGGAGGGCGGACAGCAGCAGGCCGCAGGCGAGGGCCGCGGCGGCGACCACGGCGGCCTCGCGGCGCATCATCGCGCGGATCTGCCGCGGCGTGGTGCCGACCAGGCGCAGCGCGGCGATCTCGGCGCGGCGCTGGGCGGTGGCGGCGACCAGTTTGTTGGCGATGCTCAGCAGCAGGTAGCCGAGGAGTACGACGACGGTGGCCAGGTTGACCCACACCTCCGGCGGCGTGTCCTCGCCCGCGGCGCCCGCGGCCGGGGCGGTGCTCGCGACGGCGAGGCCCGTGCGGTCGGCGGCCAGCGCGGTCAGGTTCCGCGCGGCCTCGTCGGTGCCGTCGGTGCGGACCAGGAGGCTCTGGTCGAGGTCCGTCGTGGTGTGCCCCGCGGTCAGCTGGCGGGAGAGGACGACCGGGCCGAAGCCCAGCCCCCGGTCGTACACGGCGACGACCCGGGCGTCGACCCGCGTCCCGTCGCCCAGCACCAGCCGTACCCGTTCCCCGAGGTCCGCCCCGCGGCTCCGCGCGGCCTCGCCGCTGACCGCGACCGTGGCGCCGGTGAGCCGGTCGAGGGCGCCCTCTCTCACGCCGGGGTCGACGACGCCCCGGGCGTCCGGGCCGAGGACCATCGCCGAGGCCGACTCGGCCACGGGTTCGCCGAACTCCTCGTACTCCCACACCACCGTGGTCGTGCCGACGGGCGCCGCCGCCCGCACGCCCGGCACCTCCCGCACGGCGGGCAGCGTGTCCGCGGGCAGTCCGCCCAGGGCCGGCGCGGTCACCTCGTACTGGGCGAGCGTGCCGGTGCGGGTGTCCTGCGCGGTGGCGGCGAGCACCGTCGTCTGCGCGAACGTGTACGTCAGTACGAAGACGACCGCCATGGCCAGCGGGCTGACCACGCCCGCCACGCGCAGCGCGTAGCCGCGCACGTTGGCCAGCGCCAGCCACGTGGGGGCCGCGACCGAGGGCCGCAGCCGCCGTACGACCGCCTCCCCCGCGCCCTTCACCAGCGCCGGGCCGGACAGGGCGAGGCCGATGGCGGCGAGGATGCCCGCGATGGAGGTGGCCGAGGCCCCGATGACCGTCCGGGACAGCAGCGGCGCCGCCGCGAGCACGCACGCGCCGAGGATCAGCAGCAGACCGGCGTGGGTCCGCACCCGCGAGGGCTGGCGCGGTTCGCTGCGGGACTCGGCGACCGCCTCGGTGGCCGGCCTGCGGGAGGTGCGCCAGGCCGCGCAGCGGGCGGAGAGCTGCACCGCGGCCGCCACCAGCAGCAGCGTGGCGAGCGCGGGCAGCGGAGAGAGCGTGAGCGGGAGTTCGCCGGGCAGGACGCCCCGGTCGGCCAGCAGCTCCCGGAACCGGCCCGCCAGCAGGTAGCCGACCGCGACACCCGGCACCAGGGCCACCGCCGCGACGACCGAGGACTGCGCGGCGGCCAGCCGGCGGATCTGCTTCGGCGTCGCCCCGACGGCCCGCATCAGCGCCAGGTCGCGGCGCTGCCCGGCGACCGCCACGCCCAGCGCGCCCGCGACGACGAACCCGGTGATCAACAGCACGATCCCGGCGAGCGAACCGGCCAGCAGGACCAGCAGCGAGCGCGCCGAGCCCACCCCGGGCTCCACGGCCTCGCCCCGGTCCGCGCCGGTGACGACCTCCAGCCCCGTGCCCGCGACCTGCTCGCGCACGGCCGAGGCGACGCGCTCCTCGCCGCCCGCTTCGACCCGCAGCCCGATCAGATCGACGGTCCCGGCACGCGACCCAACGCCTGCGCGTTCGCCGGCGCCTTCGCGTTCCCCTCGGTCCGCGCTTTCGCCCTGGCCCGCGTCTGCGCCTGGGCTGGCGCTGTCGCCCGTCCCTTCGCCCTGGCCCGTGTCCGTGCCTGCGCCGTCGCCCGCGCTGTCCTCTCCGCCTTCGTCCGCGCCGTGCCCGTCCCGCCCGGCCAGCCGCAGTGCCGTCCCGTCTGCGAAGTAGATGTCGGCGCCCGGTGCGTCGATCACGGCGGTGACCCGGTAGGGGGCGGCGGGGCGGCCGTTCGCCACGACCTGGACCCGCTCGCCCACCGTGACGCCCGCCGCCGCCGGGACGGCGACCTCGCCCGCGCCCGACGGTGCCCGGCCCGCCACGCGCGGGTCGGCCAGCAGCTTCGTCGACGACCAGCCGTGGCCCGCCGTCCTCGGGTCGTCGGAGGAGGCGAGCAGCTGTCCGCGCGCGTCGGTCAGCGCGGCCGGGAAGCCGATGTCGCCGACCGCCGCGGTGACGCCGGGCAGGGCGGCCAGCCGGTCCACGAGCCGGCCCGGGACCGTGGCGCGCTCGGGCAGCGCGATCGGAAGGTCCCCGCTCGGGTGGAACTGCTGGTCGGCCGCGACCACGACGTCCGCGCCGCCGAGCCGGCCGGGCGGCAGCCGGGAGCGCAGCCCCGACTCGGCCAGCACACCGGTGGTGGTGATCAGCGCCGCGCCGCCGAGTACCGCGCACGCCACGGCGAGCAGCGCGGTGATCCGGTGGGCGGCCATGCGCCAGGCGAGGTGCAGCACGTCTACCGTTCCCCCAACGCCACGAGGCGGTCCGCCAGTCGCGGTGCGGTCGGGCGTTCCAGCGCCTCGACCACCCGGCCGTCGGCCATCACCAGGGCCCGGTGCGCGCGGGCCGCGGCGGCAGGATCGTGGGTGACCATCACCACCGTCTGGCCCAGCTCGTCGACGAGGCCGCGCAGCAGATCCAGCACCTGGTGGGCGCTGCGCAGGTCCAGCGCGCCGGTCGGCTCGTCGGCGAAGACGACGGCGGGCCTGGCCGCCAGCGCCCGGACGACGGCCGCCCGTTGCTGCTGTCCGCCGGACAGCTCGGCCGGGCGGTGCGCGAGCCGGTCCGCCAGCCCCACCCGTTCGGTCAGGGTGCGCAGCCAGTCCCGGTCCGGGCGCCGGCCGGCCAGGCGCAGCGGCAACGTGATGTTGTCCTCCACGCTGAGGGAGGGGATCAGGTTGTACGCCTGGAAGACGAAGCCGACGCGTTCGCGGCGCAGTTCGGTGCGGCGGGTCTCGTTCAGCCCGGAGATCTCCTGCCCGTCGATACGGACACTGCCCGACGTGGGGGAGTCCAGCCCGGCGGCGCAGTGCATCAGCGTGCTCTTGCCGGACCCCGAGGGCCCCATCACGGCGAGGAACGAGCCGTGCTCCACGGTGAGCGACACGTCGTCCAGGGCCCGTACGTTCCCCGGGTAGGTCCTGGCGACGTGGGCCAGCGCGATGGCGGGGGCCCTGCGTGCGGTGGCGGTCGCGACCGCGGTGCTCATCGCCGCCCCCGCAGGGCGCGCACGGCGAGGGTCCCGGCGGCGAGCACGGTGACCGCACCGCTGGCCAGGTGCACCCAGGTGGGGGCGCCGCCGAAGGAGGCGGTCATGTTGGCGACCGCGCTGACCACCACGAGCGCCCACAGCAGCGTACGGAGGACGTCCCCGCGGGAGACGGCGTCGGGGCCCTCGTGCGCGGCGCTCGCGGGGGTGCCCGCCGGCGGTGCGGTCAGACGGTACGGGTCCTGGTGCGTCATGGCGGCGTCCTCCGTGGGCTGCGCTCTCGGTCCGTCACCGACGCTATGGACTCCGTCCCCCTCCGGCCGATCCCGTGGGCCGCCCGACCGGGGGTACAGCAGGCTGTACCTCCCCGGCCCCGCACCCGCCCGCCCGCCCACCGACGACTTCGCCTTCTCGACTTCGCCTTCTCGACTTTGCCTTCCCGGCTTTTCCTTCTCGACTTTGCTATCTCTTTACAACCCGCCCCGCCCCCGCCTCGTCTCTCCGTCCGACCCGCACCCACGCGACACACGCGCCGACCGACGAGAGAGAGCGACCCGATGCGCCGCACCATCCTCAGCGCCGTGGCCCTGGCCTGCACCGCCGTACTGG
>NZ_JAGMUF010000028.1:0-887 GCF_019049125.1 Streptomyces sp. AC602_WCS936 | reverse complement strand
AGAGGTCCTAACAAAGGCGTTGGACGTGGCGGTGGGTGATCAGGCAGATGGCGAGGCTGAGGAAGGCTTCGTGGATGTCGTCGCGTCGTTCCCAGCGGATCCGCAGGCGGCGGAAGCCGTGGAGCCAGGCGATCGTGCGCTCGACGACGTAGCGGAAGATACCCAGGCCAGTGCCGTGCGGCTCGCCTCGTTTCGCGATCACGGGGCGAATCCCTCGCTGCCAGAGCAGGCGGCGGTACTTGTCGTGGTCGTAGCCGCGGTCGGCCAGCAGTGCGTCGGGGCGTCGGCGGGGTCTGCCGACCCGGCCTGCGACGGCGGGGATCTTGTCGAGCAGCGGCTCGAGTTGGGTGACGTCGTTGCGGTTGCCGCCGGTCAGTGACACCGCGAGCGGGATGCCCTGGCCGTCGACGACGAGGTGGTGCTTGCTGCCCGGCCGTGCGCGGTCGACCGGGCTGGGCCCGCTTTTGGGCCCCGCCGGGCAGCCCGCACGTGCGAGGCGTCGATCACCGCCCGCTCCCAGTCCAGCTGGTTCTTCGACCGCAGCTCGTTTAACAGCAGCTGGTGGAACTGGTCCCAGACGCCGGCCTCGTTCCAGACCGCGAGGCGCCGCCAGCAGGTCATGCCCGAGCCGAAGCCGAGTTCCTGGGGCAGGTACTCCCACTGGATGCCAGTGTGCAGGACGAAGAGGATCCCGCACAGGGCCTGGCGGTCCGGCACCCGCGGTCTGCCCTCGGCCTTCTTCGGACCCGGCTTCGGCAGCAACGGCTCGACCAGCGACCACAGTTCATCCGACACGATCCACGGCCGCGACTGACGGTTTCCCATACCCACACCTACGAGCAGAGAGGCCGACAGACTCATGATCAGCCGCTTTTGTTAGAGCCAGT
>NZ_JAGMUF010000027.1:0-39537 GCF_019049125.1 Streptomyces sp. AC602_WCS936 | reverse complement strand
GCACGCGCGGCGGCCTGCGTGGCGCCGGTGACGTGCCTGGCGCCGCCGGTGACGGTGCTCGCCCGAGCGACGGTGGCCGCCCGAGTGACGGTGGCCGCCCGAGTGACGGTGGTCGCCCCGGTGACGGCCGTGGTCCTGCCAGTGGCGGGAGCATCCCGGACGCCGGCGACGGCGCGCGCGGCGGCCTGCGTGGCGCCGGTGACGGTGGCCGCTCCGGCGTAGACCTCGTCGGCCGGCCGCACCGCGCCGCCGCGTACTGGGGGGCCGTGCTCGCCCTCGGGCTCCAGGTGATCGCTCGGGAGCGGCTGCTGCCCGGCGTCTCCCCGGGCGGCTACGACACCTGGCGGGCCGGGCCGTTCGACGCCGACGACATCGCCCGCCTGCGGGAACTGGCCGACGCCGCGCCCGGCGAGGCGATCGCCGTGCCCGGCGCCGACCCCGCCGCGCTGGTGCGGGCCTTCCTCGACGCGGTCGCCGACATGCTGCCGCGCACCCCCGTCGCCGAACTCGCCACCGGACGGGCGGCGTTCGCCGCGACCCGGCCCCAGCACGTGCCGCAACTGCGCGCCTGGGCCGAGGAGATCTCCGCCGGGCTCGACTCCGGGGTCCGGATGTCCCTGCGCGTCGAACTCGCCGGCGCCCAGGACCGTCCGGAGCAGGACGGGCCGCCCGTGCCGCGCCTGGTGCCCCGCGCCCACAGTCTGGCCGACCCCACCCTCGCCCTGGACGCCGACGACCTGTTCGCCCGCGCCGACCACGCCCTCGGGCCGCGCGCCCAGGCCGACATGGTGCTCGCCGTGCGCCGCGCGACCGGCGTCTGGGAGCCGTTGGGGCGGCTGCTGCCGGTGCCCGGCGCCCTCGACCTCACCGACCAGGAGCTGCGCGAGCTGCTGGGCGGGGCCGAGGGCCGGCTGGCCGGGCACGGCATCGACGTCACCTGGCCCGAGGCGGCCACCGGGGCGCTCACGGCCCGCGCCGTGGCCGGTGCCGACCGGGTGCCGCCCGCCGACCTGCGCTCGTTCTTCGGCGGCGACGGCACCGTCGACCTGCGCTGGCGCGTCGAACTCGACGGCGAACCGCTCACCGACCAGGAGGCGGCGGCCGTCGCCGAGGGCCGGGCCGTGGTGCGGCTGCGGGACCGCTGGGTCCTGGTCGCCGCCGACATCGCCCGCAAGGCCCGCGAGCGCGAACTGCCGCCGCTCACCGCGATCGAGGCGCTCGCCGTCGCCCTCACCGGCCACACCGAGATCGGCGCGGAGCGGGTGCGGGTGGCGCCCAGCGAGTGGCTGCTCGCCCTGCGCCGCGTCCTCGCCGACCCCGACGGCGGCGCCGAGCCGGTGGCGCAGCCGGCCGCGCTGACCGCCACCCTGCGCGACTACCAGCTGCGCGGTCTGCGCTGGATGGACCGCATGACCGCGCTCGGCCTCGGCGGCTGCCTCGCCGACGACATGGGTCTCGGCAAGACGATCCAGCTGATCTCGCTCCACCTGCTGCGCCAGGAGCGGCCTCAGGACCGCGGCCCCACGCTGGTGGTCTGCCCGGCCTCGCTGCTCGGCAACTGGGAGCGCGAGGTGGGCCGTTTCGCGCCGGGCACCCCCGTCCAGCGCTACCACGGCCCCGGCCGCACCCTCGACGGCGCCGACGCCGGATTCGTGCTCACCACGTACGGCACCATGCGGCTGGACGCCGAACGGCTCGGTACCCACCCCTGGGGCCTGGTCGTGGCCGACGAGGCCCAGCACGTGAAGAACCCGCACTCCTCCACCGCGAAGGCACTGCGCCTGATCGGCGCCCGCGCCCGCATCGCGCTGACCGGCACCCCGGTGGAGAACAACCTCTCCGAGCTGTGGGCGGTCCTCGACTGGACCACGCCCGGACTGCTCGGCACCCACGGCCGGTTCCGCAAGCGCTGGATCGCCCCCGTCGAGGCCGAGCGGGTCCTCGCCGCGGAGGGGGAGGGGGAGCAGCACACCGCCCGGCTCCTCGCCGACCTCGTACGGCCGTTCCTGCTGCGCCGCCGCAAGACCGACCCGGGCATCGCGCCCGAGCTGCCGCCCAAGACCGAGACGGACCGGCCGGTCGCGCTCAGCGCCGAGCAGGAGTCCCTGTACCGCAAGCAGGTCGAGGCGGTGATGGCCGAGATCCGCGCCGGCGACGGCGGCATCGCCCGCAGCGGCCTGGTGCTGAAGCTGCTCACCGGCCTGAAGCAGATCTGCAACCACCCCGCGCAGTTCCTCAAGGAGGACGACGCGCCGCTCGCGGGCCGCTCCGGGAAGCTGGAGCTGTTCGACGAACTCATCGGCACCATCACCGCCGAGGGCGGCGCGGCCCTGGTGTTCACCCAGTACGTGGCGATGGCCCGGCTCCTCGAACGCCACCTGCGCGAGCGCGGCACGCCCGCCATGCTGCTGCACGGCGGCACGCCGGTGGCCAAGCGGGAGGAGATGGTGCGGCGCTTCCAGGACGGTGAGTTCCCCGTCTTCCTGCTGTCGCTGAAGGCGGCCGGCACCGGCCTGAACCTCACCCGCGCCGACCACGTCGTGCACTACGACCGCTGGTGGAACCCGGCCGTGGAGGCCCAGGCCACCGACCGCGCCTACCGCATCGGCCAGACCAAGCCCGTACAGGTGCACCGGATGATCGCCGAGGGCACCGTCGAGGACCGCATCGCGGCCCTGCTGGAGGCGAAGAAGGAACTGGCCGACGCCGTCCTCGGCTCCGGCGAGCAGGCCCTGACCGAGCTGACCAACGACGAGCTGGCCAACCTGGTGGAACTGAGGAGCATGGCATGAGCGGGGCACAGGACAGCGGCGCGCGGGGCTTTCCCGCCTTCGCGGCGCGCCGGGGCGGCCGGGCCCGTGGCCAGTCCTTCTGGGCCAGGCAGTGGGTGGCGGCCGTGGAGGACGTCTGGCCGGAGGAGGAGCCGCTGAAGAAGGGGCGGTCCTTCGCCCGCAGCGGCCGGATCGGCCCGATCACGGTCAGCCCCGGACGCGTCGCCGCCCAGGTGTACGGCGGTGAGGAGACGTACACCACGCAGCTGACGCTGACGGAGCTGGACGCCGACGAGTGGGACCTGCTCTGGGAGAAGACCGCCGACCGGCCCGCCGAGACCGAGGCGGTGCTGGCCGGGGAACTGCCCGAGGACCTGCTGGAGGCCGTCGAGGACGCCCGGGTGCGGATGCTGCCCGGCTACGGCGACCTCGACGCCGACTGCGACTGCGACGCCTTCGACCACCCCTGCCCGCACGCCACCGCGCTCGGCTACCAGCTGTCCTGGCTGCTCGACGAGGACCCGTGGCTGCTGCCGCTGATCCGCGGCCGCGGCGCCGGCGAGGCGGTGGAGGAACTGAAGTCGGTCCTGCTGCTGCGGGCGATGGCCGGAGACGAGGAGGACGGCGAAGAGTACGGCGAGGAGGAGTACGAGGGGGAGTACGACGAGGAGACCGAGGGAGAGGACGAGGAGGCCGGCGGCGAGCGGGACGGCGCGGCGGCGCAGGACCCCGATGCCCACGCCCTTCAGCGCGCCGCCTACGCCCGCCCCGACGCCGGGCCGCCCGCCCTGCCGCCGCTGCCCGAGCCGCCCGCCGTGCCCGACGAGCCGCTCACCGGCATCGAGGCCGACCCGCTGGACCGGCTCGCCGCCGACGCGGCCCTGCGCGCCCGCGAACTCCTGGCCCACCTGCACGGGTTCGGCGCCGCGCCGCCCGAGCCGCTCGACGCGTGGCAGGACACCGTGCGCCTGGCGGCCACCCACCCCGACCCGCGCGTCGCGGACCGGCTGCGCGCGGGCTGCGGCCGGCCCGGGGAGCTGGACCGGGCCGCCGCCGCGTGGCGTACCGGCGGCCGGACCGCGCTGGAGGTGCTGGAACGGTCCTGGGCCCCGTCCGAGCAGCAGACCGCGCGGGCCCGCACCGCGCTGGCCGCGGGCTGGGAGGACGAGGAACTGCCCCCGATCAGCATCGACGGCAATCACTGGACGCTGACCGGCCGCGGACTCCAGCTGCGCCTGGGCCGCGACGGCCGCTGGTACCCCTACCGGGAGCGGGACACCGCCTGGTGGCCCGCCGGCACCCCCTCCACCGACCCGGCCGAGGCACTCGCCGAACTGACCGGTCTCACGGACGACGACACCGCCTGAAGGCGCTCACGCGCGGTGCCCGTCCGCCACCGGGGAGGAGCGGTGGACCGGACGCCGCCCGCCCGCGCCTGTCCCCGGTGTGCCACGCGGCCGGGCCGGTCGGGCGTCGGTCCGCGGTCGGGTGGGTGTCGGCGGTCGGGGCGTACCCCGGGCTCCGGCGGGACGCGGGCGGGCCCGAGGCCGGGCCGGGGGTTGGGCGCCGGTCCGCGGTCGGGTGGGTGTCGGCGGTCGGGGCGTACCCCGGGCTCCGGCGGGACGCGGGCGGGCCCGAGGCCGAGCCGGGGGTTGGGCGCCGGTCCGCGGTCGGGTGGGCGTCGGCGGCCGGGGCGTATCCCGGGCTCCGGCGGAACGCGGGCGGGCCCGAGGCCGGGCCGGGGAGGGACCCGAGGCCGCGTGCAGTGCGGCTCGAACCGGGCTCCAGCCCGGCCGTCCACCATCGAAGGCCAGGAGGGCGCAGGCAGGAGCCGTCCGAAGGCGTGGCCGCCGAGCCCGGCCGCCACCGCCCGGACTGGCGGCGCACGCGCGAAGGAGCACACCGCCGCGCGCCCTCACGCCGGCCGCCCGGCCGCGACCGTGGCGTGCACGACCGCCTCACCAAGGAGAACCGACATGCCCAACGCCCAGGCCATCAAGGCGTTCCTCGTCGAGGAGTTCCTGCCGGACGTGCCCGCGGCGCAGCTCGACGACCACTACGACCTGCTGGAGAGCGGAGTCATCGACAGCCTCGGGCTGCTGAAGGTGATCGCCTGGCTGGAGGACCGGTACGGCATCAACACCGACGAGGTCGACCTCGCGCCCGAGTCGTTCCGGTCGGTCGCCGCCATCGAGGAGTTCATCGCGGCCGCTTCCGGCGCCACGGCCGAGGCCGCGTAGCGATGCACGGCGCCGTCACCGCGCTGATCGCCCGCGACCGGCCCGTGGAGCGGGACGAGTTCCGGTCCCTGTGGGACGAACTCCACGCCGGCCGGCTGCGCCGGGGCGAGAGTGCGGCGCTCCTCGCGTCACTGTCCACCCGGACACCCGACCGCGTCACCCTGGCCGCCCTGCTGGACTCGCTCGCCGAGCGGCGACCGCCGGCGGGCGCGCCGTTCACCGGCGCCGTGAACATCGTCGGCACCGGCGGCGGGCCGCCCACCCTCAACCTCTCCACCGCCGCCGCGTTCGTCGCCGCCGCGGCGGGCACGCCGGTGGTCAAGAGCGGTTCGCGCGCCTACACGTCCCGACTGGGCTCCGTCGACCTGCTGCACCGCCTCGGCATCGCACCGACCTCGTCCCACGAGGAGACGCGCGACACGCTCGAGCGCTACGGCCTGGCGTTCACCGGCCCCCACGTCTATCCCGCCGAGATCGCGCTGCTCGCGCGCGGCGTGCTGCCGCTGAACTTCCGGCCGCTGGGCCGGTTCGTCAACACCTTCGGGCCGTTCCTCGCCGACGTGCCGGCCGACGCGCAGCTCACCGGCGTCTCCGACGCCCGGCTGGTCACCGGAGTGCGTCACGCCGCCGAGCACGTCTCCCGCCGCACCGGCCGCACGGTGTGGCTGTGCACCAACGACCCCGGCGTCGACGAACTGCTCGGCTTCACTCCCAACCTCGTGCGCACCTACGAGGACGGCGCCGAGGACGACTTCGTCCTCGCCCCCGCCCTCTTCGGGCTGCGCCGCGGCACCCTCGCCGACCTCGCCCCGGGCACCGACCCCGTCGCCGGCTTCCGGGCGCTGCTGGCAGGCGAGGGACACCCCGCCGCCGAGGACACCGTGTGCCTCAACGCCGCCGCCCTGGCCGTCGCCGCCCGGGGCACCGGCGACTGGCACGAGGCCGTCCGCGCGGCCCGCACCGCCATCGGGGACGGCTCCGCCCTGGCCCTGGTGGACCGCCTGCGCACCCGCGCCGCGGTCGCCGCCTGAACCACCTCCCGCCCCTCGAGCCCGCGCCGTCGGCACCACCGTATGGAAGGAGACGAACATGATCGTCCGCAAGCTGGAAGACGTCACCTGTGTCGAGTGGGGCAACGGCCTCAGCCGCCGTTTCCTCACCGAGGACGACGGCGTCGGCTACACCGTCACGGACACGGTCGTGCGGGCGGGCACCAAGTCCCGCCTGGAGTACCGCAACCACCTGGAGAGCTGCTACTGCATCGAGGGCAGCGGCGAGGTCGTCGACAGCGACGGCGTCTCCCACCCGATCACGCCCGGCACGCTCTACGCCCTCGACCGGCACGACGCCCACTGGCTGGTGGCCTCCCCGCACGAGGACCTGCGCCTGGTCTGCATGTTCACCCCGGCGCTGCGCGGCGACGAGACGCACGACCTCGACTCCGCCGAGTACTCGCACTACTGACCGGGCCGCACCCGCCGGAGGGCGCGGCCGTCCAGCAGCTCTCCACGTGCCCTCCAGCGGGCGCCCACAGCCTGGCAAGCACTCAAGTGACTTCGGACCCCTCGGCGACAGGCCGGGAACACGACACAGGTGGAGCAGGCATGACAGTTCTCGTGACAGGAGCCACCGGAGCGGTCGGCCGCCACGTGGTCGACGGACTCGTGGCCGCCGGCGCCCAGGTGCGGGCGCTGACCCGCAACCCGGCGGCCGCCGGACTCCCGGCGGGCGTGGAGGTCTTCGAGGGCGACCTGGAGCAGCCCCGGACGCTGACGCCGGCCCTGGAGGGAGTGGAGAAGCTGTACCTCTTCCCGGTGCCCGCCACGGCCCGCGAGGTCGTCGCGCTGGCGAAGGAGGCCGGCGTGCGCCGCATCGTCGTGCTCTCCTCCTCGTCCGTGCTCGACACCTCCGGCGACAACCACAGCGGCGAGCACCACCGCACCGTGGAGCAGGCCGTCGAAGAGTCCGGCATCGACTTCACGTTCGTGCGCCCGGACGAGTTCGCCACCAACATCCTGTGGAAGTGGGGGCACTCGATCCGCACCGAGGGCGTCGTCCGCGCCCCCTACGGCAACGCCCCGCGGGTACTGATCCACGAGGCGGACGTCGCCGCCGTGGCCGTCACCGCGCTGGTCGAGGACGGGCACACCGGGCAGGCATACGTCGTGACCGGGCCCGAGGCCATCACGCAGGCCGCCCAGGTCGAGGCGATCGCCGAAGCCGTCGGCGGTCCCCTCACCTTCGAGGAGATCACTCCCGACCAGGCCCGTGAGCAGATGGGCCGGTTCATGCCGCCGCCGGTCGTCGAGATGGTCCTCGGCTACCTCGCCGACGCGATCGACCACCCGCCCGTCCCGGTCGACACCGTCGAGAAGGTCACCGGCCGCCCCGCGCGCACCTTCGCCCAGTGGGCCGCCGACCACGCCGACGACTTCGCCCGCACCACCGAGGCCGTGGGCGCCGTATGACCATCCACTCCGCCGTCTCCCTCGCCAACGCGCGCGTCACCATGACCGGCAGCGGCGAGCCCGAGCAGCACGTCGTCACCGTCCGGGACGCCCGGCCGGCCGCCCGCCAGGGCAAGGTCGTGGTCCGGGTGGAGGCCGCCGGCGTCTCCTATGCCGAAGTGCAGATGCTCCAGCACCTGCACCCCTTCCCGCCCAAGTTCCCGTTCGTCCCCGGCTACGACCTCGTCGGGCGGGTCGTCGAGACCGGCCCCGGCGTCACCGGCCTGCGGGCCGGCGACCGCGTCGCCGCGATGCCCCGCCAGGGCGCCTGGCAGGAGTACGTCGAACTGCCCGCGAAACACCTCGCCCAGGCCCCCGAACACCTCGACGCCGCCATCGCCGTCTCGCTGATCACCAACGGCGTCACGGCCTACCAGATGCTGCACCGCCTGGTCTCCCTGGAGCCCGGCGACACCGTCCTGGTGCACGGCGCGAGCGGCGGCGTGGGCACCCTGCTCACCCAGCTCGCTGTCCACCAGGGGCTGCGGGTCATCGGCACCGCCTCGCCCGCCAAGCACCAGGCGGTCCGGGCGCTGGGCGCCGAGCCCGTCGACTACCGCCTGCCGGACTTCGCGGGCGCGGTGCGGGAGCTGGCCCCGCAGGGCGTGCAGGCCGTCTTCGACCACATCGGCGGGCGCGGCCTGGACGTCGGCTGGGAACTGCTCGCCGACGGCGGCACGCTGGTCTCCTTCGACTCCTCCGTCGCCGGGTACCGGCCCGGGCAGTGGTTCCGCCCGCACGTGCCCGCCCTGCGCCGCACGGTCGCCCGCTGGTTCGCACGCAAGCTGGGGCTCACCCGGGGCCGCCGGCAGACCATGTACTACGTCAAGCCCGGCGAGAACTTCCAGGCCGACCTGGCCGCCCTGTACCGGCTGGCCGACGAGGGCGTGCTGCGCCCGGAGATCGCGGGCCGGCACCGCTTGGACGAGGCCCCGGCCGCTCTCCGCGCCCTGCTGGACGGCACCACCGTCGGCAAGCACGTCCTGATCCCCTCGCACCGGTAAGGAAGAGACCTCGTCATGACCACAACGCTCACCGACACCACCGTGCAGGAGCGCAACAAGCAGATCGCGCTCGACTGCGCCGCCGCCTGGAACCGCTGGGACGTGGACGGCGTCATCGCGCACTGGTCCCCTGACGTCCGGCACTTCTCCGAGGACCGCGAGGTCGACACCGAGCTGATGATCGGCGCGATGCGCGGCGGCCTCGCCGCCTTCCCCGACCTCCACCTGGATGTCAGGAGCGCCGTCTCCGAGGGCGACCGGGTCATCCTGCGCATCTCCGTGACGGCCACGCACCTGGGCGACTTCTTCGGCAAGGCCCCGACCGGCAAGAAGGTCCGCTGGTTCATGCTGGAGGAGCTGCGCTTCGACGACGACGGCCGGATCATCGAGCACTACGACGTCTTCAACTACCTGCCGATGCTCAAGGAACTGGGCTTCGTCGACCAGAGCGTGCTCGGAGGCTGACCGCCGCCGCGCCGGACGCGAGGAGGGCCGAAACCGCCACCACGGTTCCGGCCCTCCTTTGCGCCGCCGGAGCCCGCGGACCGTCAGGCCGAGGCTCCGCTGTCGATGACCAGGTCGGCGCCGACCACCGCGCCGGCCGCGGGCGAGGCGAGGTAGAGCACCGCGGCCGCCACTTCCTCCGCCTCGGCGACCCGGCCGAGCGGGTTCTCCGTCTTCACACGCTCGGCGCGGTCGGCCTCGCTCTCGCCGGGCCGCAGCGACATGGGGGCGGCGGAGGCGCCGGGGCTGACCGCGTTGATGCGGATGCCCTGGTGGATGTGGTCGAGAGCGGCGGCACGGGTCAGCGCGGAGACCGCGGCCTTCGAGGCGACGTACGCGGCGGCGTTCGGGATCCGCAGATGTGCGCCCAGGTTGGAGGAGATGTTGACGATGGTGCCGCCGCCGTGGTCCTTCATGTGTGCGATCTCGTGCTTCATGGCCAGCCAGACGCCGGTGACGTTCGTCCGCAGCACCGCGTCCCAGTCCTCCTCGCTCACGTCCCCGGCGGGCACGGTGCCGCGGAGTATCCCGGCGTTGTTGACCGCGATGTCCAGCCCCCCGAAGCGGGTGACGCTCTCGCGCACCAGGTCCTGGAGCCGGCCGGAGTCGGTGACGTCGGCGGTGACGGCGGCGGCCGTGCCGCCCGCGGCCTCGATGCGGCCGACCGTCTCGTGCAGTGTGGCCGCGGTACGTCCGGCGGCGACCACGGACGCGCCCTCGGCCGCGAAGGCGAGCGCGATCGCGCGGCCGAGGCCGGAGCCCGCGCCGGTGACGAGGACGGTCTTGCCGGTGAAGCGGTTCATCGGGTGGCTCCTTGAGTAATTGGATTACTTGGTGCGGTGGTTCAGGAGGGCGACGGCGGCGAGAGCGGCCCCCGTCGCGGCGAGGGACGAGGCATCGCTGCCGAGCGTGAGCAGGAGTGCGAACAGGGCGGTCGGGCCGAATTCCATCGCGGTGTTCAGCACGCCGCCCGCGAGCCCGGTTTGCTGCCGCGGCACGCCTTCGGTGGCGAGCACGGCGGCTCCCGCGAAGGAGGCCGCCGTGCCGGCCGGCAGCAGCACGAGGCCCGGCAGCAGCCCGTACTCGTACGGGATGTGCGCGTCGGTCCCGGTGAGCGCGAGGAGGACGAGCCCGGCCGCGCCGGTGCCGAGCCCGGCGGCCGTGACGGTGCGGGCCCCGTACCGGCCGATGAGCGCTCCCGCCGCCCGGCCCGAGGCGATCAGCGCCACGGCGAACGGTACGAACGCCGCCGAGGTCCGCAGCTGTGACCAGTCGCGCGTCTGCTGGAGGTGGAGCGAGAGGACCACGAAGGTCATCGCGGTCGCGCAGGCGCTCAGCGCGACGGCCGCGAGGGCGAGGATCCGCCGCCGGTCGAGCAGGAAGCGGGTCGGCAGCAGCGGGTCGCGGGCGCCGCGCTCGGCGTACCAGAACCCGGCCAGCAGCGCGGCTCCGCCGAGCAGCGGCACGAGCACACCGGCCGACGACCAGGGGTGGGTGTCGGTGACGACGAGTCCGTGACTGGCGAGGGTGATCCCGGCGGTGGCGAGCAGCGCACCCGGCAGGTCGAGGGACCTGTCCCGGCTCGCGGTGGTGTCCGGCGGCAGCCGGGGCGTCAGGGCGAGGGCCGCGAGGGCCACCACGAGCGGCACGGCGAAGGTCCAACGCCAGGACAGCAGCGTCGAGATGACGCCGGAGAGCAGATTGCCCGCGGTCGCGCCGAGTATCGAGAGCCCGCCCCAGGTGGCCATCGCCCTGCCGTACGCGGACGGGGAGGGGAAGACGGCGCGCAGCACGGCCATGGCGGCCGGCGCGATCAGAGCCGCCCCCGCGCCCTGCGCGAAGCGTGCTGCCAGCAGTGCCTCCATGCCGGAGGCGAGCGGGGCGGCGGCCGAGGCGGCGGCGAAGAGGACCAGGCCCGCGGTGAGGGCACGCCGCCCGCCGTAGCGGTCCGCGAGGCGCCCGCCGAAGAGCAGCAGCCCGGCGAAGGTCAGTCCGTAGGCGGCGCTGAGCAGGATCAGGTCGGCACGCTGCAGGCCGAGTTCGCGCCCGATGCGGGGCAGCGGTACGGCGATCGCGGCGAGCGTGAAGATCAGCGTGGCCTGGACGGCACCGAGGAGGACGAAGGCGTGTCGCTGCCGCAGGGTGGCGACGCGGGCAGCTGCTGTGGCGGTCATGCCATCCTCCGGATACTTGAGACCGATACTTGACCGATCGATCCATTATTTGGACAGGCAAAAGTCGCCCAGTGCTTCCGGTGCTTGCGATGCTTTCGGTGGGCGTGAGTCAGTCCAGCAGCGCCAGGGCCTGTTCGGCCGCGTCCCGCACCCGGGCGGGATCGTCCGACGCCTTGCCGACGACCCGTACGCCCTGCAGCAGGACGAGCAGCATGCGGGCCAGGGCGCGCGGATCGCGGCCCTCGGGCAACTCGCCCTGAGCCTGGGCCCGTACGAGCGCGGAGTGCAGAGGAGTCTCGATGTGCTCCCAGCTGAGCTCGACCCGGCGGGCCGCCGCGGGGTCGTGCGGGGCCAGCTCGGCCGCGGTGTTGGTGACGAAACAGCCGTTCAGCCGGTCCTCCGGAGAGGCGGCCTCCGCGGCGAAGCGGCGCACCAGCGCCCGCACCGCGGGCAGTGCGGGGCCCGGCTGGGACAACTCGGCGAGCAGGGCCGGGTCGCGCGTCTCGGTGTAGCGGTCCATGGCCTTCAGATACAGCTCGTGCTTGTTGCCGAAGGTCGCGTAGAGGCTGGCGCGGCCGATGCCGAGGTGCTCGACGAGGTCCGCCATCGACGTCGCTTCGTAGCCGCGCCGCCAGAACAGCTCGAGGGCCGACTGCAGCGCGGCGTCCGGATCGAATTCCTTGGTCCTGGCCACGTCGAAGACCATAGCCTTGACTGGAACGATCGGTCAAATAATTGCGTGGCGTAGCCTCACGATCGACCCGGACCGTCCGTCCAGGCCACTGTCGCGTGACTGACATGGGCGAAGCTCGTTGAGCAGTGATGCAGCGGCCGCCATCTCGCTTCGACGCACTGGTCCCGACTCCAGCACGGGTGACACCTGCCCGCTCCGGCCGCAGCGCTGACTCGCTGCCAGGTGCCGCACCATGACCGTCGCGGACACTTCGATCGCCGCCATCGCCGCCGGATTCAGCGGTTTCGCCGCACTCGCGGCCTGGAGGGCATCTCGGGAAGCGAACAAGACGGCTGCGTCCGTCGCCCAGATCGAGCGTGACCGCTGGCACAAGGAACTGACTCCGCGGCTTCGCTTCAGGATCGCCGAACCACCGGGGCTGCTCCACGTACGCCTTGACGGGCCCTCGGGGCTGACCGGCCTGCGAGTACGGCTCCGCATCAGAGACGACCGCGATCGTTCACGAGACAACATTCCCGCCGGCGGCCCCACAGCAGAGGAGCGCGCGGCCGTTGTCTGGGGCCCTTTCCGTTTCAGCGCCGTCGCCGCCGGGGTCGATCCGCTCGCACGGTCGATCGCCCCTTTCACGTTTGCGACTGACGACGCTGTAAGAATCACCCTCCGCCCGTCAATGCCGCCCCCTTGGACACCAGGCGATGACGGAGAACGCCGGTGGCGCATCGCGTACGCCGATGCGCCCCTGCGGCTGTGGGCCGTCTGCGAAGCCCCGGGGCACAAACCGTGGCGGCTCAGTGCCGAGGTTCCCCGCACAGGCGCGTGGGAGGCGCCGACGGCCACGGGGGCCTGACCGAGCTGACGTGCTGTCAGTGGCTTCCGGCCGCACGGGCGGTTGGGGCCGGCGCGAAGTCCTCAGCTGTGGCCCAGCGTGCCGTTCAGGAGCGGGAGCAGGCGGTCCCAGTGGCGTTGCAGTCCGCAGGCGCTGAAAGTGTCGGTGTCAGCCATGGTGAAGCCGTGGACGGTGCCTGGGTAGATCTCGGAGGTGTGGCTGACGCCTGCGGCGTCCAGGGCCTGGTTGAGTTCGCCGAGGGCCTCGGGTGTCAGGTCGCCTTCGGCGTGGCCGAGGTGGACCCGGGCGGTCAGCTTGGCGAAGAGGTCGGGCCCGTCGACCCCCACCGGGCCGTGGAACGCGGCGACGGCTGCCACCCGGCCGGGGTGGGCCGCGGCCGTGCGCATCGCCCAGAGGCCGCCGATGCAGTAGCCGGTCACCGCGACGGGACCGGCGGCGACCTCGGGCTGGTCGGTGAGGAACCCGAGGTAGGCCTCGGCGTCGATCAGGACGCGTTCGGCGGTGTGCGCCTCGATCAAGGGCATCAGCCGGGCGAAGATCGCCGGCCGGACCTCGTCCCCGATGTGCTCGGGAAGGTCGACCACCGGTGCCGGGCCGTGCCGGTAGAAGAGGTTGGGGACGAGCACGTAGTAGCCGTGCCCGGCCAGTTCGCGGGCCATGTCGCGCAGCACGGGCCGGATGCCGAAGCCGTCCGCGTACATCAGCACCCCCGGGTGCTGCTCACCGCTGTCGGGGAAGGCGGCGAACGCGTCGGCCTTGCCGTCCGCGGTGGGAACCTGGATCTGCAACGTCTTGGTGGGCACGGGGTCTCCTGTCGTGATTGATGTGTCGAGCCTGTGGTCAACACGACGGAGGCGGGGCCCGCGCGGCGCTCAGGAGTGCACCGGGTCACCGATCCGTGTGTGGCGCGATGCCGTCCCGGTAGTCATCCCCACACCATAGTCCACGGTCTGATCACCCGAAGGCCGAAGAGGCAACGCCGTCGGGCCGGGCCCCCACCTCTGGGGGCCCGGCCCGACCGATGTCCGGTGCGCGCAGGACGGTGACCGAGTCCGAGCCGCTTCCGGCGCCGGACGCCGAGCGGCAGGCTCAGGCCTCGATGCCCTTCAGGAACGTCGCGAACGACTGCAGGCCCGGGTGCTCCGTGCGCAGCGCCGCGATGTCGGCCTGGTAGCCGTGGTCCTGGAACCACTCGAACATCAGGGCGATCTCGGGGGCGTTGGGGATGTACGGGTTCGCGGCCACCATGTCCAGCGGCAGTTCCTCGAACCGCGCGGGCAGCCCGGTGCGCTCCGCGTACGCCGCCGCCACCTCGGTCGCGGTCAGCTCGTCACCGGCGAGCTCCAGCGCCCGGCCGATGTACTCGTCCGGCCGGTCGAAGGCCTGCGCCGCGAAGAAGCCGATGTCGTCCACGGCGATGAACTGCACGCGGGTGTCCGGCTTCAGGCCCAGCTGCACCACCAGTGTCCCGTCGACGTTCTGCGGGCCGTGCGCGGCGAAGTTGTCCATGAAGAACGTCGGGCGCAGCACGGTCGTCGGCACGTCCAGTTCCTGGAGGTACCGCTCGATGTGCCGCTTGGAGTCGAAGTGCGGTACGCCGCTGTGGCGTTCGGCGCCGCCCACCGAGCTGTACACGACGTGGGCCACGCCGGCGGCCTTCGCGGCCCGGGCCACCGCGCGGCCCTGGCGCACCTCTCCGCCCAGACCCCCCGGCGTCATGAAGTTCTGCACGGAGAACACCCCGTGCACACCCTCCATCGCCGCCCGCAGGGACGCCTCGTCGTCCATGTCGCCGCGGACCAGGCGCACGCCGAGGGACGCGAGCGCACGGGCCTTCTCGGACTCGGGATCGCGCACCAGGGCCGCCGTCGTCCGGCCCCGTCGCACCAGCTCGCGGGCGGTGGCGCCGCCCTGCTGGCCGGTCGCGCCGATCACCAGGACGGTGCCGTCCGGGCCGCTGCCCGTGTTCGGCTCGTTCGTCATCTTCTGCCCCTCCTGGGTCTCAGCCGAACACGGCCGCGTTGGCGACGGCCCACTGACGGTACGGGCGCGGCTCGCGGCCCGTGAGGTCCCGGACGGCGGCCGTGGGCCGGGCCCACGGCACCTCGGGGCTGTGCAGGGCGGCCACGTTGGTGACCGCGGCCGGGCGGTCGCCGGTGATGCCGGCGAAGACCTCCACGACCTCCTCCTGCGGGGCCACGGAGAACTCCAGCTCCCGGCCCAGGACCTCGCCGAGGACGCGGGCCTGCTCCTCGGAGGTGAGCACCTCGGGACCGGTGAGCACGTAGGCCTCGCCGCGGTGGCCGTCCCCGGTGAGCGCGGCCACCGCCGAGGAGGCGATGTCGTACTCGTCGATCGGGGCGCCCGGGTTGTTGCCGATCCAGTCGCGCACCGAGGAGTTCTCCCGGACCGTCTTGATCCACCACGAGGTGTTGGCGTGGAACGGGCCCGGACGCAGGAACGTGGTGGCGGCGCCCGACGCGGTGATCGCCTCCTCCGCGGCCCGGTGCTCCTCCTTGATGCCGTGCGACAGCGGGTGCAGCACGCTCGCCGACGACAGGAACACGATGTGCTCCACGCCCGCGTCGGCGGCGGCCTTCGCCACGTTGCGGGCCTCCCCGGCCACATCGCCCGACAGCACGACCAGCGCCTGGGCGACGCCGTCGAAGGCGGCGGCCAGCGAGCCGGGGTCGGCGGGGCTGCCCGCGACGACCTCCACGCCCTCGGGCAGGCCGGCCTCCTCCGGCTTGCGGCTGAGCGCCCGCACCTCGCGGCCGAGGGCCACGAGCTGCTCCACTGCCTCCCGGCCCACCTTGCCGGTCGCTCCGGTGACGAGAATCATCGTCAGTCCCTCCAGCCGTTCGGCTCCGGCCACGGGGAGCCGAGCTGGCGGTAGGTGCTCTGGTACTCGGGCCAGTCGCGGTGGTCGCGGATCTTGCCGTCGACGAAGCGGATCAGGTGGATCTGCTCACCGGAGAAGCGGCGGCCGGTCGCCGCCATCCCGACCAGGTTCCCGACGTGACGGCCGTACAGAACGAGGTACGCGCGCACCCAGTCGCCACGCTCCTCGATCTTCACCTCCTCCAGGTGCGCCTCCTCGGAGAACGTCATCCGCAGCCACTTCACAGCCATCGCGAAGGAATCCGGACCGCGCAGGTCCATGTGCTCCAGCGTCGCCGGGTTGAGGTATTCCGGGTGGATGTACTCGGCCACATCCTCGGTGTTTCCGGTGTTGTACGCCTGCACCATGCGGCGCACCGCGTCTATCTGACTGCTCATCGAAGAATTCCCCTCCACGGATGTCGGTCCAGGACGCCGGGACACTGGGCGTCAGTCTGCGGTGGCGGAATACGGTGGGCAAGCGGCCGATATCGGCGGTCGAGGCCGCCTCTACGCGGCTTTTAGCGGTTTCCGAAAGGACCGCCGGAGCATGGCGGGTGCACCTCGCGTTTTTCCGCACCACCCCGACGAGGAACCCGGAGCCGACCGTGGACACCGCCACCGACACCGCCACCGACATCTACAAGACGAAAGTCACCGCCGCCTTCAACGGGGCCGCGGCGACCTACGACCGGCTGGGGGTGGAGTTCTTCACCCCGATGGGCCGGCGCCTCGTGGAGCGGGCCGCGCCGCGCCCGGGACAGCGCCTGCTCGACGTCGGCTGCGGCCTCGGCGCCACGCTGCTGCCGGCCGCCCGCCTGCTCGGCCCGCAGGGCTCGGCCCTCGGCATCGACATCGCCGAGGCGATGATCGAGCAGGCCGGGCGCGAGGTCGAACGCCAGGGCATCGGCAACGTGGAACTGCGCGTCATGGACGGCGAGCACCCCGACCTGCCCGAGGGCTCCTTCGACCTCGTGGTGGGCAGCTACAGCGTGATCTTCCTGCCGGACGCGCGCGGGGCGCTCGCCCGCTACGCCCGGCTGCTGCGCGACGGCGGCCGGATCGCCTTCACCAGCCCCGTGTTCGCCCGCGACACCTTCCCGTTCCTGCCGCCGCTGTTCACCCGCTGGATCCCGCTGTCGCTGCTGGAGCACCTGCCGGCCGCCTGGCACCCGGAGCGGCTGCGGGAGCAGCTGCACTCCTGGCTGGAGGACCCCGCCGACCTCACCGCCGCCCTGCACACGGCCGGTTTCCGGGACGTGGAGATCGCCGACGAGAGCGTGGACATGACCGCCGTGTCGGGTGCCGACTGGGTCACCTGGTCGCACACCCAGGGCATGCGCCTGCTGTGGCAGCACCTGCCCGAGGAAGAGGCCGCGACCCTGCGCACCCGCCTGACCGAGGGGCTGGACGCGCTGCGCGGCGACGACGGCGTCATCCACATCGACGTCCCCGTCCGCTACGTCACGGCGACCGTCGCCCGCTGACCGCCGCCCCGGCCCGACGGCGTCCGGGAACGCACACGGCCGAGGGCCCCCCGGGCGCTGCCCGGGGGGCCCTCGGCGTGCGTCGTCCGTCCCGTCACGTCACGGACAGCGCACCGTCCACCGCCAGGACCGTGCCGTTGGCGTACGCGGCCTCGGGCCGCGTCAGCTGAACGATCCACCAGGCGATGTCCTCCGGCCGGCCGACCCTGCCGGCCGGAATCCGCTTCGCCATCTCGGCCAGGAACGCCTCGTAGGCCTCCGGCGGCATTCCCGCGCGCACCCCGACACCGGTGTCGACGACGCCGGGGGCGATGCCGACCGAGCGGATGCCGCGCGGCGCCAGCTCCACGGCCCAGGTGCGGGTCAGGAAGTCCAGTGCCACCTTGGCCATGCCGTAGACCGAGTTCTCCGGCCAGGCACGGCGGCCCAGCGACCCGGCCGAGGAGACGTTGACGACCACGCCCCGGGTCGCCTCCAGCGCGTCCAGCGCGCGCTGGGTGAGGAAGACCGGGGCGACGAGGTTCGTGCCGAGCTGGGTCCGCACCGACTCCCGGTCCAGGCCGTCCAGTGCGGCGAATCCGGTGACGGCCGCGTTGTTGACCAGGACGTCGATCCGGCCGAATTCCGCGAGCGCCTTCTCCACGATGGCGTCGGGCGCGTCGTGATCGTGGATGTCGGCCGACAGAACCCGAATACGGTCGTGTCCCTCGGCGGTTTCCTTCAGCGTCGCCTCGTTGCGCCCGACAATGAGGACATGGGCGCCGTCGTCGGCGAATGCGCGGGCCGTGGCGGCACCGATTCCCGTGCCGCCGCCGGTCACCACCACCGCTTTTCGTACGGAATCCGGTCCCGCATTCCGTGTCGAATCCTGTGCGGGATTCCTCACTGTGTTCTCCATGCGTCCTTCCTCAGGCGCACAGCGCGGTGTTGACGCCGCGGATGACGGCCTGCTCGGCCTCCGGGCCGAAGTCCTTGTCACCGATCGTGAACGACAGCTGGACGCGGGCGCTCAGGTCGCGGGTGGTGGCCGCGAACGTGGCGTAGCCGGGGATGCCGGCGCCGTGACCCCACAGGTCCAGGTTCTTGTCGTTCTCCAGCTTCATGATCCCCAGGCCGTAGCCGATGCCCATCGGCAGGTTCTCGATCATCTCCGGCGGCAGCGCCGTGGTCATCTCCGTGAACTCCGGCTCGTTCAGCAGCTTGCCGTCGAACAGCGCGGCGAAGAACGTGTCGAGGTCCTTGGTGGTGGAGATGATCTCGCCGGCGCAGCCCGCCTCGGAGGGGTTCATCAGCGTCACGTCGACGGGCTCGCCGCCGATCTCCATGTAGCCGCGGGCGTGCGGGCCCGGGATGTTCGGGTCGTCGCCCGGCAGGACCGTCTCGGTCAGGCCCAGCGGCTCAAGCACCCGCTCGGTGATCTCCTCGCGGTGGGTGCGGCCGGTGACCTTCTTGATGAGCAGCCCGATGACGAAGTAGTTCGTGTTGCAGTAGGCGAACTTGCTGCCCGGCTCGAACTCCAGCGGCTTGGCCGCCGCGATGGCGATCAGGTCCTCCGGCTCGTAGTGCTTGTAGCGGTCGCGCAGGAAGCGGTCGCCCGGCTTCTGGAACGAGTCCATGTAGTTGTACAGGCCGCTGGTGTGCTGGAGCAGGTTGCGGATGGTGATCTTCTCGCCGTAGGGAAGCAGGCCCGGCAGATAGCTCTCCACCGTGCGGTCCAGCTCGATCCTGCCCTCGGCGACCAACTGGAGGACGACCACGGAGACGAACGGCTTGGTGATGCAGGAGATACGGAAGCGGCCGTCGGCCGGGACCGGGCGGTCGGTGCCCAGCTCGGCGACACCGGAGGTCACCACGAAGGAGTCGCCGTCGCGGGTCACCCGGAACTGCGCGCCCGCGGCACCGGCCTCGACGAGCCGGTCAGCGGCTTTCTGCACGGCCTCCTGGAGGGCCGAGACCTCAGGCCGGTCGATCGTCGTCTGCGTCATGTCGGGGGGCTCCCATCGTCCCGGTTCACTACCTTCCGCCAGCACGTTGGCGCCCCGCGATCGAGCCGCACCCGCGCGCCGCTGGAGCCGCGTCCGCCGGCGCCGGCGTCCGGGCCGCGGCCGCCCCCCGCGCCGGTTCGAGGAGACGTGCGGCCGGGCTCGAGCCGGTCTCGACGGGGTTTCGAGCGCCCGTGCGGAGCGTGAGGGTGTCTGCCGATCCCGACGGAGGGGACGGTCGGTTCCGAGGAGGAGGACGCCGTGCCGGGCTTCACGTATCCGGAACTGCCCCTGGACGGACTGCTGCGCGCCGCCGCGGCCCGGGACCCCGACGGCCGCGCCGTGACCACCGCCGCGGGCACCGTCACCTTCGCCGGGCTCGACGCCGACGCCGACCGCATCGCACACCACCTGCGGCGCACCGTGCCACGCGGCGCCACCGTGGCGGTGGCCGGCGCCCTGGACGCCGTCTTCCCGGCCGCCTACTACGGCACCAGCCGCGCCGGCTGCACCATCGCCCTGGTCAACCCCCTGCTGTCCGAGGCCGCGCTGCACCACGTGTTCACCGCCGCCCGGATCGAGGCCGCCTTCGTGCCCACCGCGCTCGCCGAACGCCTGACGAAACTGAGCGACCGGCTGCCCGCCCTGCACACCGTCCTCGTCACCGACGCCGACGACGGCGTGGTCCCCGCCGACGCCGTGCCGCTCGCCGCCGCGCTGCGGTCGGTGCCCGAGGAGCCGTTCGGGCTCGGCGACGGACCCGCCGGCACCGGGGCCGTGGTCTGCCTGCAGTTCACCACCGGCACCACCGGCCGGCCCAAGGGCGTCCGGCTCACCCACCGCAACCTCGTCGCCAACGCCGCCCAGATCGGCCACGCGCACCGGCTCGGCCCCGACGCCGTCACCGTCAACCACCTCCCGCTGTACCACACCATGCACCTCAACTCGGCGGTGTACGCCGGAGCCCACCAGGTGCTGTGCCAGGACCCCGACCCGGTGGCCTCACTGGACCTGGCCGCCCGCGCCGGAGCCACCCACTACTACGGCCTGCCCGCCCGGCTGCACCGCCTCGCCGCCGACCCCCGGCTCGACGGCACCGCCGGCCACCTGCGCAACGGGCCGCTCACCGTCGTGATGTCCGGCGGCAGCGCGCTCGCCCCGAGCACCGCCCACCGGCTGCGCGACGCCCTCGGCGTGCCCGTGATCCAGGGCTACGGCATGACCGAACTGTCCCCGCTCGCCCACAACCAGCGGCCCGGCGACCCGGTCGGCCACGGCGCCGTCGGCAGGGCACTGCCCGGCACCGAGAGCCGGATCGTCGACCTGGACAGCCGCGAGCCGGTCCCCGCCGGCGCCACCGGCGAGGTGCAGGTGCGCGGCCCCCAGGTGATGGCGGGCTACCTGCACGACGACCAGCCCTCCCGGATCGACGCCGAGGGCTGGTTCTCCACCGGCGACGTGGGCCGGCTCGACGACGACGGAGTCCTGCACCTCGTGGACCGCCTGGACGACGTCTTCAAGTACGACAACGAACTCGTCTCGCCCGCCGCGGTCGAACGGGTCCTCGCCGAGGACCCCCGGGTCGCCGAGTGCGTCGTCGCCGACTGGCCCGACGCCGTGCACGGCAGCGTCGTGTGGGCGGGCATCGCGCTGCGCGCACCGGCCGCCCCGCCCGGCGGGCCCGCGCACGCCGTCCTCGACGTGCTGGACTCCGTCGCCGAGCGCGCCAACGAACGCCTCGCCCCCTTCGAACGGATCCGGCGACTGGAGGCCGTCGACGCCGTACCCCGCACGCCCACCGGAAAGCCCGCCCGGCGCGAGGTCCGGCGGCGGCTGCACCAGCGCGCCGCCGAGGAGAACGCCGCCTGACCGTCCCGACACACCGAGGAGACCACCATGGTGACCTTCGTCAACAAGCTGACCGTGCACGGCGACCAGGACGAGTTCGCCGCCGTACGCGCCCGCCTCACCGAGTACATGGCGGCCCAGCCCGGCTACCTCGCCCACCGCAGCCTCCGCCACGCCGGCGACCGGACCGTCCACCTGGAGATCGCCGAGTGGGAGAGCGCCGCCGCTCACCGGGCCGCCGTCACCAGCGAGGGCTTCCAGCGCCTGGTCGCCGCCCTCAAGCCGCTCGTCACCGCCGAACCCGGGCTGTACGAGGACGAGGACGCCCGCGTCCCGGAGGCCTCCGGTGTCCGCTGAGCCGCCCGCCGACGTGCTCGTCGTCGGCGCCGGTCCCGTCGGCCTGACCGCCGCCCACGAACTGGCCCGCCGGGGCCTGCGCGTCCGCCTGGTCGACGCCGCCGCCGCACCCGCCCGCACCAGCCGTGCCGTCGCCGTCCACCCGCGCACCCTGGAGACCCTCGACCAGATGGGCACGGTCGGCCCGCTGCTGCGCGAGGGCCGCGAGAACCGGGCCTTCACCATGTACGCGGGCGGCAGCCGGCTGGTCCGCCTGGAAGCGGACTACGCCACCATGCCCACCCGCTACCCGTACACCCTCGTCGTCGAGCAGACCCGCACCGAGGCGGTGCTGCGCGCGGCCGTCGCCCGGCTCGGCGTGGACGTCGAATGGGGCGTGGCCCTCACCGGATTCGAGCAGGACGCGACCGGCGTACGGGCCGTGCTCCGCCACGGCGACGGGCGCGAGGAGGAGTTCGCCGCCCACTGGCTGGTCGGCTGCGACGGCGGCCACAGCACCGTCCGCAAGCGGCTCGGCCTGCCCCTGGTGGGCGACAGCCGCGACACGTGGATGCTCGCCGACGCACCCGTCGACACCGACCTGCCGCAGGACAGCATCTACTGGGTCCACACCGGCGGCCAGGCCCTGATGATGGTGCCCTACGCCCGCGAGGGCCACTGGCGGCTGCTGGACACCGCGCCCGGCCCGGACGGCGCGGACGGCGCCCGTGAGCGGCTGTCCGCCCGGCTGTCGGCCGGCCTCGGCCGTCCGGTGCGGGTCGGCGAACCCGAGTGGACCTCGGTGTTCACCTTCCAGCAGCGCATGGTGCCCCGGATGCGCGAGGGACGGGTGTTCGTCGCCGGCGACGCCGCCCACGTGCACAGCCCCGCCTCCGGGCAGGGCATGAACACCGGCATCCAGGAGGCGTACAACCTGGCCTGGAAACTCGCCCTGGTGCACCGCGGCCACGCCGCGCACACCCTGCTCGACAGCTACGGCGAGGAACGCGTCCCCGTCGGCCGGGCCCTGCTCGGCTCCACCCGCACCGCCACGTTCCTGGTGCAGCTGAAGAACGCGCTGGCCGCCGTGGCGCTGCCGGTCGTCTTCGGCGTCGTCCGCAACGTGCCGCCACTGCGCCGCGCCATCCAGCGCAAGGTCCTCGGCGGCATCTCCGGGCTCCGGCTGCACTACGCGGCCGGCTCCCTGACGACCGGCGGCGGCCCCGAGCCGGTACCGCTCGCCGCGCCCGTCGACGCCCCCGTCATGGTGCCCCGCCGGCCCGGCGTGCCCGCCCCGGGAGAACGCGCCGCCATGGCCGCCGTCGCCGCGCCCGCGCTCGCCGCCGAACTGCGCGACGTGCGCTGCACCCTGCTGTTCGTCCCCGGCGGCCACGGCCCCGACGCCCGCTGCGTGCGCACGGCCGCCGGTGCCGCCGCCCGGCACGGCGCCTGGTTGTCGGTGCGCACCGTCGGCCCAGGCCCCGGCCCCGCCCCCCTCGCCGACCCCGGCGGCGCACTGCGGGCCGCCCTCCGGCTGGGCGCGGGCGGCTGGGCGCTGATCCGCCCCGACGGCTATCTCGCCGCGCGCGGCGACCTGCTCACCCCGGCCGCCCTCGAGGAAGCGCTGCGCGCCCTGCACGTGCGTCCGGCGACCGGTCCTGCGGCAGTCCTCGAGCGGGACTCGTCCACACGTCGAGCGGAGCGCGACACCGTCGGAGCATCCGTCGGCGTTCCCACCGCCATGACCACCGGAAACCACCGACACCGGAAATGAGGATGCAGAAGATGTCCGTTGAGCGAGTGCACCGCACGACGCACGACGTGACCGTGGCCGCGCCCGCGGGCGTGGTCTACGGCCTGATCTCCGATGCCGTCCAGTGGCCGCTGTACTTCCCGCCCAACGTGCACGTCGAGCAGCTCGAGTTCGACGGCGAGCACGAGCGGCTGCGCATGTGGGCCACCGCCAACGGCGAGATCAAGTCCTGGACGTCCCGCCGGGTCCTCGACCCCGTGGCACGCCGCGTGGAGTTCCGCCAGGAGCTTCCGGCCCGGCCCGTGCAGTCCATGGGCGGCACCTGGATCATCGAGCCGCTCGGCGCCGACCGGTCCAAACTGACCCTGCTGCACGACTTCACCGTCGCCGGCGACGACGCCGAGGCCGTCGCCTGGGTGGAGCGGGCCACCGACACCAACAGCCGGGCCGAACTGGCCAACCTCAAGGCGCTGGCCGAGCGCTGGGCGAAGCTGGACGAGCTGGTCCTCACCTTCGAGGACACCGTCCGCGTCAACGGCCCCGCCGAGCTGGTCTACGACTTCCTCTACCGGGTCGGCGACTGGCCCGAACTGGTGCCGCACGTCTCCCGCCTGGACCTCGTCGAGGACGAACCGGGCGTGCAGATCATGTCCATGGACACGCTGACCGCCGACGGCTCGTCGCACACCACCGAGTCCGTGCGGGTCTGCTTCCCGGACGCCGGACGCATCGTCTACAAGCAGACGGCGACCCCGCTGCTGATGTCGGCGCACACCGGCGAGTGGACCGTCGAGCAGGACGAGACCGGCGCGACCGTGGTGTCACGGCACAGCGTGGTCCTGCGCGAGGAGAACATCGAGCGGGTGCTCGGCGAGGGGGCCACGGTGGCCGACGCGCGCCGCTACGTGCGCGAGGCGCTGGGCCGCAACAGCACGGCCACCATGAACCTCGCCAAGAGCCACGCGGAGAACGCGGTCACGGTCCTGTGACCACGGGCACGCTCCCCGCACCCGCCCGCGGCGCCCCGGCCGGACCGGGACCCGCGCCGCCGGGCGGTGCCGAACGGGCCGACCACTACGAGCGGCTCCTCGGCGACCCGAACGACGCCCGCAACCCGCACGGCAACGCCGCGCTGCTGGCCGCCGACGACCGCCGTGAGACGCCCGCGGCCACCGAGGACCTGCTCACCCGGGCGGGGCTGGCCGCCGAGTTCGTCCCGCGCGACCTCGGCGGCCGGCTCGCCCGTCCGGACGTGCTGGCGCGGGTGCTGCGCCCGCTCTTCCGGCGGGACGTGGCGCTCGGGTTCGGGTTCGGGATCACCGCGCTGTTCGGCGCCTCCGCCGTGTGGGCGGCGGGCGACGAACGGCAGCGGGCCGAGGTCGCCCGGCGCCTGCTGGACGGCGGCGCCGGCCGGGTGACGATCCTCCACCACGAACTGGCGCACGCCAACGCCATCCTGCGCGACGAGTTCGGCGCCCGCTCCGCCCCCGGCGGCGGCTTCGTGGTGGACGGCCGCAAGGACGTGGTGATCAACGCGGACCGGGCGGACACCTTCGTCATGTACGCCCGCACCACGACCGCCGCCGGCCCGCGCAGCCACTCCGTCCTCCTGCTCGACGCCGGCGAACTGCCCGCCCACGGGCTGCGCCGGCTGCCGCGCGCCGTCACCACCGGGATGCGCGGCAGCCGCTTCTCGGGCCTGGCATTCGAAGGCTGCCCGGTGCCCGCCCACGCGCTGGTCGGGGAGACCGGCGACGGCGTGGCACTCGCCCTGCGCACCTACCAGGTCAACCGCTGCCTCATCCCGGGCACCCTGGTGGCCGGCGTCGACAGCGTGCTGCGGTTCGCGGTGCGCGCCGCGACCGCCGGCCGGGACGGCGGCCTCCCGGCGCGCCGCTGGCACGGAGTGCTGGCCGGGGTGTTCGCGGACGTGCTGGCCTGCGACAGCATGGCGGTGACCGGCCTGCGGGCGCTGAGCCTGCTGCCCGACGACGCCCATCTGATCGCCGCCGCCGCCAAACTGACCGTGCCGGACCTGCTGCGCGAGAACCTGGAGGAGCTGTCCACCGTGCTCGGCGCCCACGGGTACGACCGGGGACCGCTGTACGGAGGCTTCGAGAAGCTGGTCCGCGACCTGCCGGTGGCCGGTCTCGGGCATGCGGGCACGGCGGCCTGCCTCGCCGTGCTCGTCCCCCAGCTGCCGGTGCTCGCCCGGCAGTCGTGGCTGCGCACCGACGAGCCTCCCGGCCGGCTGTTCCTGCCCGAGGCGCCCCTCCCGGCCTTCGACTACCGCAGGACCAGCGTTCTGGGCGGCGACGACGTGCTCGTCGCGTCCCTGGTGGGCAGCGCCGAGCGGATCGGTGCCCTGCGCTCGTCCGGGCCCGCCTGGGCCGCGCTCGCCGACCTCGCGGAGTCCTTCGCCACCGAGGTCCGCGCCCTGCGCGAGCAGTGCGCCGCGCTGCCCGAGGCGGGCCGTGCGGCGCTCGTCGACCCGCGCGCCTGCATGCTCGCCGAGCGCCACGGGCTGGTCCTCGCGGCGGCGGCCTGCCTCGGCGTGTGGCTGGGCCAGGACGGCACCGGTTCCTTCCTGGACGACCCGGCCTGGGCGGTGCTCGCCCTGAGCCGGATCGGCCGCAGGCTGGGCGTTCCCGTCCCCGAACTGCCCGACGGCGTCACCGCGACGGTGCTGGGTGAGCTGCTCGCCCGCTTCCGCGAAGGCCGCAGCTTCGACCTGTACGCCGCACAGCTCGCCGGATAGCACGGCCGGCCGCAGGGCCACGACGGCCGGGGCACGAGACCCGCAGGGCCACGGGGCCCGAGGGGACATGAGAAGGGAGAGGGCTGTGGACCTGGACCTCACCGGAGGGCCGGGCGTCGCCGTCCCGGTCCACGTGCCGCGCGCCACCGGGCCGTGGCAGCGGGTGCACGACGATCTGGCGGAGCGGGGCCACGCCGTCGTCCACACCACATGGGGCGAGTGGCTTCCGGCGGCCCTGGCCCAGCCCCGGCTGCGCCGGCTGCTGGGCCGGGACTGGACGCGGTACCGGCGCACCCCCGAGCCCACGGTCCGCTACCGCTTCCTCGCCTCGCGGCTGCTGATCAAGTACACGGCGGCGGCGGCGCTGCGCGTCCCGCCCGAGGCGCTGGACCTCGCCTACCGCCTGGGCGGCCGGCCGTACCTGCGCGGCTTCGACCAGGTCGACGTCAGCCTCACCCACACCGGGGACCTGCTCGCCGTGGGCCTCAGCCGCCTCGGCCGGATCGGCATCGACGCCGAACCAGCGGGCCGGCGCATGCGGTTCGACCTGCTCAGGGCGCAGATGTGCACACCGGCGGAGGCCGCCGAGCTGGCCCCGCTGCCGGAGGGACGGCAGACTGCGGAAACGCTTCGCCTGTGGACGCTGAAGGAGGCGTACACCAAGGCGCTCGGCCAGGGCATGCGGCTGGGCTTCACCGAGTTCGGCTTCTCCCTGCGCACCGGCCGGCTCCAGGCCCCCGACGGCTCGCCCGCCTCCCGCGGCGAGTGGTCCTTCGCCACGCACCCGGTGCAGGGCCGCTACCTGCTGAGCGTGGCCCGGCACGACGCGGGTCTGGACCCCGCCCACGACACGTCGGCGCGCACGATGCTGGACCCGGGCTTCCTGTCCCTGATGGCCTCGCGCCCGCGGTAGCCGCCGCCCGGACCGGCACCCCCTCGGCCCCGGCCCGCTTCGGTTCCGCTCGCTCCCGCCTCGAGGCCCGGTGGACGCGGCGCACCGGGCAGGGGCGGCCCGGTTACCTTCGTGAGCGTCCACGAGTAGGTGAGGGGGGCGTCTGATGACGGAACCGACCATCGGGTTCGCGCGGACCTCCGTGCTGCGGGTGCTGCCGGGCGCGGCCGCCGCCGCGCGCGGGGTGCGGTTGTTCCTCGTCGGCCCCGACGCCCTCGCGCGGGCCGGGATCAGGTCCCTGCTCGACGGGCGCGGTGACATCACCGTCGTCGGCGAGGACGAGCCCGGACCCAGGGCCCTCGCGGCCGTCCGGGCGCACGAGCCCGACGTGCTGCTCGCGCACGGACTGCGCGACGAGGAGGAGTCCGACGCCCTGCTGCGGGCGGTCGGAGCGGACGGCGCCGTGCTCACCGTCGGCGGCGTCGAGCCGCCGGAGCGCCCGGCTCCGGCCCTGCGCGGTCACCTGCCCGTGACGGCCGGCGCCGAACAACTCGCCGCGGCCGTCTCGCTGGCCGCCGCCGGCTACTCGATGGCCCGCGGCCCACTGGCCCCGGCCGCACCGCCCGCCCGCGGCGCCGGCACCACGTCCGTCTCCACCGTGCCGCCCGACCGGCTCACCGACCGCGAGCACCAGATCCTCGACCTCGTCTCGCGCGGGCTGTCCAACACCGAGATAGCCCGCTCGCTGACGCTGTCCGAGCACACCGTCAAGACGCACGTGCAGAACCTGCTCCAGAAGCTGCGCCTGCGCAACCGGGTCCACGTGGCCATCTACGCCTTCGAGTCCGGCCTGCGCTGACGGCACCCGGACGGCCCACCGCCCCGCCGCGGCCCCCGCCCGGCCTCCGTCCCCCTGCCGTCCGGTCCCGCCGCGGCCGCTATCCACCCACGGCGCGCCGCGCCCGCGTGCGGTGTGGTGCCTTGCCCGTGCCACGGGGTGTGGGGCGCGTGCCCGGGTGCTGGTGTGTCAGGTGCCGCCTGCCCGGGGGCCGCCGTGCCCGCGTGCGTGCCGTGGCACTGAGGGCGGAGTCAGTCCGGGTGTCGCCGTGCTCGCGTGCCGTCCGCCCGGGGGTGACCGCGCGCATCAGGTGTCGGTCAGCGGGCTGTCAACCGTGACGGGGAGGCTGGGCCGGTATCGCGCCGCCTGTGCCGCGGACGGCCCGGAACCTTGGGGGAAGTGTGCCTGTTCCCGTTCCCGACGACGTGCGTCTGCCGCTGACGGCGGCCCAGCTCGGCATCTGGTTCGCGCAGGCGAGAGACCCACGCAGCCCCGTGTTCAACACGGGCGAGTACGTGGAACTCGCCGGCGACCTCGACCAGGACCGGTTCGAGGCGGCCCTGCGGGCCGTGGTCGAGGACACCGACGCGCTGCGCCTCCGCTTCGCCACGGACCCCGACGGAACCGTCTTCCAGAGCGTGGCCCCGGACGCCGGGTTCACGCTGCACCGCGTGGACGTCAGCACCGCCGAGGACCCCGGCGCCGCCGCCGACGCGTGGATGGACGACATCCTCGCCACCCCGCTCGACGTCACCTCGGGACGGCCGCTGTTCACCCAGGCGCTCATCACGCTCGGCCCGGACCGCCACCGCTGGTTCCAGCACGTCCACCACCTGCTGCTGGACGGGTACGCCTTCCGGCTCGTCGCCGGGCAGGTCGCCCGCGCCTACCGCGGGGAACCGCTCGAGGACCTCCCCGGCATCCGCGCGCTGCTCGACGCCGAGCACGCCTGGCGCGACTCCGACGCCCACGCCGCCGACCGTGCCCACTGGCTCGCCGCACCGCGCCCCGCCCCGGTCGCCCTGGCCGGCCGCACCGCCCCCGCCCGGCCCGCCCCCGTACGCCGCAGCGCGTTGCTGCCCGCCGCCGTGCGCGAGGGACTGACCGGGCTGGCCGCCGCCGCGGGGACCGGCTGGCAGGCCGCCTTCCCCGCCGCCGTCGGCGCCTACGCGCAGTGGCTGACCGGCCGGCGGGAGGTCACGGTGCGACTGCCGGTCACGGCCCGCCGTACCGCCGCCGCCCGCCGCGCCCCCGGATGCGTCGCCGGCGTCCTGCCGCTGCACCTCGCGCCCCGGCCGGCCGACTCGCTCGCCGGCCTGGTGGCCGCGGGGCGCGACGCGCTGGCGCCCGTACTGCGCCACCAGCGCTTCCCTTATGAGGAGGTCCGCCGCGCACTGGGCCTCGTCGGCGAGGACGCCACGGGACCCGTGGTCAACGTCGCCGGGCACGACCACGGCATCGACTTCGGCCCGCTGCGGGCCACCGTGCACACGGTGTCCACCGGCCCCGTCGACGACCTGAAGTTCTCCGTGCACGAGGAGGGCACCGGACTGCGCCTGAACCTGGAGGCCAATCCGGCGCTCTACGACGAGGCGGCCACCGAGGACCACCTGCGCCGCTTCACCCGCTTCCTGGACCGGCTCGCCACCGCCGACCCCGGCACCCCGCTGGCCCGCGTGCACGCCGCCCACGGAACACCCGCCGCCCGCCCGGCCGCCGCCGGCGCCCCGGCCGGCACCCTGCACGGCCTGATCGCCGAGCGGGCCGCCGCCACCCCCGGCGCCGTCGCCGTCACGCACGGCGCCGAGCAGCTGACGTACGCCGAACTCGATGCCCGCGCCAACCGCCTGGCGCACCGGCTCGTCGCCCGCGGCGCCGGACCCGAGCGGATCGTCGCCCTCGCCCTGCCGCGCTCCCCCGACCTGGTCGTCGCCCTCCTCGCGGTCCTGAAGACCGGCGCCGCCTACCTGCCCCTGGACCCCGACTACCCCGAGGACCGGCTCGCCTGGATGATCGAGGACGCCCGGCCGGTGACCGTCGTCGACGAGGACGCGCTGCGCGCGGACGACGCCGGCCACCCGGCCACCGACCCGGGCGTGGCGGTGGACCCGGCGAATCCGGCGTACGTCATCTACACCTCCGGTTCCACCGGCCGCCCCAAGGGCGTGGTCGTCCCGCACGCCAACGTGGTGCGGCTGTTCGCCGCCACCCGGCCCCTGTTCGGCTTCGGCCCCGACGACGTGTGGACCCTCTTCCACAGTTACGCCTTCGACTTCTCCGTCTGGGAGATCTTCGGGGCGCTGCTGCACGGCGGCCGGCTCGTCGTCGTGCCCCACACCGTCAGCCGCTCGCCCGCCGAACTCCTCGGCCTGCTCGGCCGCGAGCGGGTCACCGTGCTCAGCCAGACACCGAGCGCCTTCCACCAACTGGACGCCGCCGACCGGGACGCCGGCTCCCCCCGGCTCGCCCTGAAGCACGTCGTGTTCGGCGGCGAGGCACTGGAACCCGCCCGGCTCGCCGACTGGTACGCCCGGCGCGGCGAGAGCGTCTCGCTGGTCAACATGTACGGCATCACCGAGACCACGGTGCACGTCACCCACGCCGTTCTCGGCCCCGGCGACACCGCCCCCGGCACCAGCTCCCGGGTCGGCGGCCCCCTGCCCCACCTCGCCGCCCGCGTCCTGGACCCCGCGCTGCGCCCCGTGCCGCCCGGCTTCACCGGCGAGCTGTACGTCACCGGCGACGGCCTCGCCCGCGGCTACCTCGGCCGCCCGGACCTGACCGCCGACCGGTTCGTCGCCGACCCCTACGGCCCGCCCGGCTCCCGCATGTACCGCACCGGCGACCTGGTGCGCCTGCTCGACGACGGCACCTTCGCCTACCTCGGGCGCGGCGACCACCAGGTCAAGATCCGCGGCTTCCGGATCGAACTCGGCGAGATCGAGAGCGCGCTGGCCGCCCACCCCGGCGTCGCCCAGGCCGCCGTCACCGTCCGCGAGGACCGGCCGGGCGACCGGCGGCTCGCCGCGTACGCCGTGCCCGCGGCCGGCACCGCACCCGACCCCGCCGGCTGGCGCGCGACGCTCACCCGCACCCTGCCCGCGCACTGCGTGCCCGCGTCGTTCACCGTGCTCGACACGCTGCCGCTGACCGCCAACGGCAAGCTCGACCGGGCCGCGCTGCCCGCTCCCGACGCCCCCACCGCCACCGCCGCCGGCCGGACGCCGCCCGCCGACCCGGCCGAGGCGGCCGTGCGCGGCGCCTTCGCCTCCGTCCTCGGCGTCACCGAGGTCGGCGGCGACAGCGACTTCTTCGCCCTCGGCGGGCACTCCCTGCTCGCCGGGCGGCTCATCGCCGCCGTCCGCGACGCGCTGGGCGCCGAGATCACCGTCCAGGACCTGTTCGAGGCGCCCACCCCGGCGGGCCTGGCCGCCCGCGTCCGCGCCGCCGCCACGCCCGAGCGGCCCCCGCTCGTGCCCCGCCCCGCCGACGGCCCCGCCCCCATGTCGTACGCCCAGCACCGCATGTGGGTGCTGCGCGAGGTGGAGGACGCCGCCGCCCCCACCTACAACATGCCGCTCGCGCTGCGCCTGACCGGCCCGGTGAACCGCATGGCGCTGCGCGACGCCCTGTACGACGTCGTGGTCCGGCACGAGAGCCTGCGTACCGTCTACCCGCGCGGCGAGCACGGCGTCACCCCCCGCGTGCTGCCGCCCGAGCAGGCCCGGCCCTGGCTGGTGGAGACCCGCGTCCAGCCCGACCGGCTGCCCGCCGCGCTCACCGAAGCCGCCCGCACCCCCTTCGACATCGACTGGCAACTGCCCGTCATCGCCCACCTGTTCACCCTGCCCGACGGCGACAACGTCCTGCTGCTGGTCCTGCACCACGTGGCCTGTGACGGCTGGTCGCTGCGCCCGCTGCTCACCGACCTGTCCACCGCGTACGCCGCCCGGGGCGCCGGCGCCGGCGCCGAGCCCGGCTTCGGGCCACTGCCCGTCACCTACGCCGACTTCGCGCGCTGGCAGCGTGAACTGCTCGGCGACGAGGACGATCCGACGAGCCTGTCCGGGCGCCAGCTCGCCCACTGGGAGCGCACCCTGGCCGGCCTGCCCGACCAGCTGGAACTGCCCACCGACCGCCCCCGGCCGCCGGTCGCCGAGCACCGCGGCGACTCCGTGCCGCTGCGGATCGGCCCCCGACTCCACGCCAGGCTCGACGCGTTCGCCCGCGAGCGCGGCGCCACCTGCCACATGGTGCTCCAGGCCGCGCTGGCCGCCCTGCTCACCCGGCTCGGCGCGGGCACCGACATCCCCATCGGCTGCCCCACCGCCTCCCGCCCCGACCGCGCCCTGGACGACGTCGTCGGCTTCTTCGTCAACCCGGTCGTGGTGCGCGCCGACACCTCCGGCGACCCCGCCTTCACCGATCTGCTCGCCCGGGTGCGGGCCACCGCGCTGGCGGCCTACGCCCACCAGGACGTGCCCTTCGACCGGGTCGTCGAGCGGCTCCAGCCGGAGCGGTCGGCCGCCCGCCACCCGCTGTTCCAGGTCGTGCTGTCCTACCAGGACTTCGAGGCCCGGCCCGCGCTCAAGGGCCTCGACGTGCGGCGGGAGCCCGTCGACTTCGGCGTCGCCAAGTTCGACCTGACGTTCAACCTGGTCGAGCACCGCGACGGCCGGGGCGGCTTCGCCGGCATCGACGGCGACCTGGAGTACGACCTCGCGCTGTACGACCGGTCCACCGCCGAGTCCCTGGTGCGCCGCCTGCTGACGCTGCTCCAAGGGGCCATCGACGCGCCCGGGCTGCCGGTCGGCGCGCACGACCTCCTGGACGACGCCGAACGCGCCCGCCTGGCCGCCTTGAACGACACCACCCGGCCGGTGCCCGGCACCGGACTCGCCGAGCAGTTCGCGGCCCAGGCCCGGCGCACCCCCGACGCCGTCGCCGTGGTCGGCACCGACGGCACCGAGCTGACCTACGCCGAACTGGACGCGCGCTCCGGGCGGCTCGCCCGGCGGCTCGCCGACGCCGGCGTCGGCCGCGAGAGCGCCGTCGCGGTCCTCCAGGAGCGCTCCGCCGACCTCGTCGTCTCGCTGCTCGCGGTGGTGCGCGCCGGCGGCTTCTACGTGCCACTCAACACCCGCTACCCGGCCTCCCGGATGGCCCTGATCACCGGTGACGTCGGCGCCCGCGTCGTACTCACCGACCGTGCCACCGACGCCGAGCACGCCTGCGCCTCCTGGGCACCGGACGCCGAGGTCGTCGTCGTGGACGACGCGCACGGCGGGCAGCTCCGGCCGCTGCCCGCCGTGCCCGCCCACCCGCACCAGCTGGCGTACGTGATGTACACCTCCGGCTCCACCGGCCGGCCCAAGGGCGTGGCCATCACCCACGGCGACGTCTCCGCGCTGGCCGCCGACCGGTGCTGGCGCACCGGCAACCAGGAACGCGTCCTGCTGCACTCCCCGTACTCCTTCGACACCTCCCAGTACGAGCTGTGGGTGCCGCTGGTGTCCGGCGGCGCCGTCGTCGTCGCCCCGCCCGGCGACCTGGACACCCGGGCCCTGGCCCGCGCGGTCGTGGACGGCCGGGTCACCGGCATGTGGCTCACCTCCGGCCTGTTCAACCTGCTCGCCGAGGAGTCCCCGGAGTGCTTCACCGGCGTACGGGAGGTGTGGACCGGGGGCGACGTCGTCTCCCCGGCGGCGGTCGCCCGGGTCCTGGCCGCCTCGCCCGGCACCATGGTCGTCGACGGCTACGGACCGACCGAGACCACCACCTTCGCCACCCACCACTTCATGCGGGCGCCGTGGGAGCAGGAGACCACCGTCCCCATCGGCACCCCGCTGGACAACACCACCTGCCACGTGCTGGACGACCGGCTGCGGCCCGTCCCGCCGGGCGTGGCCGGTGAGCTGTACATCGGCGGCACCGGTCTGGCCCGCGGCTACCTGAAGCGGCCCGACGCGACGGCGGAACGGTTCGTCGCCGATCCGTTCGGTCCCGAGGGCGCCCGCGTGTACCGCACCGGCGACCTGGTGCGCAGGCGCGGCGACGGCGTGCTGGAATTCCTCGGGCGCGTCGACCACCAGGTCAAGGTGCGCGGCTTCCGGATCGAGCTGGGCGAGATCGAGTCCGTACTGGGCTCCCACCCGCAGGTCGCCCAGTGCACCGTCCTGGTCCGCGAGGACCGCCCCGGGGACAAGCGGCTCGTCGCCTACGTGGTGGCCGCGCCCGGCGCCGACCCCGATACCGCCGCCCTGCGCGCCCACGTCGCGGGAGCGCTGCCCGACTACATGGTGCCGGCGGCCGTCGTCGGCCTGCCCGCGCTGCCGCTCACCCCGAACGGCAAGCTCGACCGCCGGGCCCTGCCCGTGCCGGACTTCGGCGCCGCCACGGGCGCGCACCGCGCTCCGCGCACCCCGCGCGAGGAACTGCTCGCGGTGCTGTTCGCCGAGGTGCTGGGTGTGGAGCGGGTCTCCGTCGACGACAGCTTCTTCGACCGCGGCGGCGACAGCATCATGGTCATCCAGCTGGTCGGCCGGGCCCGGCGCGCCGGGCTGGTGCTGAACGCGGCGCAGGTCTTCGAGCACAAGTCGGTCGCCGCCCTCGCCCAGGTCGCCGAGGGCAGCACCGAGCAGGCGTCCGCCGCACCGGGCGGCCTGACGGCCGAGCCGGCCGGCGAGGTGCCGCTCACCCCCGTCATGCACTGGCTGCGCGAACGCGGCGGCCCCGTCGAGGCGTTCAGCCAGACCATGGCCGTACCCGTCCCGCCCCACCTCGACGAGGCCCGCCTCACGGCCGCCCTGCAGAGACTCGTCGACCACCACGACGTCCTGCGCGCGGTATTCGCCCGCGAGCCTGGCGTGGACGGTGGCGCGGCGGGCGGTGGCCTTGTGGGTGATGGCCCTGCGGCTGGCCGCCCTGTGGGTGGCGGCCCTGCGGCTGGCGGCCCTGTGGCTGGCGTCGCGGCAGGTCGTGGCACGCCCGGCGGGGACACAGCGGGCGACGGCACGGCGTCCGGTGGAGGTACGGCAGGAGTCGGCACGGCATCCGGTGGAGGCACGGCAGGAGCCGGTACGACGCGTGGCGGCGACACGGCGGGCATCAATACAACGCGCGGCGGGCACGTCGGCTGGACGATGCGCGTCGACCCGCCCGGCACCGTCCGCGCCGCCGACTGGGTGCGCCGCGTGGAGGCCGCCGGGCTGGACGAGAGGGCGCTGGCCGCGCTGGCCGCCCGGGAGGCCGCCGCCGCCCGGGACCGGCTCGACCCGTTCGCCGGCCGCACCGGCCAGGCCGTCTGGCTGGACGCCGGAGCAGACCGGCCCGGCCTGCTGCTGCTCACCCTGCACCACCTGGTCGTGGACGGCGTCTCCTGGCGCATCCTGCTGCCGGACCTGCGGGCCGCCTGGGAGGATCCGCAGGCCCCCCTGCCGCCGGTCGGCACCCCGTTCCGGGCCTGGGCCCAGCACTTGGCCGAGCAGGCACGCACCGAGCGGCGGCTGGGTGAACTCGCCCTGTGGACCAGGATGCTGGCGCACGGCGCACCGCCGGTCACCGCACGCCGGCTGGACCCCGCCCGCGACACCGCGGCGACCGCCCGCAGCATCAGCCTCGACCTGGACCCCGACACCAGCGCCGCCCTGCTCACCACCGTGCCCGCCGCGTTCCACGGCCGGGTCGACGACGTCCTGCTCACCGCGTTCGCGCTCGCCGTCGCCGACTGGCGCAGGCGCCGCGGGCTCGGCGACGCCGACGCCGTCCTCGTCGACGTCGAGGGACACGGCCGCGAACCGGGCGACAGCGGCGCCGAACTCTCCCGCACCGTGGGCTGGTTCACCTCCATCTACCCCGTCCTGCTCGCGCCCGGCCCGCTCGACCGGGACGACGCGCTGGCCGGCGGCCCCGCCGCCACAACGGCCGTCAAGCGGGTCAAGGAACAGCTGCGGGAGATCCCCGACGGCGGCATCGGCCACGGGCTGCTGCGCCACCTCGACGCCCGCGCGGCCCGCGGCCTGACCGCCCTCGCCCCGCACGGCACACCCGACCTGGGCTTCAACTACCTGGGCCGGTTCCCCGCCCCCGACGGCGGCCTGTGGACCGCCGCCCCCGACGCGGACCTGATCGGCGACGGCACCGACGAGCGCCTGCCGCTCGCCCACGCCGTCGAACTCAACGCCCTCACCCGTGACGAGAGCGGCGGACCCCGGCTCACGGCCGTGTGGACCTGGGCCGGCCGGCTCCTGGACGAGGACGCCGTACGCGACCTCGGTGAGAGCTGGTTCCGGGCCCTGACCGCCCTCGCCGCCCACGCCGAACGCCCCGACGCGGGCGGGATCACCCCGTCCGACCTGGCCCTGGTCCAGCTCAGCCAGGACCAGATCGACCAGCTCGAAGCCGCCTGGAAGGTAGCCCGATGACGCAGTCCGGACTTGCCGACGTCCTGCCCCTGACCCCGCTCCAGGAAGGGCTGCTCTTCCAGGTCGCCTACGGAGCGCAGGCCGACGGCCCGGACGTCTACACCGTCCAGATGGTCTTCGAGTTGCGCGGCCCGCTGGACGAGGACGGACTGAAGTCGGCGGTCCGCGCCCTGCTGCGCCGCCACCCCAACCTGCGCGCCGGCTTCTGGCAGCAGAACGTGGACCGGCCGGTGCAGTTCGTGCCGCGCGAGGTGCCGCTGCCCTGGCGCCGCCGCGACCTCACCGGGCTCCCCGACGACGAGCAGCGGCGGCGGGTGGACGACTTCGTCGCCGAGGACCGCGCCGAGCGCTTCGACCCGGGCGCCCCGCCGCTGCTGCGCTGCGGCCTGCTCGCCCTCGGCCCCGACCACCACAAGCTCGTGCTGACCACCCACCACCTGCTGTTCGACGGCTGGTCGATGCCGCTGCTGGTGCGCGAGCTGTTCACGCTGTACGAGCACCACGGCGACGACTCCGCGCTGGCGCCCGTCACCCCCTACCGGGCCTATCTGGCCTGGCTCGCCGGGCGTGACGGTGACGCGGCCCGCACCGCCTGGCGCACCGCGCTGGCCGGACTGGAGGAGCCGAGCCTGGTTGCGGACGCCGGGCGCAGCCGGGGCGCGGACGGCGGCTTGGCGCTGCCCGGCCAGATCTGGCACGAGGTGGACGAGGCCACCACCGGGCGGCTGACCACCCTCGCCCGCTCCCTCGGCCTGACCCCCAACACCCTGGTGCAGGGCGTCTGGGCACTGCTGCTCGGCCGTGAACTCGGCCGCGACGACGTGGTGTTCGGCGCCACCGTCTCGCACCGCCCGCCGGAGATACCCGGCATCGAGTCCACCATCGGCATGTTCATCAACACCCTGCCGGTACGGGTCCGCATCAGCCCCTGGGAGACGCTCGGCACCCTGCTGGCCCGCGTCCAGCGCGAGCAGGCCGCGCTCATCGAGCACCGGCACCTGTCCCTGACCGAGATCCAGACGGCGGCCGGCACCGGTGAACTCTTCGACACCGTCGTCGTGTTCGAGAACTACCCGCTGGACCCGGAGGTGCTGCGCGCCGAGACCCGCGGCCTGCGCCTGGCCTCCTTCGAGGTCGGCGACGCCACGCACTACCCGCTGAGCCTGCTCGCCATCCCCGGCGAGCGGCTCCGCTTCCGCCTCGACCACCGCGGCGACGTGCTGGACACCGCCGGCGCCGAGCGGCTGCTGCGCCGCCTGGACGCCCTGCTCGCCGATGTCGCCGAGCACGGCGCCGGCCTGCCCGTCGGCCGCGCCGCCCTGCTGCCGGCCGACGAGCACGACCAGGCCCTCGACCTCGCCCGCGGACCCGCCTCCACCGCTCCCGGAGACCGCACGCTGCCCGCCCTGTTCGAGGCGCAGGCCGCTCGTACTCCGGACGCGGAGGCGCTGGTGGTGGGCGGGGAGTCGTTGTCGTACGGGGAGTTGAACGCGCGGGCCAACCGGCTGGCCCGGTATCTGGTGGAGCGGGGTGCGGGTCCGGAGCGGATCGTGGCGTTGCGGCTGCCGCGTGGTGTGGAGCTGTACGTGGCTCTGCTGGCGGTGCTGAAGTCGGGTGCCGCGTATCTGCCGGTGGATGTGTCGTATCCGGCCGAGCGGATCGCGCTGATGCTGGAGGATGCGGGTCCGGCGCTGGCCCTCACGTCCGAGGTGCTTCAGGCGGATCTGTCCGGGTTCGCGGCGGCGGATCTCACCGACGATGACCGGCTCGCTCCGCTGCTGCCCGGTCACCCGGCCTATGTGATCTACACGTCCGGTTCCACCGGCCGCCCCAAGGCCGTGGTCATGCCGGGCTCGGCCCTGGTCAACCTGCTCACCTGGCACCAGCGGGAGATACCCGGCGGCACCGGCACGGTGGTCGCCCAGTTCACCACCATCGGCTTCGACGTCGCGAGCCAGGAGATCCTCTCCGCGCTGCTGCACGGCAAGACCCTCGCCGTGCCGGCCGAGGACGTGCGCCGCAGCGCCGAGCTGCTGACGGCCTGGCTCGACGAGCGGCGCGTGGCCGAGCTGTACGCGCCGAGCCTCGTCATCGACGCGGTCGCCGAGGCCGCCGCCGAGCAGGCCCGCACCCTGCCCGCGCTGGTCCACGTGGTGCAGGCCGGGGAGGCACTCGGGCTGGGTCCCGCCGTGCGCGCGTTCGTCGCCGCCGTACCCGGCCGGCGGCTGCACAACCACTACGGTCCCGCCGAGACCCACGTGACGACCGGCACCGCCCTGCCCGCCGACCCGGACGGCTGGAGCGACCCGGCACCGATCGGGCGGCCCGTCGCAGGCGCCCGCGTCCACGTCCTGGACGGCGCGCTGCGGCCGGTGCCGCCCGGTGTCACCGGCGAGCTGTACCTGGCCGGCGCCGGTGTGGCACACGGCTACCTGAACCGTCCGGAGCTGACAGCCGAGCGGTTCGTCGCCGACCCCTACGGGCCCGCCGGCTCCCGCATGTACCGCACCGGTGACCTGGGCCGGTGGCGGGCCGACGGGGAGCTGGAGTTCGCCGGCCGCGCCGACCACCAGGTCAAGATCCGCGGCTTCCGGATCGAGCCCGGCGAGGTGGAGGCCCGGCTCGCCGCGCTGCCCGGCGTCGCGCGCGCCGCGGTCCTCGCCCGCGAGGACCGCCCCGGCGACAAACGCCTCGTCGGCTACGTGGTCCCGGCCCAGGACGCGCCGGACCCCGCCGCGCTGCGTACCGCGCTGGCCCGGACCCTGCCCGACTACATGGTGCCCGCCGCGATCGTCGTCCTGGACGAACTGCCGCTGACCCCCAACGGCAAGCTGGACCGGGCCGCGCTGCCCGCGCCGCGGACCACCGCGGCCGCCCGGCGCGGGCCGCGCTCGCCGCGCGAGGAGATCCTGTGCGGCCTGTTCGCCGAGGTGCTCGGCCTCACCGGACCGGTCCACATCGACGACGACTTCTTCGCACTCGGCGGGCACTCCCTGCTCGCCACCCGGCTCATCAGCCGCGTCCGCAGCGTCCTCGCCGCCGAGGTGCCGCTGCGCGAGCTGTTCGAGGCACCCACGGTCGCCCGGCTCGCCGAACGCCTCGACGGCGCCGACGGCGCCCGCCCCGCCCTGCTGCCGGTCGCGCCCGAGCGGCGCCCGGCCCGGCTGCCGCTGTCCCACGCCCAGCGCCGGCTGTGGTTCCTCGGCCGGCTCGACGGCCCCAACAACACGTACAACATCCCGCTCGCCCTGCGGCTACGCGGCGACGTCGACCGCGCCGCACTGCGCGCCGCCCTCGCCGACCTGACCGCCCGGCACGAGACGCTGCGCACCGTCTACCCCGCCCACGCCGGCGAGCCGTACCAGGAGATCCTGCCGCCCGGCGAGGCCGTACCCGGCCTGGAGACCACCACCGCCGACGAGGACCGCCTCGCCGACCGGCTGGCCGAGACGGCCGGGCGGCCCTACGACCTCACCTGCGACCTGCCGCTGCGGGCCACGCTGTTCGAGCTGGGCGAGGGCGAGCACGTGCTGCTGTTGCTGCTGCACCACATCGCCGGCGACGGCTGGTCCCTGGCCCCGCTCACCCGCGACCTGGCC
>NZ_JAGMUF010000026.1:0-67638 GCF_019049125.1 Streptomyces sp. AC602_WCS936 | reverse complement strand
GCATCGCCCGCCTGCACAACCTCACACTGACCGGCTGAGAAGCAACAGCACTGGTCGACCGGCATGCCGGAGATCATTTACGGGACAACACTTAGGCTCGGAAGCATGAGTCTTCGCTTGAGCACCGTGATCCTGCCGTACCGTCGCTGGCACGAGGGCGGCCGTTCGGCCTGGACGCGCGCCGAGCAGCTCGGTTTCCACACCGCGTACACCTACGATCATCTGTCCTGGAGGAGCTTCCGGGACGGCCCGTGGTTCGGCGCCGTTCCGACCCTCACCGCCGCCGCGGCCGTCACCGAGCGTCTGCGCCTGGGCACCCTGGTGACCTCGCCGAACTTCCGGCACCCGGTGACGCTCGCCAAGGAGCTGATCTCCCTCGACGACATCTCCGGTGGCCGGGTCACGCTCGGCATAGGAGCCGGCGGCACCGGCTTCGACGCCACCGCGCTCGGCCAGGAGCCGTGGACACCGCGTGAGCGTGCCGACCGGTTCAACGAGTTCCTCCCGCTGCTGGACCGGCTGCTGGCCGAGGACGCGGTGTCCTACGAGGGCGACTTCTACTCGGCCCACGAGGCCCGCAACATCCCGGGCTGTGTGCAGCGGCCCCGGCTGCCGTTCGCCGTGGCCGCGACCGGGCCGCGCGGTCTGCGACTCGCCGCGCAGTACGGGCAGGCCTGGGTGACCACCGGTGACCCGAAGCTCTTCGAGCACGGCACCCCCGAGCAGTCCGACCGGGCCCTGCGGGCGCAGGCCGACAAGCTCGCCGACGCCTGCGCCGCCATCGGCCGGGAGGTGAGCGAGCTCGACAAGGTCCTGCTCACCGGCTTCACGCCGGACCGCAGCCGGCCGCTGGAGTCCGTGGACGCCTTCGTCGACTTCGCCGGCCGCCACCGCGACCTGGGCTTCACCGAACTCGTCGTCCACTGGCCGATCCCTGACTCGGACTTCACGGCGGACGAGAAGGTCTTCGAGCGGATCGCCATGGAGGCCCCGGCTCAGCTGCGGGCATGAGAGCCGTAGCTCACATATGTGCAGAGTCGCGCACGGGCGTGCAGGCATATGCGGGACAATGACCGGGTGACCTCAGCGACCCGACAGCCCGAGCCCCCGGCCGCAGTACTCCGCCCGCGGCTCATCGCCACCGACCTCGACGGCACCCTGCTGCGAGACGACAAGTCGGTCTCCCCGCGCACGGTCGCCGCGCTGGCCGCCGCCGAGAAGGCGGGCATCGAGGTCTTCTTCGTCACCGGCCGCCCCGCCCGCTGGATGGACGTCGTCAGCGCCCACGTCCACGGACACGGCCTCGCCATCTGCGGCAACGGCGCCGCCGTGGTCGACCTCCACGGCGGCCCCGGCACGCACCGGTTCGTGAAGGTCCGGGAGCTGGCCCGGGAGAACGCGCTGGACGCCGTGCGGCTGCTGCGCGAGGCGGCGCCCGGCACGGTGTACGCGGTCGAGCAGACGTACGGGTTCCACCAGGAGCCGGCGTACCCGAAGCTGCACATGGAGGTTCCCGACGACCTCCTGCCCGCCGAGAAGATCCTGGCGCCGGGCGGTCGCGCCGCCGACGAGCCGGTCCTCAAGATCCTGGCCTTCCACCCCGAGCTGGACCCCGACGGCTTCCTCACGCTGGCCCGCCTCGCCATCGGCGACCGCGCCAACGTCACCCGGTCCAGCCCCAGCGCCCTGCTGGAGATCAGCGGCCCGGAGGTCTCCAAGGCCAGCACACTCGCCCTGTGCTGCGCCGAGCGCGGCATCTCGCACGAGGAGGTCGTCGCCTTCGGTGACATGCCGAACGACGTCGAGATGCTCACCTGGGCGGGACGGTCGTACGCCATGGGCAACGCACACCCGGACGTGGTCGCCGCCGCGTCGGGGCGGACGGTCGCCAACAACGAGGACGGGGTGGCCGTGGTCATCGAACGGATCCTGGCGGACCTGCCCTAGCGTCCGCCCGGCGGCGCTCCCCGGCCCGTCAGAGCGAGACCCCGCGCTCCGACAGCCACGGCACCGGGTCCAGGGCCGAGCCCACCTCGGGTGTCACCCGCACCTCGAAATGCAGATGCGGGCCGGTGGAGTTGCCGGTACTGCCCGACTGCCCGACCCACTGGCCGGGCCGGACCCGGTCCCCCTGATCGACGGCGACCGCGGCGAGATGGGCGTACTGCGTGTAGTAGCCGCCGGCGTGCTGGACCACGACCTGCATGCCGAAGGCCCCGCCGCAGGACACCTTCACCACCCGGCCCGCGCCGACCGACCGCACCGGTGTCCCGACCGGCACCGCGAAGTCCTGACCGGTGTGCCGGTTCGCCCAGCGTGCCCCGCCGCTGCCGAAGGACGCCGACAGCGCGTATGTCCGCACCGGTGCGACCCAGGAGCGGTCGAAGTCCTCGTCCGGCTGGTCGAGGCGGACCGCGCCGGGGCACGAACCGGCCGTGACCGAGGCGTCCGCCTCCCCCTCCAGACGCGCCCGCGCCGCCTCGAGCTTGCCCTCGATCTCCTTCTTCAGCTCGGCCAGCTCCGCGTTGCGCTCCTCCAGCGCCCGCCAGGCGGCCTGCGCCTTCGCCTCGTCGGCGGCGAGCCGGGCCTCGGCCCGCAGGCTCCGGCCGATGGCGTTGTTCACGGCCACATCGGCCCGGGTGAGGGCGTGCTGACCGCGCATCAGCTCGTCGGGGTCGTCGGCCAGGAGCATCTGGGCGGTGAGCGGCAGCCCTCCGCTGCCGCGGTACTGCGCGCGGGCGATCCGGCCCAGATCCTCGTGCATGCCGTCGATCTTCCGCCGCTGCCGGTCGAGCCGCTCCTCGTACTCCAGGGCCTTCGAGCGCTGCGCCTCGGCCTCGCGCCGCCCGTCCTCGTACTGCCGGGTCGCCGTGGCCGCGTCCGCGTACAGCCGCGCCACCTGTGCGCCGGTGGCGGAGCCGCCGTCCTCGTCCCCGGCGTCCGTGGGACGGGCGGCGAGCACGGCGAGCGCGCACAGCAGCACCGGAGCCAGCAGCGGATGACGGCGAGGTGAGCGCATGTCAGCGATCGTGGACCGCGCGGGGGCGCGGGGTCTCCTTCAGCTCGTACGAGTGGGGGACCCGTTGCTGCACACGGCGCAGTACCGCTGCTGCACATGGGGCAACGCGGCGGCGACGGTGCTCAGTACGGGGCCTCCCACAGCACCGTCGTACCGCTGCCGTCCCTACCGATGCCCGGCCCGGTCCGACTGGTGCCCCCGACGGTTTCGGCGCGGCGCTCGAGATTGCGCAGTCCGCTGCGCCGTCCGCCCTCGGGGATCCCGACACCGTCGTCCGCGACGGTCAGCCGCACCCCCGGGCGGCCGTCCGGGAGCGTCACCGTGGCATCGACGGCCACCTCGATCCGGGTGGCGCCGGCGTGCCGGAAGGCGTTGGACAGGGTTTCGCGCAGCGCGGCGATGAGGTTCTTGCCGGTCAGGTCACCGACGGCGGTGTCGACCGGGCCGACGAAGCGGTGGGAGGGCGGGAAGCCGAGCGGCACGGCGGCCATGGCGACTTCGCGCAGCACGCGTGTGCGCAGCGCCTCGGGTGCCTCGGCGGGCTGCCGCAGCGCGAAGATGGCGGAGCGGATCTCCTGGATGGTGACGTCGAGTTCGTCGACGGCCCCGCCCACTCCGTCACGTACTTCGGGCGCGAGCGCCCTGCGCTGCGCGCTCTCCAGCATCATTCCCGTGGCGAACAGCCGTTGGATGACGAGGTCGTGCAGGTCGCGCGCGATGCGGTCGCGGTCCTCGTAGACGGCGAGCCGTTCCCGGTCGCGCTGGGCGTCGGCCATCATCAGGGCCAGCGCGGCCTGCGAGGCGAACCGGTCGCCGAGCGCGCGCTCCGTCCGCGTGAACGGGCGCTCACCTCGGGCGCGGGGCATGACGAGACCGCCGAGGACCCGCTCGTCCCGGCACAGGGGCAGCAGCATGATCGGTCCGTAGCCACGCACGGGCCCCGCCGCCGTTCGTGGGTCGGTGGCGGCGTCGTCCACGAACACCGGGCGCCCGGCCAGCAGTTCTGCGACGACGCCGTTGTCCGGCGGGATGACCGTGCCGAGGGCGTTCGTGGCGTGCTGTGCGGCGACGGCCACGATCTCCAGGCCGCCCCCGTCGGCCGGCAGCAGCACGATTCCCGCCCGCGCTCCGGAGAGCCGACGGGCCTGTTCGGCGACGACCTGGAGGGCCTCGTCCATGTCACCCCCGGAGAGCAGCGCGGTGGTCACGGCGACCGACCCGTCGATCCAGCGCTCCCGCTGCTGGGCGGCTTCGTACAGTCGCGCGTTGCCGATCGCGATGCCTGCCTCGGTGGCCAGGACCCGGACCATCGCGAGGTCGTAGTCGTTGAACGGCTCCCCGGCCGGCTTGTCGCTCAGGTAGAGGTTGCCGAAGTTCTCGCCGTGTACGCGGATGGGGACGCCGAGGAAGCTGCGCATCGGCGGGTGGTGCTCGGGGAAACCGCAGGAGCGCGGGTCCTCGGTCAGGTCCGTGAGCCGGACCGGGTCCGGGTCGCGGATGAGGGCGCCGAGCAGGCCCTTGTGCCCGTCGGGCAGGTGGCCGATCCGCCGGGCGGTCGCCTCGTCGACGCCGTGGTGCACGAACTCGGCGAGGCCGTCACCCTCCTCGTCGACGACGCCGATGGCCGCGTACCGGGCGCTCGCCAGGTCGGCCGCCGTCTCGCAGATCCGGTTCAGCGTGGAGTGCAGTTCCAGTCCGCTGCCGACGGAACGCATCGCGTCCAGCAGCTTCGGCACCCGCGCCAGGAGCTCGGCCGGGGTCCCCTGGTGGGGCGGCTGCGGGCCGGGAAGCGGTGCAGGGGGCATGACCTGAGCCTAATGAGACCCTTTTGTTCTGGAAAGTCCTATTTCCTGAGAGGATCGTGAATTGCGGGAAACGGTGGGTCGAGGCAGCTCGCGGCCGCGGCGGCCCCGGTCAGCCGGTCACCCCGCTCCCACCAGCAGTTCGGACGCCGCCTCCCGCTCGGCCATGGTCCGCAGCGGACCCGGCACGGCGGCCAGCTCCGCGTAGGCCCCCCGCTGCACGGCCCGGCCCTCGTCCAGCACGATCACCTCGTCCACGGCCTCCAGACCGGCCAGCCTGTGCGTGATCAGCAGGGTGGTACGGCCCTCGGTGGCGGCCAGCAGATCGGCGGTGAGCGCGTCGGCGGTCGGCAGGTCCAGGTGCTCGGCGGGCTCGTCCAACACCAGGACCGGGAAGTCGGCGAGCAGTGCCCGGGCGAGGGCCAGCCGTTGCCGCTGACCGCCGGAGAGCCGGGCCCCGTGCTCCCCCACCAGCGTGTCCAGACCTTCGGGCAGGCAGTCGGCCCACTCCAGCAGCCGGGCCCGCTCCAGCGCCTCGCGCAGTTCGCCCTCGGTGGCGTCCTTCCTGGCCAGCAGCAGGTTCTCCCGCACCGAGCTGTCGAAGAGGTGCGCGTCCTGGGCGCAGAGTCCGACGAGCCGCCGTACGTCGTCACCTGCCAGGGCAGAGGCGTCCACGCCGGCCAGCGTGTAGGAGCCGGCGTCCGTGTCGAGGAACCTCAGCAGCACCTGGGCCAGGGTCGTCTTGCCGGACCCGGAAGGACCGACCACGGCGACGCGGCGGCCCTTCGCCAGGGTCAGGTCGAGCCCCGTCAGGGCGTCCCGGTCCTGCCCGGTGTACCGGGCAGCCAGCCCCTTGAGGACGACCGGGAACGGCGACGCGGGGGCCTGTCGGGGCGTCTCCGGCTCTCGTACGGGCTCGGGAGCGTCGAGCACCTCGTGCACGCGCTCCGCACTCCTGTGGACGCGCTGGCGGTACTGCACGGCCAGTGGCAGACCGAGTACGGCCTCGAAGGCGGCCAGCGGGGTGAGCACCACGACGGCCACGGCCACACCGGTGAGCCGGCCGTCGGCGACCGCCTGGGCACCGACGAGGGCGGCGCCCGCGACCGTCAGGCCGGAGATCAGCGCGGTCAGTCCGTCGCCCAGCGCGGTGGCGGTGGCGGCGCGCGAGGCGATCCGGGTGAGCGCGCCGTCGGCCCGGCGCGCCTCGGCGAACCGCGCGGGCAGGGCGCCGGCGACGGTCAGCTCGGCGGTGCCGGTGAGCAGGTCGGTCACCCGGGTGGCGAGCACACCGCGGGCGGGCGCCAGCCTGTACTCGGCCCTTCGTGCCACGGCACCGGTGATCAGCGGGACCCCCGCTCCGGCCGCCAGCAGGCCGACGGCGAGCACGGCGCCCGCCTCCGGCAGCAGCCAGGCGGTGAAGCCGACGGACGCGGCGGAGACGACCACCGCGGAACCGGCGGGCAGCAGCCAGCGCAGCCAGTAGTCCTGCAGGGCGTCGACGTCGGAGACGAGCCGGGACAGCAGGTCGCCCCGGCGGCTGCGGCGCAGTCCGGCGGGCGCCAGCCGCTCCAGTCGCCGGTACACCGCGACGCGGGTGTCGGCCAGCATCCGCAGCACCGCGTCGTGGGACACGAGCCGCTCGGCGTAGCGGAACACGGCACGTCCGATTCCGAAGGCACGCGTCGCCGTCACGGCCACCATCAGGTAGAGCACCGGTGGCTGCTCGGACGCCCGCGAGATGAGGTACCCGGAAGTGGCCATCAGACCGACGGCACTGCCCAGGGCCAGGCTGCTGAGCAACAGCGCGAGACCCAGCCGCCCGCGCCGGGCGGCTGACATGGCGCGCACTCTGGCGAGGACTCCGCCTCCGTTGTCCGCCTCGGTGACCGGGTCGTCGAGGGCCGCTCGGGCCGGGGCGTCAGCGGCCTCCGCCTGAGGCCGTGCGGCCGGTGACGCGCCGTGCACGCCGTGGGCCGTGACGGCGCCGGCCGGCTCCTCCAGCCGCACCACCCGGTCGGCCACCTCCAGCAGGGCCGGCCGGTGCACGACCAGCAGCACCGTCCGTCCCGCCGCCAGCCTCCGCACCGCGGCCACGATCTCGGCCTCGGTGGCACCGTCCAGTGCGGCCGTCGGCTCGTCGAGCAGCAGCACGGGCCGGTCGGCGAGGAACGCCCTGGCGAGCGCCAGCCGCTGCCGCTGCCCGGCGGACAGTCCGCCGCCGCCCTCACCGAGCACCGTCGCCGTGCCCTCGGGCAGCGCGTCCACGAACGCCAGCGCATGCGCGTCCCGCAGCGCCTGTCGTACGGCGTCGTCGTCGGCGTCGGGCCGCGCCAGCCGTACGTTCTCGGCGATGGTGCCCGCGTACAGGTGCGGGTGCTGCGGAACCCAGGCGACACGGGCGTGCCACTGCTCAAGGTCGAGGTCGGTGAGGTCGGCTCCCCCTACGCGGACTCGTCCGCCGACCGGGCGCACGAAGCCGAGCAGGGTGTTGAGGAGCGTCGACTTGCCCGCTCCGCTCGGGCCGACCAGGGCGACCGTCTCCCCGGGCTCGACGGTGAAGTTCACGTCCGTCACGGCGTCTGTGGCGCGTCCGGGATAGCGGACGGTCACCCCCTCGAACACCAGGGGGCCGGCGGTCGGCACGGTGCCGGTCCCCGCGGCCGGTGCCGCCTGCTCCAGCACCTCGAAGATCTCCTCGGCGGCGGCGAGGCCCTCTGCCGCCGCGTGGTACTGGGCGCCGACCTGGCGCAGTGGCAGATATGCCTCGGGTGCGAGCACCAGCACGACCAGGCCGTCGTAAAGGGCCATGTCCCCGTGGACGAGCCGCATGCCGATGGTGACGGCGACGAGCGCCACGGAGAGCGTGGCCAGAAGTTCCAGTGCGAAGGACGACAGGAAGGCGATCCGCAGGGTCCGCATGGTCGCCTGCCGGTACTCGCCGGTGATGCGCTTGATCGACTCGGCCTGCGCCTTGGCCCGCCCGAAGACCTTCAGCGTCGGCAGTCCGGCGACCACGTCCAGGAAGTGCCCGGACAGCCGGGACAGCAGCCGCCATTGACGGTCCATCCTGGACTGCGTCGCCCAGCCGATCAGCACCATGAAGATCGGAATGAGCGGCAGGGTGCCGACGATGATGGCCGCCGAGACCCAGTCCTCGGTGACGATGCGGGCCAGCACCGCGACGGGGACGACCACCGCGAGCCCCAGCTGGGGCAGGTAGCGCGAGAAGTAGTCGTCGAGAGCGTCGACGCCCCGCGTGGCCAGGGCGACCAGCGACCCGGTCCGCTGTCCGCCCAGCCACCCGGGGCCGAGCGCCGTGGCCCGCTCCAGCAGTCGGCCGCGCAGCTCCGACTTGACCGCCGCGCTCGCCCGGTGCGCGGCCAGTTCGGTGAGCCAGCCGACCAGCGCGCGACCGCATGCGACGCCCACCAGGAGCAGCAGGGGAGTGCGGAGTTCGGCTGCCGTCATGTCCTGCTGGAAGGCGCCCACCACCACCTCGGCGATGAGCATCGCCTGGGCGACGAGCAGGCCCGCTCCGACGGCGCCGAGAGCGACGACCGCCATCAGGAAGAGTCGAGTGGCGCGGGCGTACCGCAGAAGACGTGGGTCGATGGGTTTCACGTGAAACACCCCATGGGACTCAGTGCGCGGGTTCGGCGATGTGCTGGGTACCGATCCGCTTGCGGAACACCCAGTACGTCCAGCCCTGGTAGAGCAGGACGACAGGTGTGGCGACCGCGGCCAGCCAGGTCATGATCTTCAGGGTGTAGGGGCTGGACGATGCGTTGGTGACGGTGAGGCTCCAGTCCGCGTCGAGCGTGGACGGCATGACGTTCGGGAACAGCGTCAGGAAGAGCATCGCCACGGCGGCCACGATGGTGACGCCGGACAGGGCGAACGCCCATCCCTCACGCCCGGCCTGGTTCGCCACCAGCGCGACGACCAGACCGGCCACGGCCACCACGAGCGCCGCCAGGCTCTTGCCGTCGCCGCTGGCGGCCTGCGTCCAGAGCAGGAAGGCGAGGGCGAGCACCGCCGTGACGAGGCCGACGCGCAGGGCCAGGGTACGGGCCCGCTCGCGGATGTCACCGACGGTCTTGAGCGCCGTGAACACCGTTCCGTGGAAGGTGAACAGCGTCAGCGTCACCAGGCCGCCCAGGAGGGCGTACGGGTTGAGCAGCTCCCAGACGGAGCCGACGTACTCCATGTCCCGGTCGATCTTCACGCCGCGGACGATGTTGCCGAAGGCGACGCCCCACAGGAACGCCGGGAGCAGCGAGGTCCAGAAGATCGCGGTCTCCCAGTTGCGCTGCCAGCGCTCCTCGGGCCGCTTCACGCGGTACTCGAAGGCGACACCGCGGACGATCAGGCAGACCAGGATGACCAGCAGCGGGAGGTAGAAGCCGGAGAACAGCGTGGCGTACCACTCCGGGAAGGCGGCGAAGGTGGCGCCGCCGGCCGTGAGCAGCCACACCTCGTTGCCGTCCCAGACGGGGCCGATGGTGTTGATCAGCACCCGCTTCTCGGCCCGGTCACGGGCGAGCAGCTTGGTGAGCACGCCGACCCCGAAGTCGAACCCCTCGAGGAAGAAGTAGCCGGTCCACAGGACCGCGATCAGAACGAACCAGACGTCGTGCAGTTCCATGACTGTGCAGCTCCCTCGGCCTAGTACGAGAAGGCCATCGGCTTGTCGGCGTCACGGAGGTCGCCGCCGATCTTCGTGGGCGGGTTGAGGTCGGCCTCGGTGAGCTCGGGCGGGCCGGCCTTGACGTACTTGGCGAGCAGCTTGACCTCGATGACGGCGAGGACGGCGTACAGCAGGGTGAAGACGGACATCGAGATGATGACTTCGGCCGTGGAGACACCGGGGGAGACCGCGTCGCGGGTCTGCATCACGCCGTAGACGACCCAGGGCTGACGGCCCATCTCGGTGAAGATCCAGCCCCAGGAGTTGGCGATCAGCGGGAACGCCATCGTCCAGAGCGCCAGGAGCCAGTACAGACGGGTGAGCCTCGTGCCGAGCGGCTTGCGCAGCAGGACCAGGTGCGGCACCTCGTCCTCCCCGGTCCGCAGGGCGGGCGGCAGCAGGAACTTCTTCCGCGTCAGCCACAGGCCCAGCAGGCCGAGGGAGAAGGAGGCCATTCCGAAGCCGATCATCCAGCGGAAGCCCCAGTAGGCGACGGGGACGATGGGCTTGTAGTCGCCGGGGCCGAACTTCTCCTGGAGGGCCTCGTTGGTGTCGTTGATGCCGGGCACGTACGAGTCGAAGTCGCTGTGGGCGAGGAAGGACAGCAGCCCGGGGATCTCCAGGGCGACCTTGTTGTGCCCCTCGTCGACGTCGCCGTAGGCGAAGACGGAGAAGGGAGCCGGTTCCTCGCCGTCCCACAGCGCCTCGGCGGCGGCCATCTTCATCGGCTGCTGCTCGTACATGACCTTGCCGAGGGTGTCGCCGCTGACCGCGGTGAGGATGCCGCCGACCGCCAGGGTGACGAGGCCAAGCCGGAGCGAGGTCCGCATCACCGGGATGTACTTCTTGCGCATCAGGTGGAAGGCGGCGATGCCCACCATGAAGGCGCCGCCCGTCAGGAAGGCCGCCGAGAAGCTGTGGAAGACCTGGTTGAGAGTGGTGTTCTGGGTCAGGACGGCCCAGAAGTCGGTGAGTTCGGCCCGGCCCTTCTCCTCGTTGATCCGGTAGCCGACCGGGTGCTGCATCCAGGAGTTGGCCGCCAGGATGAAGTACGCCGACAGCAGGGTGCCGATCGAGACCATCCAGATGCAGGCCAGGTGGATCTTCTTGGGCAGCTTGTCCCAGCCGAAGATCCACAGACCGATGAAGGTCGACTCGAAGAAGAAGGCGATCAGCGCCTCGAAGGCGAGCGGGGCGCCGAAGACATCGCCGACGAAGCGGGAGTAGTCCGACCAGTTCATGCCGAACTGGAACTCCTGCACGATGCCGGTGACGACACCCATGGCGATGTTGATCAGGAAGAGCTTGCCCCAGAACTTGGTCGCTCTGAGGTACTTCTCCTTCTCGGTACGGACCCAGGCGGTCTGCAGACCGGCCGTGAGTGCGGCCAGCGAGATCGTCAGGGGGACGAACAGGAAGTGGTAGACGGTCGTGATGCCGAACTGCCAGCGCGCCAGCGTCTCCGGCGCCAGAGCCATGTCCACGTCGTCACTCTCCTTGCATCGCCACTCGCCGTGGTCGGCGGCAGTTTGTGCGTGTATGTCACACCCAACTCGGGCGCAACCGAGACACGCTTGTGAACGCGTTCACATTCACAAGCAATTATGACGTACAGCTTTTCGACACCGGAAGGGGGGTCCCTTGTGACGTCAACCCCTTGGCGAGAACTTCAACATCTTGTTGAATTCGCCGCATGAAGATACGGATCTCATGGCCCGCGGGTCACCTCACCGCGACCCTCACCGACACCCTGAGCACGCAGGCGCTCCTCAAGGCCCTGCCGCTCACCGCCTCCGCCCACACCTGGGGCGAGGAGGTGTACTTCGACACAGGTGTGTCGGTTTCACGTGAAACGGACGCCCGGCAGGTCGTCGAGCCTGGCACGGTCGCCTTCTGGACCGACGGCGACGCCCTGGCGCTGCCGTACGGGCCCACGCCGATCTCGCGAGGCGACGAGTGCCGCCTCGCGAGTCCCTGTAACATCCTCGGCCGCCTCGACGGCGACCCGCGCCTGCTGGCGACGGTGCGGAACGGTGACCCGGTGCGCGTCGAACGCATCGACGCCTAGCAACTGAGGACGCCGCGCTACGACGACCCCGCCCGTGGGCGCGCCACAGCCGCCCTACAGCTCCTTGCGGAACTCCTGCGCCACCTTCAGGAAGATGTCGTTCGCCTCGCTCTCACCGACCGTCACCCGCACACCCTCGCCCGGGAACGGTCGGATGACCACGCCGGCCTGCTCGCACGCGTCCGCGAAGGCGACCGTGCGCTCCCCCAGCCGCAGCCACACGAAGTTCGCCTGGGTGTCCGGCACCGTCCAGCCCTGCGAGCGCAGCGCGTCGACCACGCGCGTGCGCTCGCACACGAGCGAGCCGACCCGTCCGATCAGCTCGTCCTCGGCCCGCAGCGACGCGATCGCCGCCTCCTGGGCGATGTGACTCACTCCGAAAGGCACCGCCGTCTTCCGCAGTGCGGCCGCCACCGGCTCGTGGGCGATCGCGAACCCGACCCGCAGGCCGGCGAGACCGTACGCCTTGGAGAAGGTCCGCAGCACGCAGACGTTGGGCCGCTCTCGGTACAGCTCGCAGCCGTCCGGCACCTCGGGGTCGCGGATGAACTCGCGGTACGCCTCGTCGAGGACCACCAGCACATCGCTGGGCACCCGGTCCAGGAAACGCTCCAGCTCGGCCCGTCGCACCACCGTGCCGGTCGGGTTGTTGGGGTTGCAGACGAAGATCAGCCGGGTCCGGTCGGTGATCGCGGCCGCCATCGCGTCCAGGTCGTGCACGTCGCCCGGGGTGAGCGGCACCTTGACCGACGTCGCGCCGCTGATCTGCGTGATGATCGGGTACGCCTCGAACGAGCGCCAGGCGTAGATCACCTCGTCGCCCGGGCCAGAGGTCGCCTGGATCAGCTGCTGCGCCACACCGACCGAACCGGTGCCGGTGGCCAGGTGGGAGAGGGGGACGCCGAACCGGTCGGAGAGTTCGCTCATCAGCGACGTACAGGCCATGTCCGGGTACCGGTTGAACGACGAGGCCGCGGCCGTCACCGTCTCCATCACGCCCGGCAGGGGCGGGTACGGGTTCTCGTTGGAGGACAGCTTGTAAGCCACCGGGCCGTCGGCAGCGGCGGGCTTGCCCGGCTTGTAGGTGGGAATACCCTCCAGCTCGGCGCGCAGCTTGGGGCTCGTCTCGCTCACCACAGTCCTCCTCATGACCACCACCGGCATCGAATACTTCTCACCTTAAGAGGATTCGGCGCCGCTGCGTATAGGTGAGGCCAGACCTCGTCCGTCACACCGGCATCAGGGGCATCAGGACACGAAGGCGCACGATTCAGGGGGCGCGCCGCACATATATCTACGCGCCGGTGGCTCGCGCCGTGGCGCGCATCCCTCGTGCAGGTGAGTTGAGACCTCTTCGCAACATCGGACACGCGGCAGGCCCTCAGTCGTCGGCACGTCAGGTACTGGGGTAGATGGCCCCATCTGGCTTGGTTTCCACGGCAGTTGATCCCTAACGATCTTGCAGAAACGTGACTGTCAACGCCTGCATATGCGTCCGCCCTACCCCACCCCATGAGCCCTACTATCGGCTCGCCATGACAGCAGCAGGGAAGCACCAGGTGAGCCGCGCGGAAACCTCACGCCGAGGCAGCCGGCCGGGCCGGGCGGGCATCAGGGACGTGGCCGCCGCCGCCGGAGTGTCCATCACAACCGTCTCCGACGCCCTCAACGGCAAGGGCCGACTCCCGGATGCCACCCGGCGCCATGTGCGCGAGGTCGCGGACCGACTGGGCTACCGGCCCTCGGCCGCCGCCCGCACGCTCCGCACCGGCAAGTCCGGACTCATCGGCCTGACCGTGACGACGTACGGGGATGAACCTTTCACCTTCACCGAGTTCGCGTACTTCGCCGAGATGGCGCGCGCCGCCACGTCCGCCGCGCTCGCCCGGGGCTACGCGCTCGTCATCCTCCCGGCGACCTCCCGTCACGACGTGTGGTCCAACGTCGCGCTCGACGGCACGGTCGTCATCGACCCCTCCGACCACGACCCGGTCGTCAGCGAACTCGTACGCCAGGGTTTACCGGTCGTCTCCGACGGCCGCCCGGCCGGCACGCTCCCTGTCACCGCCTGGGTCGACAACGACCACGAGGCAGCCGTACTCGGCATCCTCGACCACCTCGCCGACGCCGGCGCCCGCCGGATCGGCCTGCTCACCGGCACCACGACCGACACGTACACGCATCTGTCGACCACCGCCTACCTGCGCTGGTGCGAGCGCGTCGGCCAGGACCCCGTCTACGAGTCCTACCCGGCACACGATCCGTGCGCCGGGGCCGTCGCCGCCGACCGGCTGCTGGCCCGCCCCGACCGGCCCGACGCCGTCTACGGACTGTTCGACCCGAACGGCACCGACCTGCTCGCCGCCGCCCGCCGCTACGGACTGCGCGTCCCGGAGGACCTGCTGCTGGTCTGCTGCAGCGAGTCCACCGTGTACGCCAGTACCGAGCCGCCCATCACGACGTTGTCCCTGAAGCCCCGCCGTATCGGTACGGCGGTGATCCAGGTCCTGATCGACGCCATCGAAGGGCTCGCCCAGGACCAGCCGGTCGAACAGGTGATACCGACCGAGTTGATCGTCCGGACGTCTTCGCAGCGCCGCCCGCCCCGGACGACGGTCAGCCCGCCGCGGTCGCCCGAGCGCGAGTAGGACCGCCGCCCGGCGCGCCCGGAGCACGGTCGTGCCACCGTCGCGGACGGGCGAAGCCGGGCCCAATCGGGGCGAAAGCCGCGGTGAACCGGAGTCCTGTTCTGATTCACCACCCCTGGGTCATCACACAGCGCGATCCGCATTCCTATGATGGGCCCACACACCGCGGGCCGCTGCGACCAGGCAGTCCGAAGCGGTGCAGATGCGGCGCGATGGTGGAGGGGTCGATGACTCAGGGGGCCGGTCAGGGACCCGAGGTGCAGCGGACGGCGACGGTGCGCGACTTCCGGGTGCCCGCGTACGTCCACGAGGCCGCTCCGTACGCCGCCCCTGGACCGCAGGCGAGCGAGGCCGCCCCGCCGTCCGAGGAGGGGCACGAGGAGGCTCTTCCGGACGGGTACACGCCCACCCAGCGAGATCTGCCCGTCATCCGTCGGGGTGACACGGTCCAGGTGACCGTCGACCCGGAGCCGGTCCAGGTGACACAGTCCGCCACGGGACAGGGCCCGCTGTTCGTGGTCGGCGACGTGCACGGCTACCTCGACGAGCTGGTGGCCGCCCTGCGGGAGAAGGGCCTCATCGACGCGGGCGGCCAGTGGTGCGCCGGCACCACGCGGCTGTGGTTCCTCGGCGACTTCACGGACCGCGGCCCCGACGGCATCGGCGTCATCGACCTCGTGATGCGGCTGTCCGCCGAGGCCGCCGCGGCCGGTGGCTACTGCAAGGCGCTGATGGGTAACCACGAGCTGCTGCTGCTGGGCGCCAAGCGGTTCGGCGACACGCCCGTCAACTCCGGCGCGGGCACCGCCACCTTCCAGGCGGCCTGGCTGCTGAACGGCGGCCAGAAGACCGACATGGACCGCCTGCAGGATCACCACCTGCAGTGGATGGCCCGACTCGACGCCATGGAAGAGGTCGACGGCCATCTCCTGGTCCACTCGGACGCCACCACCTACCTCGACTACGGCCGTTCCATCGAGGAGGTCAACGACACCGTCCGCGAGGCGCTCACGCGCAACGACGCGGAAGAGGTGTGGGACCTGTTCCGCAAGTTCACCAAGCGCTTCTCCTTCCGCGACGAGGGCGGCGCCGACGCCGTGCGCTCCCTGCTGGATACGTACGGCGGCACCCGGATCGTTCACGGCCACAGCCCCATCCCCTATCTGTTGGGCGAGGTCGGCTCCGAGGACGGCGAGGACGACACCCGTACCGCGGTCGAAGGACCTCACGTCTACGCGGACGGGCTGGCCATCGCGATGGACGGCGGCGTGACCATGGCCGGAAAGCTGCTGGTCCAGCAACTGCCGCTCGAATCCTGACCGTTCGCCGAACGGGCATTTCGGCGGCGGCCTCCTCACAGGTCGGCACCCAATTTCTGGAAACCCCCTGTCACCCTCCACCGTCACCGCTCTACCATCGGCTTATCCGTAGCAGGCTCCCCTCCGTTTCTGCCCGACGGCTCGTTGGCATGCGAGCCCCAAGCCCTACGGAGCATCGGGGGATGCACATGAACAGCGTTCCGCAGCACCTGCCGAACGAGGACCGCCAGGAGTACGAGCGGATCCTCGACGAGGCGCTGCGCTCCGCACCACGCCGCCCGGAGCTGGCCGCTGTCGGACAGCGGCTCAACTCCGAACAACTGCGCACCATGGCACTCAGCGCCACCGCCCTCATCACCGCGGCGGCCACCACCGAGTACCAGCACTACGTCAAGGTCCGTGAGGAACTGCGCCACCCGGCGCCGTCCGCCAAGGACCCGGCCACGCGCGGATCCGGCTCCGAGGAGCAGGGTCCGGGCGCGGCAGGACTCGCCGCCACCATGGGCGAGGTCGCCGAGGCGACCGGTGCGGGGGCCGTGGCCGTCGTCGCCGTCCTGGCGCCCGTCCTGGCCGGCACCGCCGCAGCGATCTTCCTGCTCGTCGGTTACCTCCTGAAGGTGCTCGACCCGGGGCAGACCTTCGCGCAGACCATGCTCACCACCGGGTGGGTGTTCGGCGCCGTGACCGCGGTCGCGATCCTCGTCGCCGCGGTGGGTCTGCTGCTCACCGCACTGCGCAACCGCCCCTTCGCCGAGCCCGGCTTCTACGGCGAACTCGACGAGGAAGTGGTCCGGGCCAGGGACGCCTGGCACGAAGCCCTGCTGGAGCGGGGCATCCTGCCGTTCCTGCGGGAGGCACTCGCCGATCCGGGCGCCGCGGCCCTGCGCACGGGACCGGCGGCGCCGACGAGCCGCATGCCGCACCTCGGCTACGGCCGTCCGGGCTTCACGAGCCCCGGTGAGGGCACCGCCACCGGCCCGGGCCCGAGCTACTCGAGCCCGGACTACAGCAGCCCGGACTTCGGCGGCCCGGAACACCGGCCCGATTAGTCACCTCCCGGGCGCCGTACCCCCCTTGCCTTCGGGGGTACGGGGCACCGGGCCGGGTGACGTCAGTCGGCGATCGGCAGGTACACCCGGTTCCCGCTCGCCGCGAACTCCTTCGACTTCTGGAGCATCCCCTCGGCGACCTCCTCGGGAGACGCGCCCTCGGCGGCCGCACCACCGAACCGCTCCGTGATGCTCTGGCTGATCTTCATGGAGCAGAACTTCGGCCCGCACATCGAGCAGAAGTGAGCCGTCTTGGCAGGTTCGGCGGGCAGTGTCTCGTCGTGGAACTCCCGCGCCGTGTCCGGGTCGAGGGCCAGGTTGAACTGGTCCTCCCACCGGAACTCGAAACGGGCGTCCGACAGCGCGTCGTCCCACTCCTGGGCACCCGGGTGACCCTTGGCGAGGTCGGCGGCGTGGGCGGCGATCTTGTAGGTGATGACGCCGGTCTTGACGTCGTCACGGTTGGGCAGGCCCAGGTGCTCCTTGGGCGTGACGTAGCAGAGCATGGCCGTACCCCACCAGGCGATCATCGCGGCACCGATGCCGGAGGTGATGTGGTCGTAGGCGGGCGCGACGTCGGTCGTCAGCGGGCCGAGCGTATAGAACGGAGCTTCATCGCAGATCTCCTGCTGAAGGTCGATGTTCTCCTTGATCTTGTGCATCGGGACGTGGCCCGGGCCCTCGATCATGGTCTGTACGTTGTAACGCTTGGCGATCGTGTTGAGTTCCCCGAGCGTGCGCAACTCCGCGAACTGCGCCTGGTCGTTGGCGTCCGCGATGGAGCCCGGCCGCAGGCCGTCACCGAGCGAGTAGGTGACGTCATAGGCGGCGAGGATCTCGCAGAGCTCCTCGAAGTTCTCGTACAGGAAGGACTCCTTGTGGTGCGCCAGGCACCACGCCGCCATGATCGACCCGCCGCGCGAGACGATGCCGGTCTTGCGATTCGCGGTCAGCGGTACGTACGCCAGGCGCACACCGGCGTGGACCGTCATGTAGTCCACGCCCTGCTCGGCCTGTTCGATGACCGTGTCCTTGTAGATCTCCCAGGTCAGCTCCTCGGCCCGGCCGTCGACCTTCTCCAGGGCCTGGTAGAGCGGCACGGTCCCGATGGGGACGGGGGAGTTGCGCAGCACCCATTCGCGCGTGGTGTGGATGTTGCGGCCGGTGGACAGGTCCATGACCGTGTCGGCGCCCCACCGGCTCGCCCAGGTCATCTTCTCGACCTCCTCCTCGATGGAGGACGTCACCGCCGAGTTGCCGATGTTGGCGTTGACCTTCACCAGGAACCGCTTGCCGATGATCATCGGCTCGATCTCCGGGTGGTTGACGTTGGCGGGCAGCACGGCTCGGCCCGCCGCGATCTCCTCGCGGACCACCTCCGGCGCCACGTTCTCCCGGATGGCCACGTACTCCATCTCCGGCGTGATCTCTCCCCGGCGTGCGTACGCGAGTTGCGTGACCGCGCTGCCGTCCCGGCCGCGGCGCGGCTGGCGCGGGCGGCCGGGGAAGACGGCGTCGAGGTTGCGCAGGCCGCCACGCGGCGAGGTGTGCTTGATTCCGTCGTCCTCGGGGCGAACGGGACGGCCCGCGTACTCCTCGGTGTCACCGCGGGCGATGATCCAGTTCTCCCGCAGCGGCGGCAGCCCCCGGCGGACATCGGTGTCGACGAGCGGATCGGTGTACGGGCCCGAGGTGTCGTAGAGCGTGACCGACTTCCCGTTGGTGAGGTGCACCTGACGGACCGGCACCCGCAGGTCGGGGCGCGAGCCCTCGACGTACGCCTTGTGCCAGCCGATGGACTTCCCGGCCTCCACGGTCTCCTCCTGGGCGGAGTTCTGAGCGGAGGCAGGCGTGCGTGCGTCCTTGATGGTCATGAGACCTACTCCCTACGCCGGCATTACCCGGTAACAGGTTCGGCGGTCGACGCAGCGGCTTCCGTCTGACGACGCTTCGTGGGATACATCACTCGGGTTCGGTGACGTTTCCCGTGAAACATCGCTGGGACGGAGGTCAGCGCCCTCTCAGCCCGGTGCTCCGAGCTCCCGCGTGTACAAAGGTGCCTCCACGCTAGCGTCAATTCGGGCGCGGTGAACAGAGGGCCCCCCTCGTTCTTGCGATGATCGGTCGGTGACCACACCGCAGCATCCCCCCTTCCCACCGCACGAACCCCGCCGCGGACCGGGCACCGAGCACGGCGACAACCGCGGAGCCGGTCCGGCCTCACCCGGTCCTCACGGCGCGGGCGGAGACCGACATGACGCGGGGGGCGGGCACGGCTCGGGCGGTGGGCAAGGCCCTGGCGGCGGGCACGGTGCCGGCGGGGGCCATGGCTCGGGCGGCGGAGACGGGGGCGGTGGACACAGCCACTCGCACGCGCACAGTCATGGTCCGGCGGCGCCCGTCTCGCGGCATCTGCGGAAGGTCATCGCCGCGGTCCTCATCCCGTTCGCCGCGGCCGTGCTGATCGGCCTCGCGGTGCTGTGGCCGGGCGGAGCCCCGCCGCACGAACGCACCGGGGTCGGTTTCGACCGGCAGACGCAGCAGGCCACGGTCACCAAGGTGGTCGAGCTGAGCTGTCAGTCCGTGAACGCCTCGGGCGTTCCCCCGACCGGCGACACGTCCACCGCCGAGGGTTCCTCCGCGGTGCAGCGGGCGAACGGCGACTGCAAGCGGGCCACGATCCGCGTAGACAGCGGCAGCGACAAGGGCCGCACCTTCACCGAGATCGTGCAGCCGGACCAGTCACGGCAGTTGCACGAGGGCCAGAAGGTCGTGGTCGCCTACGAGCCCTCCGCGCCCGAGGACCTGCAGTATTCGGTGACCGACATCAACCGCCGTGTCCCGATGGCGCTGCTCGCCGGCATCTTCGCCCTCGCGGTCGTGGTCGTCGGCCGTCTACGGGGTCTCATGGCCCTGGTCTCGCTGGCCGTCAGCTTCCTGCTGCTCAACTTCTTCATGCTGCCCGCGATCCTGCAGGGATCGAACCCGCTGCTCGTGGCGGTGATCGGATCCAGCGCCATCATGCTGATCGCGCTGTACCTGTGCCACGGTCTGTCGGCCCGCACGTCCGTGGCGGTACTGGGCACGCTCATCTCCCTGGTGCTGATCGGCGTGCTCGGGTCGCTGTTCATCGGCTGGGCCGCGCTCACCGGCAATACGGACGACAACACGGGCCTCATCCACGGCCTGTATCCGACGATCGACATGAGCGGCCTGCTGCTCGCCGGAGTCATCATCGGTTCGCTCGGTGTCCTCGACGACGTGACGGTCACCCAGACGTCGGCGGTCTGGGAACTGCACGAGGCCAATCCGACGCTGGGCCGGCGCGGGCTGTACCGCGCCGGAATCCGTATCGGTCGCGACCACATCGCTTCGGTCGTCAACACCCTGGTCCTCGCCTACGCGGGCGCCGCCCTTCCGCTGCTGCTGCTGTTCTCCATCGCGCAGAGCGGGGTGGGGACGGTCGCCAACAGCGAGTTGGTCGCGGAGGAGATCGTGCGCACCCTGGTCGGCTCGATCGGCCTGGTGGCGTCCGTTCCGGTCACCACGGCCCTCGCTGCCCTCGTCGTGTCGGCCGACCGGCCCGCCGACCACCCCGCGGCCCGGACCGCCGGAGCGGCACCGGGTTCGGGCCCGGCGCCCGTACGTGGCGGGCGGGGCCGGCGTCGTAAGCGCTGAGCCACCGACGGGAGCGCCCAGGTGAAGCGTTACGGCACGTGGAGGGATTCCTGCCGTAACGGTTCAGCCCGCGCTCTGTTCCTCCGCCAGGATGCGGTCCAGGGCCTCGTCGAGGTGGGCGTCGAAGTCGGCGAGCGCGCCCTCCTGGCCCAGCGGCACCAGTTTGTCGGTCCGGTCCAGGAACGCCACCAGAGGCGCCGCCGACGAACGGAAGAGCGCCTGGTCGTTTCCGACCTGAAGGCGGATCAGCACCTCGGCCAGCGGCTCCGGGTCGACGGGGGCGATGCGCACATCGCCGTCACCGCACGGCCGGCCCACCCCGTCCAGCAGCAACTCTCGGCCGAAGGCCCAGGTCACCGGCGCGTCCCCGGGCAGATGGAAGGTCAGTCGCACGGCATAGGGATCACAGGTCTCGTAGCGCAGCTCCACCGGGATGCGGAACGAGAGCTCCTCGGACACGAGAAAGCTCATCATGACCTCTGCCTGTACGGACTCGCCCATCGCACACCCGTCATTCGCCGTCGACTGTCCGGGAATCAAACCTCTAACACTGGTGGCATCTTGCTCAACGTACACACCAGATCACAAGGAGTGAGTTTTCAGATACTGATAGAGATCGCCAGTGACCCCAGAAGCCGCCCCACCTCGTCCTGCAAACGCTGGGCCGCGGGCAGCAGCCGGTCGGCCTGCTGGAGGGGCAGGGAAATGGCCATGGTGGCGGCCGTGGTGCCGACGGTGATCGGGATCGCCGCGCACACCGTCCCCAGGGCGTACTCCTGGCGTTCGACCACTGGGGCCATCCGCCGCATGCGTTCCAGCCGCTTCAGCAGGGCATTGCCATCACGCACCGTGTACGGCGTGACGGGCCGCACGGGGTAGCGGTCCAGATGGTCGCGGCGGGCATCGTCGTCCAGCTGCGAGAGCAGGCACTGCCCGATGGCGTGCGCGTGCCCGGTCTCGCGGAAGTCCGCCCATTCCTCCACGGCCGGATTCCCCGGGGTGTCGGAGACGCACATGACTTCGATCTCGCCGTCGCGGTACATGGCGTAGTACACGGGGACGCCGATCGCGTCGCGCCAGCGCGCCAATGCGTCGATCACCGTGCTGCGACGTTTCTGCTGGGCGCCTCTGCCGCTCAGCCGCTCGGCGGCCTCGCCGAGGAAGAACAGTCCCTTCTCACGGCGCAGATAGCCCTCGTGCACCAGGGTGCGCAGCAGGTGGTACGCCGTGGGCAGCGCCAGTCCGGTCTCCCGGGCCAGTTGCTTGGCGGGGGCTCCGTACGTGTGCCCGGCGACGCACTCCAGAAGGCGCATCGCCCGCTGAACGGATCCGATGAGCGTCGCGGAGGGCGGGTCCGTGGAGGACGTGGGGGGCGTTCGGGGCGTCGAGTGTGGTTGCACGGGCAATGCGTGCAGCGGAACCAATACGGTGTCGGCCGTGGCCAAGGGTCACTCCCGGAACGCGAGGGGGCAGCCCCGTGCGGGGAACACGGGTGGGGTGTACGCCGCTCGCGGGGTCACCCCCGCGTCGAGTTCCGGACTCTAATCGCCGGTCACCGCTCACCGACGATCCGTCCGGGAAACTTCCCTCGCGCGAGGGAACCGGTGATTCCTGTTACCGCCTCCGGTGTCCCACAGTCCTCACCAGTCGCTGCGTGACGATGAACTCGACATGAACTTGCGCACCACGTAGATCAGTCCGCCGACGAGCGCGACGAAGACCAGCAGCTTGAACAGCAGTCCGATCACGAAGCCGACCACGCTCGCGATCAGCCCGCCGAACACGACCAGGGCGATGACCGGCACCGCGATCCACTTCACCCACCACGGCAGCCCCGTGAAGATCTCTCGCATCGCCCTCGTCCTTACCTCTCCGCCCGTTCGAGTGCCGGGTCCTTCGGCGGCCCGGAAGCCCGCTGGGAGTTCTGAATGTCCTGCACTCGATGCTAGGGCCGCGCGGGCCCCGGCAGGGGCCCCGCATCCCTTGTCTCCCCCTGACCGATCCCCTAGGGAACCCCGAGGCGCGGCTCAGCTCTCGGGCGGAGAGAAGACCACCAGAACCCGCAGGTCCTCGCTGATGTGGTGGAACTTGTGGGCGACCCCGGCCGGCACATAGACCACGCTGCCGCGCGCGACCTGGGTGGTCTCCATGCCCACGGTGATCGCGGCCCGGCCGCTCACCACGAAGTACACCTCGTCCTGCGCGTGCGGCTGCTGCGGGTCGGACGTTCCCGCGTCGAGCGCGTACAGACCGACCGACATGTTCCGCTCGCGCAGGAACTGCAGGTAGGCACCGTCGTTGGCGGCGCGCTCCGCCTCCAGTTCGTCCAGCCGGAATGCCTTCATCGCTTCGTCCGCCCCTGCCTCACCGTTCGTTTCCGATCGCGTCTGCCACGATCAGACACATGAAGAATTTCCTAGTCAAGACGATCGCCAACGCGGCCGCCCTCGCGGTCGCCGTGTGGCTGCTCGACAAGATCACGCTGACCGGGGGCAGCACCGGCGAGAAGACCCTCACACTGATCGTCGTCGCCCTGGTGTTCGGCTTGGTCAACATGCTGGTCAAGCCGATCGTGCAGGTGCTGACCTTCCCGCTGTTCATCCTGACCCTCGGCCTGTTCACGCTGGTGGTCAACGCGCTGATGCTGTTGCTCACGTCGTGGCTGGCCGACAAGCTCGACCTGAGCTTCCACGTCGACGGGTTCTGGACCGCCGTCCTGGGCGGCCTGATCATCTCGGTCGTCTCCTGGGCCCTCAACGCGTTCCTGCCCGACAAGGACTGATCCCATGACCTACCGCGTCTGCTTCGTGTGCACGGGCAACATCTGCCGCTCCCCGATGGCCGAGGCCGTCTTCCACGCGCGCGTGGCGGACGCAGGACTGGACGGCCTGATCGAGGTCGACAGCGCCGGCACCGGCGGCTGGCACGAGGGCGAGGGCGCCGACCCCCGCACGGTGGACGTCCTCACGGAGAACGGCTACACGCTCGACCACACGGCACGGCAGTTCCAGCCGTCCTGGTTCACCCGTCTCGACCTCGTCGTCGCCCTGGACGCCGGCCATCTGCGGGCGCTGCGCCGCCTCGCGCCCACGGAGCAGGACGCGGACAAGGTGCGGCTGCTGCGCTCCTACGACCCCGCCGCCGACCGCGGTGACCTCGACGTACCCGATCCCTACTACGGGGGCGTGGGCGGCTTCCAGGAGTGCCTTGAGATGGTGGAGGCGGCGAGCGGCGGACTGCTCGCCGCGGTACGCGAGCAGGTGAGAGGACGGGTGGCATGAGCGATTCCGTTGCCAGCGGCAGGGACGGTACGGGAGCGGAGGGGTCCCTTCCCGGCGCCGGCGAGGGCACCCGCGCCGTACGGGCCGGGCTGCCGGAGCCCGTCAAGCACGAACCGACGCTGCCCGGCCCCGTGTTCGCCGCCCACTTCCACCTGCCGGGGGAGCCGACGGGCCCGTACACCTACGGACGCGACGAGAACCCGACCTGGACCCACCTCGAGCGCGCCATCGGCGAACTGGAGGCACCAGGGCAGGACGACGTCGAGACACTCGTGTTCGCCTCGGGCATGGCCGCGATCTCCTCGGTGCTCTTCTCGCAGCTGCGCGCCGGGGACGCGGTCGTCCTGCCCGACGACGGCTACCAGGCGCTGCCGCTGGTTCGCGCCCAGCTGGAGGCGTACGGCATTGAGGTGCGCACCGCGCCGACCAGCGGGGACGCCCAGCTGGACGTCCTGGACGGGGCGAGGCTGCTGTGGATCGAGACGCCCTCCAACCCGGGGCTGGACGTCTGCGACGTCCGGCGGCTCGCGGAGGCGGCCCACGCACGCGGCGCCCTGGTCGCCGTCGACAACACGCTCGCCACGCCTCTCGGCCAGCGCCCGCTGGACCTCGGCGCCGACTTCTCGGCGGCCAGCGGCACCAAGCAGCTCACCGGGCACGGCGACGTCCTCCTGGGCTACGTGGCGGGTCGCGACCGCGAGGCGATGGCCGCCGTACGGCGTTGGCGCAAGATCGTCGGCGCGATCCCCGGGCCCATGGAGGCCTGGCTGGCGCACCGCTCGATCGCCACCCTCCAGCTGCGCGTGGACCGGCAGAACGCCACCGCGCTCAAGGTGGCCGAGGCGCTCGGCGCGCGGTCCGAGGTCACCGGCCTGCGCTACCCGGGGCTGCCCGACGACCCCTCGCACAAGATCGCCTCGCAGCAGATGCGGCGCTACGGGTGCGTGGTCTCCTTCACGCTGCCCACGCGCGCGCGTGCCGATCGTTTCCTCGACGCACTGCGGCTCGTGGAAGGCGCGACCAGCTTCGGTGGGGTACGGTCCACGGCCGAGCGGCGCGGACGCTGGGGCGGCGACGCGGTACCGGAGGGCTTCATCCGCCTCTCGGTCGGCGCCGAGGACCCCGAGGACCTGGTGGCGGACCTGCTGCGCGCGCTCGAGGAATCGGCGGACTGACCGAAACCGCGCAGCTCCTCGCCGGGCCGGCCGAAGACGCCGGGCGGTCCGAGCCTCCCCCCTCGTGGCTCGGACCGCCCTCCGGTTCTCGCGCGCGAAGAACCGCGCGACTCAGGCTAGTTGACTCTGTGTCAGTGTCCAATCACAGTAGCGACAGCGACCTATCGACATATTTATAGTTGAGCGCGGCCGGAGGGCCGGTGGAGAACAGAAGAGGGGACGGCTTCCGTGGATCTGGCCTTGCTGCGCACGTTCGTGACCGTGCACCGGGCCGGTTCCTTCACACGCGCGGCGGCCCTGCTCGGCCTCTCTCAGCCGGCCGTCACCTCCCAGATCCGCACGCTGGAGAGGCAGCTCGGACGCCCTCTGTTCCTGCGGCAGGCCCGCGGCGTGACTCCCACGACCATGGGCGACGAACTCGCCCACAAGGCCGCACCCCACCTCGACGCCCTGGTGGAGATAGCCGAGACCGGGCTCGACGACGACTCCTCCCTGCGGACCCTGCATCTGGCCGGTCCCCCGGAGTTCACCGCCGAGCGGGCGCTGCCCGCGCTCACGGAGCTCACCGGCGAGGACGGACAGGGCTTCGCCCTGCGCGCCTCGTTCGGGAACGCCGAGGAGGCCCTGGAGGGGCTGGCCGCCGGGCACCACGATCTGGCCATCGGTACGGCCCGGCCGCGCGGGGCGCTGCTCACGGCGACTCCGCTCTGCGACGAGGAGCACGTCCTGGTCGCCGCTCCCCACTGGACGGAGCGGGCGGGCCCCGGGCAGCTCCGCCGCACCGCCGCACCCGATCTGGAACACATCCCCGTGGTCGAGGTGCACGAGTCGCTGCCCTTCGTCGCCCGCTACTGGGCATCGGTCTTCGACGCCCGCCCGGCAGCCCCGGCCACGGTCGTCGCTCCCGACCTGCGTGCGGTGCTCGCCTGTACGGTCGCCGGCGCCGGACTCGCCGTACTGCCCCGCTACCTGTGCGCCGGAGCGCTGGAGCGCGGTGAGGCAGTCGCCCTGCACGACCCCGCGGTGCCACCTCTGCGGACGTATTTCCTGGTGGTGCGTACCGGCACGCTCGCGATGCCGCACATCGCCCGGGCCCATGAGTGGCTGCTGCGCGCGGCCGCCGACTGGAGCTGAGCCGTCGGACCGGAGCGGTTCACGCCCTCGATGTTTCACGTGGAACCAGCCGGGCCACATTTCTCCCATGACCGTCCGACCCGTGGTCAAGCGCACCGCCCGCGCCGTTCTCCTGGACGACGGCGCCCTGATTCTGATCAAGCGCACCAAGCCCGGCGTCGATCCCTACTGGGTCACTCCCGGGGGCGGGGTCGAGCCGGACGACACCACCGTCGTGGACGCCCTGCACCGCGAGGTGTACGAGGAACTGGGCGCCAAGATCATCGACGTGGTCCCGTGTTTTGTGGACACGGTGGAGCACATCGGCGAGGACGGTGGGGCGACCGGTGTGAAAGTGCAGCATTTCTTCGTCTGCCGCCTGGGGTCCATGGACCCGTCCCTGCGACACGGTCCCGAGGTCGACGAGCCCGCCGGTGAGTACGAGATCGTCCGAGTGCCCTTCACCAGGGTCGGGATCGCCTCCGTGCACCTCGTCCCGCTCTCGCTCCGGCACTATCTGGACGGCAACATCGAGGGCGTGCGCGCCATGCTCGCTCCCGACCTCGGCTGACCCCGGCCGTCGTACGGGATGGCCAAAAGCTCGCGTGTTCCATGGAAAGTGGTGGACGCCGACGGCTGCCGTCGGACAGCCTGACCTGCGTGTCGACACCTTCCCTCGCCTCGCTGCCGATCCGCCGTCTGACGCTCCGCGATCTCACCGCCTGCGCCGACCTGTCCGAGGACCGGGGGTGGCCCCGTGAGGAACACAAGTGGTCCTTCCTCCTCACAGCCGGGAACGCGTACGGCATCGACGATCCCGGCGGCGGCCTCGTCAGTGCCTGCACCGTCACCGAGTACGGGCCGCACGGACGCCCCTGTCTCGCCGCCATCGGCATGATGCTGGTCGCGGAGCGGCACGCCCGCCAGGGCGTCGGGCGCCGGCTGATGCGCCACGTCGTCAACGCGCTGGACACCACCCCACTGACGCTGCACGCCACCCCGTACGGCTGGCCCCTCTACGAGGAACTCGGTTTCAAGACCACCGGCCGGGCGGAGATGGTGCGTGGGCATTTCGCGCCCGACGGGAGCGAGCCCGCGGTCCTCACGCGCGCGGCCACGGCCGAGGATCTCGCCGCGATCCTCCGGCTCGACGAGGAGGTGTTCGGCGCCGACCGCACCCACATCATCACGCGGCTGCCCGCCTTCGCCGATCAGCTCCGGGTCGCCGAGGAGGGCGGACGGCTCATCGGATACGCCGCCGCCTGGCCCAACATGGACACTCACGTCGTGGGCCCGCTGATCGCCCGTGACACCGAGACGGCCAAGGCGCTGCTGGCCTCCCTCGGCGCCCGCACCGACCGCCCGCTGCGCACGGACATCGACGTACGGCACGAAGAGCTGCTGGCCTGGGTGAAGGAGCATGGTCTCTCCTCCCTCACCACCAACGCGGTCATGACGTACGGCATCACGGAGCTGCCCGGGGACTGGCAGCGGCGGTTCGCTCCCCTGACGGTGGCGGCGGGCTGACCCCGCTCCGTACGGCGAGGCCGGTCCCCGGTGACGTTCCGGGGACCGGCCTCGTGCGGCTGACGGCTGCCGTCAGGCAAGTCCCGCCACGGCGGCCGCGGCGAAGGCGTGGTCCTGCTCGGGCGCTCCGCCACCGACCCCGAGCGCGCCGATCAGCCGGCCGTCGCGGTGCACGGGCACGCCGCCCGCGATGAACAGCAGCGGCCGGTCGAGCGCGGTGGGCAGCGTGTGGAAGAGGCCCCCGGGCTGGACGGCGTCGACGAGATCGGCGGTGGGTGCGTCCAGCTGGAGCGCCGTGTATGCCTTGCGGGTGCTGGTCTCCCCGGAGATCAGCACGGCCCGGTCGTCGCGCCGGAAGGCCAGGAGGTGGCCGCCCGCGTCGAGGACGGTGACGCTGACGGTGACCCCCGCTTCCTCGGCGGCGCGGTGGGCGGCGGTGACGAGGGCTTCGGCGTCCTGGATGGTCAGCGGGGCGACAGCGGTGGTGGTCATGTGCGGTTCTCCTTGGTGGTGCCGGGTGGTACGTGCCCCGGTGGTGTCGAGGCGAGGCGGCCACGGGTGCGGGGACGGCCCTGGCCCCGCGGTCCGGCGGCCGGGATCGTTCAGCGGTGTACGGCGGCGGTCCGCTGTTCGGCGGGGACGGAGCCCGCGACAACGGCGCCGGGGGCGGACTCACGCCGCTCGATGGCGGCCGAGAGGAGGGCGAGGAGCAGGGCGGCTGCGGCGAGCGCGGCACCGACCCAGTTCGGGGCGGTGTAGCCGAAGCCGGCGGCGATGACGACGCCGCCGAGCCAGGCGGAGAGCGCGTTGCCGAGGTTGAAGGCGCCGATGTTCACCGCCGACGCCAGCGTCGGCGCGCCGTGCGCATGGTCCAGAACGCGCTTCTGCAGCGGCGGGACGGTGGCGAAGCCGAGGGCTCCGATCAGGAAGACGGTCACGGCCGACGCGGTCTTGTCGTGCGCGGTGAGCGTGAAGAGGGCGAGGACGACGGCCAGCGCGCCCAGGGAGACGTACAGCAGGGGCATCAGGGCGCGGTCGGCGAACTTGCCGCCCACGAGATTGCCTCCGACCATGCCGAGGCCGAAGAGGACCAGCAGCAAAGTGACCGAGCCGTCGGCGAAGCCCGCGACGTGGGTCATCATCGGCGCGATGTAGGTGATGGCCGCGAAGACGCCCCCGAAGCCGAGCACGGTCATGGCCATCGCGAGCAGGACCTGGACGTTCCTGAACGCGGCCAGTTCGTGCCGCAGGCGCACGCCTTCCGCCTTGGGCATGTCGGGGACCAGCTTGGCGACACCGGCCAGGCCGACGACGCCGAGAGCGGCGACGACCGCGAAGGTGACGCGCCAGCCGGCGGACTGTCCGATGAGCGTGCCCAGTGGCACGCCGACGACGTTGGCGACGGTCAGCCCGGTGAACATCATCGCGATCGCGCCGGCCCTCTTGTGCGGAGCGACCAGGTCGGCCGCGACGACCGAGCCGATGCCGAAGAAGGCTCCGTGGGCGAGGGAGGCGACGACACGACCGGCCAGCATGACGGAGAAGGCGGGGGCGAGGGCGGAGAGCAGGTTGCCGACGATGAACAGGCCCATCAGCAGCATCAGCATCCGCTTGCGCGGGACCTTGGTGCCCAGCACGGTCATCAGCGGGGCGCCGAACATCACGCCGAGCGCGTACCCGGTCACCAGGTAGCCGGCGGTGGGGATGGAGACCCCGTAGTCGTTCGCGACCTCGGGCAGCAAGCCCATGATCACGAACTCGGTGGTTCCGATACCGAAGGCCCCGATCGCGAGGGCCAGAAGCGCGAGAGGCATGGAGGGGACACCTTCCCAGAGGATTGCAGGAGCGCTTTACGAGCGCCCACAATAGTTGCAGACGCGGGTTACTTGCAAACGCTGGCAATCGCGCTACTGGTCTACCCTGGTCTCAGCCGCTCCGGGACGGAGGAAACACATGACAGCGACGGATCCCGCGCTCACCGCCCTCTCCCAGGGCTGGTGCGCCCTCTCCCTGCTGCACGGGAGGATCGAGGCCCACATCGAGCGCGCCCTGCAGGCCGGACACGACCTGAGTGTCCGTGAGTACTCCCTGCTCGAGGTGCTCAGCCGGCAGCACGACGGCGACGGCGGGCATCTGCAGATGAAGCAGGTCGCGGACGCCGTGGTCCTCAGCCAGAGCGCCACCACGCGCCTGGTCACCCGGCTCGAGGACCGCGGGCTGCTCGAGCGCTACCTGTGCCCCACCGACCGCCGCGGTATCTACACCAACGTCACCGCGGCCGGCCTGAAGCTGTTGGACGAGGCACGGCCCACCAATGACGCCGCCCTGCGCGAGGCTCTCGACGAAGCCGCCGGGAACCCCGACCTGGCTCCGCTGGTCCGCGTCGTCGAGACGCTCAAAACACCAGTGCCCGCCTGACCTTCCCTGCGTAGGGTGCGTCCATGGCAGGTCTTGAGATACGGCCCACCGCCGAGGACGACCTCCCCGCGATCGTCGCGATGCTCGCCGACGACCCCCTGGGCGCCCGACGCGAGTCGCCCGACGACCTGAGCCCGTACCTGGCCGCGTTCGAACGGCTCAGCGCCGACCCGAACCAGCACCTGGTCGTCGCCGTCCGCGACGGCCGGGTGGTCGGCACGCTGCAGCTGACGATCGTGCCCGGCCTGTCCCGGCGCGGCGCCACCCGGTCGATCATCGAAGGTGTGCGGGTCCACGCCGACGAGCGCGGCAGCGGCCTGGGCACTCAGCTCATCGAGTGGGCCGTCGACGAGTCCCGCCGGCAGGGATGCCAACTGGTGCAGCTCACCTCCGACAAAACCCGCACCGACGCGCACCGCTTCTACGAGCGTCTCGGTTTCTCGGCCTCGCACACGGGCTTCAAGCTCCAGCTCTGACGGGTTGGCTCTGTTTCACGTGAAACAAAGCCAACCGGCGAGACGTGCGAGTTGCCTAGCCGATCCCGCGCCACCCCTCCGGGTCCACCCCTCCCGGCACAGGCGCACCCTCGTCATACGGCTGGCGCGTGAACACGAACGACCCGAGGTCCAGGTGACTCAGGGTCCCGTCCGGCCGTCGCACGGCTCGCAGCGACTCCCCGGCGTAGTAACCCTCCAGCCCGGTCCACGTACCGTCACCGTTCGCCCGGAAGCGCGAGCGGCGGCCGGTGCCCGACAACGGCTCCAGCGAGACACCTTGGTCGGACGTCAGCCGCAGGGCGAAGGCATGCGTGCCCCAGTACCACTGGCCGGCCAGCTCCAGGACGGAAGCGTCGACGTCCGGAAGCGGGCGCCACGGTTCAGGAATCCTGGGCTCCGCCTCGGCGACGACACGCACGAGGTCGGCGCCGACTCCGGCCAGCAGCGGCCCGGACGTGCAGTTTGCCAGCACCACCGCGGCCACGTCGTCCTCCACACTGATCGTGAGGTTGGCCAGGAAGCCGGGGAGCGACCCGGAGTGCCCCACGAGCAGCCGTCCGTCCCGGTGCTGAATCTGCAGCCCCAGACCGTACGCCGACCCGTCCGCGACATCCGCGGCCTCCACTGGAGCCGCCGGTCCCCGCATCTCCCGCACGGACTCGTGACTCAGCACCCGGTCGTCCCCCTTCGCCAGGAAGACGGCGAACCGGGCCAGGTCCCCGGTGGTGGACCAGAGCTGACCGGCCGGGGCCATCCGCCCGAGATCCTCGGTGGGCTCCGCCAGCATCACGTCGGCCCATGGATGCACGGCCCAGCCGCCGGCGTACGGCGCCCGGGGATGCCCGGACGTCCGGTTCAGGCCCAGCGGCTCCAGCACCTCCTGCCGCAGCACCTCTTCCCACGAAGCACCGCGCACCTTCTCCACCAGAGCGCCGAGCACCGTGTATCCGGGGTTCGAGTAGTGGTGCCGACGGCCCACCGGGTGGAGAAGGGGGTGCTTGCCCAGCACATCGGCGAGTTCGGGCCGCAGCGACCCCGGCGTCCGCTCCCACCACGGCGCGGGCGACTCGGCGGCCAGACCGCCGGAGTGGGCCAGCAACTCGGCGATCGTGGCCTCTCCCGCCCCCGTACCCGGCAGATGCTTCTCCAGCGGATCGCCGAGGTCGAGCACGCCCTCGTCACGCAGCCGAAGCACGAGCACAGCGGTGAACGTCTTGGTGATCGAGCCGATCCGGTACTGCACGTGCTCGTCCGGTCCATGCCCGTCCACCGAAGTCCGCGCACCGTGCCAGACGGCCCGGCCGTCCCGGACGACCGCAGCGACGAGCGACGGCGCACGCCCCTCCGTCTGGGCCACGGCGATCCGGTGCAGCAGCGCCCGGCGGGTTGCGGGAAGCAGCTCTTCCTGAGATGTCGTCATGCCCCCAGTCCACCGGCCCGGGCCGCACACGTCGAGCCGATTTCCGCGCGCCGCGGGGGTCAGGTCTGTGCCATGTCCACGAAGCGTGAGTAGTGGCCCTGGAAGGCGACGGTGATCGTGGCCGTCGGACCGTTACGGTGCTTGGCCACGATCAGGTCGGCCTCGCCGGCGCGTGGCGACTCCTTCTCATAGGCGTCCTCCCGGTGCAGCAGGATGACCATGTCGGCGTCCTGCTCGATGGAACCGGACTCACGCAGGTCGGAGACCATCGGCTTCTTGTCGGTGCGCTGCTCGGGTCCACGGTTCAGCTGGGAGAGCGCGATGACTGGGACCTCCAGCTCCTTGGCCAGGAGCTTCAGGTTGCGGGACATGTCCGAGACCTCCTGCTGACGGCTCTCGGCCCGCTTGGACCCGCCTGACTGCATCAGCTGGAGGTAGTCGATGACGACCAGCTTGAGGTCGTTGCGCTGTTTGAGCCGGCGGCACTTGGCGCGGATCTCCATCATCGACAGGTTCGGGGAGTCGTCGATGTAGAGCGGGGCGGCCGAGACGTCCGGCATCCGGCGGGCCAGCCGGGTCCAGTCGTCGTCCGTCATGGTGCCGGAGCGCATGTGGTGGAGCGCGACGCGGGCCTCGGCGGACAGCAGACGCATCGCGATCTCGTTGCGCCCCATTTCGAGCGAGAAGATGACGCTCGGGAGGTTGTTATTGATCGACGCGGCCCGCGCGAAATCCAGCGCCAGTGTGGACTTGCCCATCGCGGGACGTGCGGCGATGACGATCATCTGACCCGGGTGCAGACCGTTGGTCAGGGAGTCGAAGTCCGTGAACCCCGTCGGCACACCGGTCATCTCGCCGCTGCGCGAGCCGATCGCCTCGATCTCGTCGAGCGCGCCCTCCATGATGTCGCCGAGTGGCAGATAGTCCTCGCTGGTGCGCTGCTCGGTGACGGCGTAGATCTCGGCCTGGGCGCGGTTGACGATCTCGTCGACGTCGTCGTCGGCCGCGTATCCCATCTGGGTGATCCGCGTACCGGCCTCCACCAGGCGGCGCAGCACGGCCCGCTCGTGCACGATCTCCGCGTAGTAGGCGGCGTTCGCGGCCGTCGGCACGGTCTGGACGAGGGTGTGCAGGTAGGAGGCGCCGCCGACCTTGTTGATCTCACCGCGCTTGGTGAGCTCGGCCGCGATCGTGATGGGGTCGGCCGGCTCCCCCTTGGCATAGACGTCGAGGATGGCCTGGTAGACCGTCTCGTGGGCCGGCTTGTAGAAGTCGTGGCCCTTGAGGATCTCCACGACGTCGGCGATGGCGTCCTTGGACAGGAGCATGCCACCCAGGACGGACTGCTCGGCGTCCAGGTCCTGCGGCGGCACCCGCTCGAACGACTGCCCGCCTCCGTCCCAGGCACCGCTGTCCGGACCGCGCTCGTGCTGTTCGTCGCGTCCGCGGCCGCTGTCACTGCGGCGGCGGGAAGCGGGCAGACGATCACTGGGACCGCTGTCGGCCCACGGGTCGTCCAAGGGCTCGGAAATGCTCACCGAGCCACCTCCTCCCGTCCGCCGAGCGGACCTCGCCGTGCCCTCATTTCTACGGCACGACACTGACAAATAAGACGCCCAACTCCGGTTCTGGCGCGTCGGTTTTGTGAGGGTTCACAAGCCGACGGACGGAGCAGGCGCCGGACAACCGTAGGCCTGTCGGCAGCGTCAGCCAATCTGGTTATCCACAGGCCATGTGGACGACGGGCCAGATGCTGTGGAGAACTCCCCGAAACCTGTGCACGAGCCGGTGGACAGCCCTGTGAACAAGCCCTCGCCTCTCCTGAGGAAACGCCGCTGATCTGCGCCTTTACCGTCCACGCCCTGTGCAGAAGAAAAACTTTCCCACTCAGACCAAGATCGCTTCGAACGCTTCCGGGAAGTACATGCCGCGAGACGAGAGGTAAGGGTCACAAAAGCTTTGCATCTCTTACCTGTGGACGATTAGATTGGTGCTCATGACACAGGCTTCCGAGCGCTCCCGGACCGTCCGGCGCCGGCACGACCGAGAGATCATCGCGCTGGCCGTTCCGGCCTTCGGCGCGCTCGTCGCCGAGCCCCTCTTCGTCATGGCCGACAGTGCGATCGTCGGCCATCTCGGCACCGCGCAACTCGCCGGACTCGGCATCGCCTCCGCCCTGCTGACGACGGCCGTCAGCGTCTTCGTGTTCCTCGCCTACGCCACGACGGCGGCAGTCTCCCGCCGCGTCGGCGCGGGCGATCTGCAATCCGCGATCCGCCAGGGCATGGACGGCATCTGGCTGGCACTCCTGCTCGGCGCCGCGGTCATCGCCGTCGTCCTGCCGACCGCACCCTCCCTCGTGGGACTCTTCGGCGCCTCCGACACCGCCGCCCCGTACGCCGTCACATATCTGCGGATCTCCGCTCTCGGCATCCCCGCCATGCTCGTCGTGCTGGCCGCGACCGGTGTCCTGCGAGGACTGCAGAACACCCGGACCCCGCTCTACGTGGCCGTGGCCGGCTTCGTCACCAACGCCGTCCTCAACGTCGTACTCGTCTACGGCGCCGGTCTCGGCATCGCCGGCTCCGCCTGGGGCACCGTCATCGCCCAGTGCGGCATGGCCACGGTGTACCTCTGGGTGGTGATCCGTGGAGCACACCGGCACGGCGCCTCCCTGCGTCCGGACATCACCGGGATCAAGGCCTCCGCCCAGGCAGGAGTCCCGCTGCTCGTTCGCACCCTCTCGCTGCGGGCCATCCTCATGATCGCCACAGCCGTGGCAGCTCGCCTCGGCGACGCCGACATCGCGGCCCACCAGATCATCCTGTCGCTGTGGAGCCTGCTCGCCTTCGCCCTCGACGCGATCGCCATCGCGGGACAGGCCATCATCGGGCGCTACCTGGGAGCCGGTGACAGCCAGGGTGCCCGCGATGCCTGCCGCAGGATGGTGGAGTGGGGTGTCGCGGTCGGAATCGTCCTGGGTCTGCTCGTGGTGCTGTCCCGCCCGGCGTTCCTGCCCCTCTTCACCGGGGACTCCGCGGTCAAGGACGCCGCCTTGCCCGCACTGGTGATCGTGGCTGTGTCGCAGCCGATCTGTGGAGTGGTCTACGTCCTGGACGGCGTCCTGATGGGTGCCGGAGACGGCCCTTACCTCGCCTGGGCCATGCTGCTCACCTTGGCGGTCTTCACTCCGGCGGCACTGCTGGTCCCGACGTTCGGCGGTGGACTCACCGCGCTGTGGGCGGCCATGACGCTGATGATGGCGATGCGCCTGGTGACGCTGTGGCTGCGTACGCGGTCGGGCCGCTGGGTCGTCACGGGCGCGACGCGCTGAGCTTTCCACGCGAGCGTCGTGTTTCACGTGAAACACGACGCTTCGAATGAAACAGGTCCGACGGAAGATGGGGCCGCACCCCCCGACCGGGAGATGCGGCCCCATCTCATCGCTTCAGCCAGAGCAAGGCTCAGGCAGCGACGACCTCGATGCTGACCTTGGCGTCAACCTCGGGGTGCAGACGCACGGACGTCTCGTGAGCGCCCAGGGTCTTGATCGGCGAGCCCAGCTCGATGCGGCGCTTGTCGACCTCGGGGCCGCCGGCGGCCTTGATCGCCGAAGCGACGTCGGCCGGCGTGACGGAACCGAAGAGACGACCGGCGTCGCCGGAGCGGACGGCCAGACGGACCTTCACGCCCTCGAGCTGGGCCTTCACCTGGTTGGCCTGCTCGATGGTCTGGATCTCGTGGATCTTGCGAGCACGACGGATCTGCTCGACGTCCTTCTCGCCACCCTTGGTCCAGCGGATCGCGAACTTCCGCGGGATCAGGTAGTTGCGAGCGTAACCGTCCTTGACGTCGACGACGTCGCCCGCGGCACCGAGGCCGGAGACCTCGTGGGTGAGGATGATCTTCATGAGTCGGTCACCCTTCCCTTATCGCGCGGTGGAGGTGTAGGGCAGCAGCGCCATCTCACGGCTGTTCTTCACGGCCGTGGCGACGTCACGCTGGTGCTGGGTGCAGTTGCCGGTCACGCGGCGGGCACGGATCTTGCCGCGGTCGGAAATGAACTTCCGCAGCATGTTCGTGTCCTTGTAGTCCACGTACGTGACCTTGTCCTTGCAGAACGCGCAGACCTTCTTCTTCGGCTTGCGCACAGGCGGCTTAGCCATGATGTTTCTCCTGTGTGATCAAGAAGTGTGGGTGGAGCCCGCCTAGAAGGGGGGCTCGTCCGAGTAGCCGCCACCGCCGCCGGAGCCGGAGCCGCCGCCCCAGCCGCCGCCACCCTGGCCGCCGCCCTGCTGGCCGCCGGCGGGAGCGCCGGTCGCCCAGGGGTCGTCGGCCGGAGCGCCGCCGCCCTGCTGGCCGCCGCCGGGGCCGCCGCCCCAGCCGCCGCCACCCTGGCCGCCACCGCCGCCGTAACCGCCCTGGCCACCGCGCCCCTGGCCCGAGGTCTTGGTGACCTTGGCCGTGGCGCTGCGCAGGCTGGCGCCGACCTCGTCGACGTCCAGCTCGTAGACCGTGCGCTTGACGCCCTCACGGTCCTCGTACGACCGCTGCTTCAGCCGGCCCTGCACGATGACGCGCATGCCTCGCTGGAGCGACTCGGCGACGTTCTCCGCCGCCTGACGCCAGACCGAGCAGGTCAGGAAGAGGCTTTCGCCGTCCTTCCACTCGTTCGTCTGGCGGTCGAAGGTGCGGGGGGTCGACGCGACACGGAACTTCGCGACGGCCGCACCGGACGGGGTGAAGCGCAGCTCGGGGTCGTCGACAAGATTGCCGACGACCGTGATGACGGTCTCGCCTGCCATGGGGGAACCTCTCGGCGGGTTTGCTCTGGCTGCTTGGTTGCTGCTACTCGGATCCCGGGATCAGCTGAGCCGGAAGGCTCAGTGCATCTCGGGACGGAGGACCTTGGTCCGGAGGACCGACTCGTTCAGGTTCATCTGGCGGTCGAGCTCCTTGACGACCGCAGGCTCGGCCTGCAGGTCGATGACCGAGTAGATGCCCTCGGGCTTCTTCTTGATCTCGTACGAGAGACGACGACGGCCCCAGGTGTCGACCTTCTCGACCTTTCCGCCGCCGTCACGGACGACAGAGAGGAAGTTCTCGATCAGCGGGGAGACAGAGCGCTCCTCGAGATCGGGGTCGAGGATGACCATCACCTCGTAGTGACGCATGTGGAACCCACCTCCTTTGGACTCAGCGGCCACGGTCGTTCCGTGGCAGGAGGGTTGCGATGCGTTGGCACCGGCATCAACGAGTAAACCAGGACCCACTGACAATCGGGCTTCGTCCGAGGAGACGCCCGGCCGTGGACGGCAGAAGACACCAGTGCAGAAGGTACAGAGTACCCGCCCACCGGCTTGCGGTTGAAATCCGGCGGTGAGGGGACACAATCGGTACTCAGCGGATGTGAGGGCCACGACACACTGCCTTCGGCAGGAGGTTCCCCATGGCACAGATCATGCGACCCGCCAAGCCCCGGACCGGCCTGCTGGCCACCGACGGCAAACCGCACCCCCTTCAGGACACCTTGCTGGCCGTGGGCCTCGTCCTAGCCGTGCTCGCCCTGGCCACCGCGTACTTCCGCGGGCTCCACGTCCTGACCTCCTGGGCAGGTCTGCTGGGCGTCCTGACCGCCGGATACGGCCAGCTCATCTCGGTGACGACGCGCGAGCGCTTCGGCCTGGTCCTGGCATTGGGAGGCTCCGCACTCGGTCTGTTCTTCGGCATCAGTCACGGTGGGTTCTTCGGCTGATCCCGGTCGCGTCCGGCCACCGGGGACCCCCTTGTACCCGTACGCCGGACGGGGCGCTCACAGGGCGCAGTAGGCTTCGCGCGAGAGCCGGAGCCCCTGTACCCATGGGGACACACCAGCCCGAGGAGCGCCCCGAATGACCCTGACCCTGAGGACCATCAGTCGCGAGCAGCATCTGGCCTACATCCAGAGCCTGCCGGCGGCGAGTCACATGCAGGTCCCGGCCTGGGCGGACGTGAAGGCGGAGTGGCGCTCCGAGAACCTCGGCTGGTTCGACGACCGGACCGGTCAGCTGGTCGGCGTGGGCCTGGTCCTCTACCGGCAGCTCCCCAAGATCAAGCGCTACCTCGCCTACCTCCCCGAGGGCCCGGTCATCAACTGGTACGCGCCGAACCTCCAGGACTGGATGGAGCCGATGCTGGCACACCTGAAGCAGCAGGGTGCCTTCTCGGTGAAGATGGGACCGCCGGTGATCATCCGGCGCTGGGACGCCGCTTCCATCAAGAAGGGAATCCAGGACCCCGACGTCAAGCGTCTGCGCGACATAGAGGCCGACCACATCGAGCCGCGCGCCTTCGAGGTGGCCGACAAGCTGCGCCGCATGGGCTGGCAGCAGGGCGAGGACGGCGGCGCCGGCTTCGGTGACGTGCAGCCCCGCTACGTCTTCCAGGTGCCGCTGGCCAACCGCTCTCTGGAAGAGGTCCACAAGAACTTCAACCAGCTGTGGCGCCGCAACATCAAGAAGGCCGAGAAGGCCGGCGTCGAGGTCGTCCAGGGCGGCTACCACGACCTGGAGGAGTGGCAGCGCCTGTACGAGATCACGGCCGTACGCGACCACTTCCGGCCGCGCCCGCTGTCGTACTTCCAGCGCATGTGGGCGGCCCTCAACAACGAGGACCCCAACCGCATGCGGCTGTACTTCGCCCGGCACAACGGGGTGAACCTGTCGGCGGCGACGATGCTGGTCGTGGGCGGTCACGTCTGGTACTCCTACGGCGCCTCCGACAACATCGGCCGCGAGGTCCGGCCCTCGAACGCCATGCAGTGGGCGATGCTCCGCGACGCCTATGCGCTGGGCGCCACCGTCTACGACCTGCGCGGCATCTCCGACTCCCTGGACGAGAGCGACCACCTCTTCGGTCTGATCCAGTTCAAGGTCGGCACGGGCGGGCAGGCGGCCGAGTACCTCGGCGAGTGGGACTTCCCGCTGAACAAGCTGCTCCACAAGGCGCTCGACATCTACATGTCGCGCCGCTGACCCCACCTCTCATCCCCACCCGCACCTCTGACAGCCACGAGAAAGGTTCCAGGTCCGGCCATGGCGCTCACCCTCTACGTCGACACCGCGCGCTGGCGGGCGCATCACAAGCACGTGCAGGAGCAGTTCCCCGGGCTGGTCCCGGTCTGCAAGGGCAATGGCTACGGCTTCGGGCACGAGCGGCTGGCGGAGGAGGCGACCAGGCTCGGCTCGGACGTGCTGGCCGTCGGCACCACGTACGAGGCCGCCCGGATCAAGGACTTCTTCGGCGGCGACCTGCTGGTGCTGACGCCGTACCGGCGTGGTGAGGAGCCGGTGCCGCTGCCCGACCGGGTCGTGCGCTCGGTGTCGTCCGTGGACGGCGTGTACGGCCTGGTGGGTGCGCGTGTGGTCATCGAGGTGATGTCCTCGATGAAGCGGCACGGCATCAGCGAGCAGGACCTGCCGCAGCTGCACGCCGCCATAGAGAACGTCCGGCTGGAGGGCTTCGCCATCCACCTGCCGCTGGACCGCACCGACGGCTCGGACGCCGTCGAGGAGGTCATCGGCTGGATGGACCGTCTGCGTGCGGCGCGCCTTCCGCTGCACACGATGTTCGTCAGTCACCTCAAGGCGGACGAGCTGGCCCGGCTCCAGCAGCAGTTCCCGCAGACCCGCTTCCGGGCCCGGATCGGCACCCGGCTGTGGCTGGGGGACCACGAGGCCACCGAGTACCGCGGTGCGGTCCTGGACGTCACTCGCGTCGCCAAGGGGGAGCGCTTCGGCTACCGGCAGCAGAGGGCGGCCTCCGACGGATTCCTGGTGGTCGTGGCGGGCGGTACGTCGCACGGCGTGGGTCTGGAGGCGCCGAAGGCGCTGCACGGCGTCATGCCGCGCGCCAAGGGCGTCGCCCGGGCCGGCCTCGCGACGGTCAACCGGAACCTCTCGCCGTTCGTCTGGGGCGGCAAGCAGCGCTGGTTCGCGGAGCCGCCGCACATGCAGGTCTCCATCCTGTTCGTGCCCTCGGACGCGCCGGAGCCCACGGTCGGCGACGAACTGGTGGCCCATCTGCGGCACACCACCACGCAGTTCGACCGCATTCTCGACCGCTAGCGAAAAGGCCGTACACGGGCCCTCCGTGTACGGCCTTCCCTGCGTTCGCTCAGGGCGAACCGCCCGTCTGCCGACTCACGCCCCACCGCACCTGCGGCCCCTCGAAGTGAGCGGCGTGCTGCCCGGTATGAGCCGCGGGGCCCAGGACGAATACGTCCTGCGCGCCGTCGAGCGCCCCGCCGGAGGGGTCGTCGTCGCCCATGCGCCGGACCGGGTCCCGTTCCGGCATCAGGATGTCGCGCACGACCATCGCGCACAGGAACAGCGTCCCCAGCAGGTGCGCGCCGATGGCCCAGTGATAGCCGTCCGTCGGAAGGCCCTTGTGGGCGTCGCCGCTGGTCGTGTAGGCGAGGTACATCCAGATGCCCAGGAAGTACACGACCTCGCACGCCTGCCAGATCAGGAAGTCACGCCACTTCGGCCGGGCCAGCGCGGCCAGCGGCACCAGCCAGAGCACGTACTGCGGTGAGTAGACCTTGTTGGTGAGGATGAACGCCGCGACGATCAGGAAGGCGAGCTGGGCGAACCGGGGGCGCCGGGGTGCCGTGAGGGTGAGCGCCGCGATGGCGCCGCAGCACAGCAGCATCAGGAGCGTGGCGAGGGTGTTGACGGTCTCGGTGCTGGGCGGGTTGTCGGAGTTGTGGGCCAGGATCAGCCAGAAGGAGCCGAAGTCGACACCCCGCTCCTGGCTGAACGTGTAGAACTTCGACCAGCCCTCGAAGGCGAAGAGCATCACCGGCAGGTTCACCACCAGCCAGGCGACCGCCGCGCCCCCCAGCGCCTTCCCGAACTCCCGCCATCTTCCGGCGCGCCAGCACAGAACCAGCAGCGGTCCGAGGATCAGGAAGGGGTAGAGCTTGGCAGCCGTGGCAAGACCCAGCAGGACACCGAAGGCCACCGGGCGCCTCTGCGACCACATCAGGAGGGCGGCGGACGTCAGGGCGACCGCCAGCAGGTCCCAGTTGATGGTGGCGGTCAGGGCGAAAGCGGGCGCGAGGGCGACCAGCAACCCGTCCCAGGGGCGCCGGGCGTGGGTGCGGGTCACGCAGACGGCGATGACGGCCGCGCACACCATGAGCATCCCGGCGTTGACCATCCAGTACCACTGCTCCTGGTGCTGGATGGAGCCGCTGCCGGGGGTGAGCCAGGACGCGACCTCCATGAACACGCCGGTCAGCACCGGGTACTCGAGGTACTCCATGTCGCCGGGGAGCTTGTCGAAGTACGGCACCAGGCCGTCGACGAACCCGCGTCCCTGGTACAGGTGCGGGATGTCCGAGTAGCACGCGTGCGTGTATTGGGAACTGGCACCGAAGAACCAGGCGCCGTTGTAGCAGGGTGCCTTCTGGACCAGGCCGAGGGCGAACATGCCGATCGCCACGAGAGCGATCACCCGGACAGGCGTCCACCAGGACGTCCCGACGAGGGCCCGCCGCCCGACGGGGCCGCCGATCAGCTCACTACCGGCCGCGGCGACCGCGTCCTCCCGGGTCGGCCGCACCGAATCCGGCTCGCGCACGCTCGCTGGCGTCGATTCTGCACTGGGCATGGGGCACATCCTGCCGTACGCCCCTGAGAAAGGGCCGGGGCCGCCGCACCCTCGTCGGTGCGGCGGCCCCTGTTTCACGTGAAACGTGCGAGTGTTTCACGTGAAACACCCATGCGGTGCGTTCTGCGGCTAACCGTTCGGTCCTGGGAAAAGGCCGCCACCGCCGTTCTGGTTGCCTCTGGTGTCGTCCTCTTCACCTGTCGGACTGGGTGACGTCGAGGGCGACGGGCTGCCGCCCGGGCCGCCTGAGTCATTGCCGGCGCTGTCGTTGCCCCCGTTGTTCCCGTCCTCGCAGTTCCACTCCCAGATGCCACAGGTGTCACCCGGCGAGGGGGAGGGGCTGGTGTCCTCGCTCTTGCTGGGCGACGAGGACGGCGACGGACTCGACTCTTCCTCCTCCTTCTCCGACTTGGAGGGCGACGGAGTCGGGCTCGGCGACGGGGCGTCGTTGACGACCTCACCGATGGGTTCCGGCTTCGGGAACTTCTCCGGCGTGGTGCCCTTCAGCGCGTCTTCCATGTAGTCCTGCCAGATCTGGGACGGGAACGACGCACCATGGATCTTCTTCTCGCCACCCGTTCCGTACATCTCCAGGAACTTCCGGTCCTTGATGGACTCGTCGTCCGGATAGCGGAACATGCTGATCGCGGTGGACAGTTGCGGCGTGTACCCGACGAACCAGGCGGACTTGTTGCCGTCCGTGGTACCGGTCTTCCCTGCCACCTCACGGCCGGACAGCTGGGCGTTGGTACCCGTTCCGTCCTCGACGACGGTCTTCAGGATGTCCGTGACGTTGTCCGCCACCAGGGATGTGAACGCCTGCTCGGTCTTGACCTTGTGCGTGAAGATCGTCTGACCCTCACGCGTCACCTTGGTCACGGAGTACGGCTCGCGCTGCTTACCGCTGGCCGCGAAGGTGGCGTACGCGTCCGCCATGCGGATGGCGCTCGGGCTGGATACACCGATGGAGAACGACGGATAGCCGGCGCCCGCCAGGCTGTCCTCGAGCAGACCCGAGTCGACGGCGGCCTCCTTCACCTTGTCCAGGCCGACGTCCATGCCCAGCTGCACGAAGGCGGAGTTCACCGACAGCCGCATCGACTCCCGGAGGTCGATCTGGTAGTTCGGCGGCTCACCGACCGATTCCTTGCCGTCGTTCTCCTGCAGCCACTGCTCGCCGTCCTCGTTCTTCCAGATCGTCCCGTCGTAGTTCTTGATCTTGAGGTCGTTCTTGCCGCTGTAGAGGCTCTTCGGGGAGACGATGGTGCGTTCGTCCTGGGCCTGGATCGGACCGAGCTCGGGGTCGCGCACGCCCCACTTCATCGCCGCCGCGAGCACGAAGGGCTTGAACGTCGACCCGACCTGGGCGCCGGTCACGTCGGCGTTGTTGGTGAAGTGCTTGGTCGCGTCCTGTCCGCCGTACACGGCCTTGATGGCACCCGTCTCGGGATCCACCGATGCCCCGCCGAACTGCACGTGCGTGTCCTTCTTGGGACGCTTCTCGGGGTCGATCTTCTCCTTGTAGACCTTCTGCACCGCGGTCTCGAGCTCCTCGACCATCTCCTTGTCGAAGGTCGTGTGGATCGAGTAGCCGCCCTTCTCCAGCTGGTCGCGGGTGGCGACGTTGTTCTTGATCAGGGTCGACTTGGCGAGATCGACCAGGTAGCCGATCTGGCCGCCCAGCTTGGCGTTCGACCGCGGGCTCTGCCAGTCGGGCAGCGTCTTGTACTTGGCACGCTCCGCCGCGTTCAGGTAGTCGTACTCGACCATCTTGTTGAGCGTGTCCTGCATCTGCTTGAGGGCGCGCTCCTGGTTGGCCTCAGGAGTGGCACCAGGGTCGATGGAGGTCGCACCCGCCGGGTCGTAGTACGTGGCGCCCTTGACCATGGCCGCGAGGAACGCGCACTCGCCCGGGTTGAGGTCGACCGCGTCCTTGTTGAAGTACGCCCGGGCGGCGGCCTGGATGCCGTAGGCGCCGCGTCCGTAGTAGGCGGAGTTCAGGTAGCCCTCGAGGATCTTGTCCTTCGGCTCCTCGGCGCCGACCTTGATGGAGACGAAGATTTCCTTGACCTTGCGGGAAAGCGTCTGGGACTGGTCGTTCAGCATCGCGTTCTTCACGTACTGCTGAGTGATGGTCGACCCGCCCTGCGTCTCCCCGCCGGTGGCCATGTTGAACACGGCCCGGGCGATGCCCTTCGGGTCGATGCCGCTGTCCGTGTAGAAGGTCTTGTTCTCCTGCGCGATGACCGCGTGCCGCATCTCCTCGGGGATCCGCGACAGATCGACGATCTGACGGTTGCGGTCACCGCCCGTCGCGACCATCTGGGTGCCGTCGGCCCAGTAGTAGACGTTGTTCTGGGCCTTCGCGATGTTGGCGACGTCGGGGACACCCACCATGGCGTACGCGATGCCCGCGGCGGCCACCAGGCTGCCGAAGAAACCGATGCACAGGCCGGACACGAGCTTCCACGAGGGCACCCACCGGCGCCACCCGTCCCGGTCACGGCGCGGATAGTCGATCATCCGCTTCTTGCCGGGCGGCGCCCCGCGGCCCCTACCGGGACCGGCGGGAGCAGCCCGCCGGCCGCCGCGACCGGGCTCGGCCGCTCTGCGGCGGCCGCCTCCGCTGCGCTGTGCCGCACGCCTGGCTTCGGCACGGCTCCCGTACGGACGCTCCTCGTCCTCATGGCCGTACGAGCCGGACGGAGACCCTGTGGCGCCCCGCGGTGCCGCGCGGCGGCCGGAGGACGAGCCGGACTGGCCGCGTCGGGCCGCGGCACGTCCGCCTCCCTGCGGCTGCGGCGGTTTGCGACGGTGCTCGCTCATCGAACGACTACTCCTCGGGCAGGCGCACCTTTGCGCGCCTGGAAAAGGCGGCTGGTTTCCGGTCCCCCCGAAGTACGGATGCGGTCCCTTCCGCATTCACCCGTACTGCACCAGGGACAGGGACGCCCACAGGCGTCACTCGGTTCCCGGTGGTCTGCATGGCGCACAGACTACGCACCGTCAAAACCCCCGAGCCGCGAAGTTCACCTCAAATCAGGCAACTTGCTCGCGATGAAACCCTGATGTGATCCCGTTCACCGATCCCCCTCTTGTCGCGCACGGAAGCTCGTTCTATCGTGCTGATGTATCGAGTCGATACATCAGCGCGGCATAAGGGCGAGAGGAGGCGACGATGAGCCGACGTTCCGGCATCCTCGAGTTCGCCGTACTCGGCCTGCTCCGCGAATCCCCGATGCACGGCTACGAGCTGCGCAAACGACTCAACACATCACTGGGTGTGTTCCGGGCGTTCAGCTACGGGACGCTCTACCCCTGCCTCAAGACGCTGGTCGCCAACGGCTGGTTGATCGAGGAACCGGGGAACGTCGGCGAGGCCGCCGCCTCCCTCACAGGACGCCGCGCCAAGATCGTCTACCGGTTGACGGCCGACGGCAAGGAACACTTCGAGCAGCTCCTCTCGCAGACGGGCCCGGACGCGTACGAGGACGAGACCTTCGCCGCTCGCTTCGCGTTCTTCGGGCAGACGTCGCGTGACGTGCGTATGCGCGTTCTCGAGGGCCGGCGCAGCCGGCTGGAGGAGCGCCTGGAGAAGATGAGCGCCTCCCTGGCCCGCACCCGGGAGCGACTCGACGACTACACGCTCGAGCTCCAGCGCCACGGAATGGAGTCCGTGGAGCGCGAGGTGCGCTGGCTGAACGAGCTCATCGAGAGCGAGCGGGCGGGGCGGGACCTGCGGGGTTCCGCGTCGGAGGGGACCGCTCAACAGGACACGACATCTGGAGCGACGGGCGGCCTGCCCCGGTCCGGGGACGACCCCCGGCCGGATACGCCCGGCGACACCGCCACGTGAGCGCCCAGTCAGGGCCTCACTCGTACACACAGGGAGCAACCGGAATGGGTTCGGTTCGCGTAGCCATCGTCGGCGTGGGCAACTGCGCCGCATCGCTGGTGCAGGGCGTCGAGTACTACAAGGACGCCGACCCGGCGTCCAAGGTCCCGGGCCTGATGCACGTCCAGTTCGGCGACTACCACGTCCGTGACGTCGAGTTCGTCGCCGCCTTCGACGTGGACGCCAAGAAGGTCGGCCTGGACCTGGCGGACGCCATCGGCGCCTCCGAGAACAACACCATCAAGATCTGCGACGTGCCGAACAGCGGCGTCCAGGTCCAGCGCGGCCACACCCTCGACGGTCTCGGCAAGTACTACCGCGAGACCATCGAGGAGTCCGCCGAGGAGCCGGCCGACATCGTCCAGGTCCTCAAGGACAAGCAGGTCGACGTCCTCGTCTGCTACCTGCCCGTCGGCTCCGAGGACGCGGCGAAGTACTACGCCCAGTGCGCCATCGACGCCAAGGTCGCCTTCGTCAACGCCCTCCCGGTCTTCATCGCCGGCACCAAGGAGTGGGCGGACAAGTTCACCGAGGCGGGCGTCCCGATCGTCGGTGACGACATCAAGTCGCAGGTCGGCGCCACCATCACGCACCGCGTCATGGCGAAGCTGTTCGAGGACCGGGGCGTCGTCCTGGACCGCACGATGCAGCTGAACGTCGGCGGCAACATGGACTTCAAGAACATGCTCGAGCGCGACCGCCTCGAGTCGAAGAAGATCTCCAAGACGCAGGCCGTCACCTCGCAGATCCCCGACCGGGACATGGGCGAGAAGAACGTCCACATCGGCCCGTCCGACTACGTCGCGTGGCTCGACGACCGCAAGTGGGCGTACGTCCGCCTCGAGGGCCGCGCCTTCGGCGACGTCCCGCTGAACCTGGAGTACAAGCTCGAGGTCTGGGACTCCCCGAACTCCGCGGGTGTCATCATCGACGCCCTGCGCGCCGCGAAGATCGCCAAGGACCGCGGCATCGGCGGCCCGATCCTGTCGGCGTCGAGCTACTTCATGAAGTCCCCGCCGGTCCAGTACTTCGACGACGAGGCCCGCGCCAACGTCGAGAAGTTCATCGCCGGCGAGGTCGAGCGCTGACGAGCGCCGGCTCCGGCACGTCGGAGGTCCCCGGGTCACGTGACCCGGGGACCTTTCCCGTATGTGAGGCTGTGCCCCATGGCCGTCGTCCGTGACCTGCGCGTCCTGCTGCGCCTGAAGGGCTTCAGGCGCCTGCTCGCCGTGCGCCTGCTCTCCCAGGGCGCCGACGGCGTCTACCAGGTCGCGCTCGCCACCTACGTCGTCTTCTCCCCGGAGAAGCAGACCTCCCCCGCCGCGATCGCCTCCGCGATGGCGGTCCTGCTGCTCCCCTACTCCCTGGTGGGCCCCTTCGCCGGCGCCCTCCTGGACCGCTGGCGCCGCCGTCAGGTCTTCCTCTACGGCAACCTGCTGCGCGCCGTACTGGCCTCGGTTACGGCGGTCCTGATGATCGCCTCCGTTCCGGACTGGCTCTTCTACGTCTCCGCGCTCTGCGTCACCGCCGTCAACCGCTTCGTCCTCGCGGGCCTGTCCGCCGCGCTGCCGCGCGTGGTCGACGCCGAGCGTCTGGTGATCGCGAACTCGCTCTCCCCGACCGCCGGCACCCTTGCCGCCACGGCGGGCGGCGGCCTCGCCTTCGTCGTACGCCTCGTGGTGGCGGACTCCGACGCCGCCGTGGTGCTGCTCGGGGCCGCCCTGTACCTGTGCGGGGCACTGGCGTCACTGAGCATCGCCGTGGAACTCCTCGGACCGGACCGTACGCAGGCGCCGCGCCTGGCGTCGGCGCTCGCCGTCACCGCCCGCGACCTGGTGGCGGGGGTACGCCATCTCGCCGCGCCCGCACGCCGGGAGGCGGCGTGGTCGCTCGCGGGCATGACGCTGATGCGGTTCTGCTACGGCGCCCTGCTGGTCATGCTGCTGATGCTGTGCCGGTACGCCCTGACCTCGGACACGGACGAAGGGCTCGCTCTGCTGGGGCTGGCGCTGGGTGTCTCCGGCGCGGGCTTCTTCGCCGCCGCCGTGATCACGCCCTGGGCGGCGGGCCGGCTCGGGCCCGGCCGCTGGATGGCCGTGTGCGCGGGTGCCGCCACGGTGCTGGTGCCCGTGCTCGGGCTGCCGTTCGCCACCGTGCCGCTGCTCGTCGCGGCGTTCGTCCTCGGGCTGACGACCCAGGGGGCGAAGATCGCCACGGACACGGTCGTGCAGTCCTCGGTCGACGACGCCTTCCGTGGCCGGATCTTTTCCGTCTACGACGTCCTGTTCAACGTCGCCTTCGTCGGCGCCGCCGGGGTGGCCGCTCTGATGCTGCCCCCGGGCGGCCGCTCGGTCACGCTGATCGTGACAGTCGCCCTGGTCTACGGAGCGGTTGCGGTGGCTATGACCCGGTTTGAAAGCCAGTAAGTGTCACATCAGTGCCACGAAGCCCCACTGGACTACAGAGTTGTCAGTGGGGAGCGATAGCTTACGTGCGTCTTATCCGCGACATGTTCGCGACACGCACCTATCTCTTCAGGGGGAACCCAGTGACCACTCCGCCGCCCCAGGGCAACCCGTTCGCACAGGGCCAGCCGCCCGCTCCGCAGCAGACCCAGGGGATGAACCCGTACGCGCAGGGCCAGCAGGGCTTCCCGCAGCAGGCCGGCCAGCCGGGCTTCCCCCCGCCCGGCGCGCCCGTGCCCCCGCCCTCCCGCTCCAACCGGTTCAAGAAGAAGCTGCTGAGCATCGTCGGCGTGATCGTGGTGGCCGCCGCGATCGGCGGGGTCAAGTGGTACCTGGGACAGTCGGACGCCGAGACGACCGCGGTGGGTGACTGCATGCACAACGAGGGCACGCAGATCAGCCCGGACCTCAAGACGGTCGACTGCTCCTCGAGTGACGCGGAGTTCGAGGTGGTCGAGAAGTTCGACAACACCAGCGACGACAGCAAGTGCGAGGCGGTCAAGGAAGCAACGATCGCGTACTACCAGACGGGCAGCAGCAGTCACAAGGTCGTGCTCTGCCTCAAGGAAGTGAAGTAGGGCCCGCGACCGGAACGCGAAAAGCGGGGTCATGTTTCACGTGAAACATGACCCCGCTTTCGCATGATCACCCCTGCTGCGCGGCCCACCACTCCTTGAGCGCACCCACCGCGGCGTCGTGCCCCATCGGCCCGTTCTCCAGGCGCAGCTCCAGCAGGTGCTTGTACGCCTGGCCCACGGCCGGCCCGGGGCGGATGCCGAGGATCTCCATGATCTGGTTGCCGTCCAGGTCCGGACGGATCGCGTCCAGCTCCTCCTGTTCCTGGAGCTGAGCGATCCGCTCCTCCAGCCCGTCGTAGGCACGGGAGAGCGCCGAGGCCTTGCGCTTGTTGCGGGTCGTGCAGTCCGAGCGGGTCAGCTTGTGCAGCCGGTCCAGCAACGGACCGGCGTCCCGGACGTACCGGCGGACGGCGGAGTCCGTCCACTCGCCGGTGCCGTAGCCGTGGAAGCGCAGGTGCAGCTCGACCAGGCGCGAGACGTCCTTCACCAGCTCGTTGGAGTACTTGAGCGCGGTCATGCGCTTCTTCGTCATCTTCGCCCCGACCACTTCGTGGTGGTGGAACGAGACCCGCCCGTCCTTCTCGAAGCGGCGCGTGCGCGGCTTGCCGATGTCGTGCAGGAGGGCTGCCAGCCGGAGGGTGAGGTCGGGGCCCTCGGTCTCCAGGGCCATCGCCTGTTCCAGAACGATCAGCGTGTGGTCGTAGACGTCCTTGTGCCGGTGGTGCTCGTCCCGTTCCAGACGCAGGGCCGGCAGCTCGGGAAGGACGTGCTCGGCCAGCCCCGTCTCCACCAGCAGGGACAAGCCCTTGCGGGGGTGGGACGAGAGGATGAGCTTGTTCAGCTCCTCCCGGACCCGCTCGGCCGAGACGATGCCGATGCGCCCGGCCATGTCCGTCATGGCCTTCACGACCTCGGGCGCCACATCGAAGTCGAGCTGCGCGGCGAACCGGGCTGCGCGCATCATCCGGAGCGGGTCGTCCGAGAACGACTCCTCGGGTGTCCCCGGGGTGCGCAGGACTCGGGCCGCGAGGTCTTCGAGCCCGCCGTGCGGGTCGATGAACTCCTTCTCCGGGAGCGCGACGGCCATCGCGTTCACCGTGAAGTCGCGCCGGACCAGATCGTCGTCGATGGAGTCGCCGTACGACACCTCCGGCTTGCGCGAGGTGCGGTCGTACGCCTCCGACCGGTAGGTGGTCACCTCGATCTGCCAGGTCCGGTCAGCGTCTCCCACGCGGGCGGCCTTCTGCGCACCCACCGTGCCGAAAGCGATCCCGACGTCCCAGACCGCGTCCGCCCAGGGCTTCATGATCTTCAGTACGTCCTGCGGGCGGGCGTCGGTCGTGAAGTCCAGATCATTGCCGAGCCGGCCGAGCAACGCGTCCCGGACCGAGCCGCCGACCAGGGCGAGGGAGAACCCGGCCTCCTGGAAGCGGCGGGCGAGGTCGTCGGCGACAGGGGCGACCCGCAGCAGTTCACTCACCGCTCGGCGCTGCTCCTGGCTGGGGACACTGGGGTTGGCTTCGTTGGCGTTCGGCACAACAGAAAAGGGTACGTGGCTCGCGCGGAACCCCGCGCCCCCTTTGATCGTCCACCGATCACCCTCATCAGCGCCCCTCCCTATATAGGCGCACATACAGGACGGCCGCGACCGGCGGCGGATCTTGTGGCGTACGTCGCGGCACTTACCCTCAGCGCGCATCGTTACCATGCGTGGACGCACATTCCGACGACCACTGACGATGACGAGGGACGGGCGAGCGCGTGGCCGAGGCGGCAGACTTCCAGGGGACCAGTCCCTCACCTGCCCGCCGGTGGCTACGGCGCACCACGGCACTGGTCGCGGGCGCGCCGCTGCTGGCCGGCCTGGTCCAGCTGCCGGCCGCGGGTCCGGCGCACGCCGACGGGCAGCCCTCCGCGAAGGCAGACGGCGACGCGGGCTCCGTGGCCGTCGCCGTGGACTCGCTCACCCCCTCGGCACCCACCGACGGTGACACGGTGACCGTGTCCGGCACCGTGACCAACAACGGCAAGCAGACCGTCACCGACGCCCACGTGGGCCTGCGGCTGGGACCCGAGGTCAACACCCGCTCGGCCGTCGACGCGATCGCCAAGGACGGTGACGATCTTCAGGGGTCCATTCCCCCGGAGATCGACGACAAGTACACGGAGAAGTTCTCCAAGCTCACCCCCGGCGTCGCCGAGCACTTCAACATCTCGGTACCGGTCGACGACCTGGACCTCGGCGACGACGGTGTCTACGAATTCGCCGTGTCCCTCTCCGGGGAGACCTCCGCCCAGCCCTGGGAGCGGGTCCTCGGCATCCAGCGCACCTTCCTGCCCTGGCAGCCCGACGAGGCCGGCACCACGACGAAGACGACGGCGCTGTGGCCGCTCGTCTCCACCACGCACATGGCCGCCGAGACCGGGCCGAACGAGGAACAGACGCCGGTCTTCCTCAATGACGACCTGGCCGAGGAGATCTCCCCCGGGGGGCGCCTCAACCAGATGGTGACGCTCGGCAAGGACCTCGACGTCACCTGGGTCGTCGATCCCGACCTGCTGGCGTCCGTCGACGCGATGACGGGCAACTACAGCGTCCGCGACGGGGACAAGACGGTCGCCGGCACCCACCAGGACGTGGCCAAGCAGTGGCTCGCCGACCTCCAGGACGCGGTGGCCGACGAGGAGGTGATCTCCCTCCCCTTCGCCGACCCCGACCTGGCCTCCCTGGCCCACAACGGCACCGATGTCACCGGTTCCCTGAGCCAGCTCAAGAGCGCCACGGACGTCATCCACAACACGGTCGATCCGATCCTGCACGTGAAGCCGAGCACCGACTTCGCCTGGCCCGTGGACGGCGCGGTCGACCGCTCCATCGTCAAGGTCGCCACCTCGGCGGGCGCCGACAAGGTGATCGCCCGCAGCGACAGCCTCCAGGAGACCAGCGGCCTGCCGTACACACCCTCCGCGGCCCGACCCGTCGGCGGTGGCACGACGGCAGTGGTAGCGGACTCCCGGCTGTCCACGGCGTTCGAGGGCGACCTGACCGACGCCTCCGCGTCCACGCTCGCGGTCCAGCGGTTCCTCGCCCAGAGCCTGTCCCTGAACCTCCAGACCGGCAAGCAGCGCAGCGTCGTCATCGCCCCGCAGCGGATGCCCTCCGGCAGCCAGGCCCGCGCGATGGCCGAGGCGCTGCGCGCGTTGCAGGACGGCACCTGGTCCGAGTCCCAGAAGCTGTCGGCGGCCGCCGCGGCCAAGCCGGACCCGGACGCCACCACGAAGGTCCCGAGCGCCTCCGCCTACCCCGCGTCCCTGCGCAAGCAGGAGCTGCCCCGGTCGGCGTTCGTGCAGATCGCGCGTACACAGGACGCGCTCGACAACTTCAAGGTCGTCCTGTCGGACCCGTCCCGGGTGGCAACCCCCTTCGGACGCGCGCTGAACCGGGAGATGTCCGCGTCCTGGCGCGGCCGGGCCGACGAGGCGAAGTCCTTCCGCACCGGGGTCAAGGAGTACCTCGACGGGCTGACCGGCCGGGTCAGACTGATCGACAAGTCGGAGACGAAGCTCTCCGGCCGCAGCGCCACGATCCCCGTGACGGTGCAGAACAACCTGGTGCAGGACGTCGGGCCGCTGGTCCTGCGGCTCACCTCCACCAATCCGACCCGCCTGGAGATCGACGGCGCCGACTACGAGGAGCAGCCGATCTCGGTCTCCGGCGGCCACAGCCAGTCGGTGAAGTTCACCACGTCGGCCAACGCCAACGGCCGGGCCACGGTGATCGCCCAGCTGTACACGATGGACGGGCGCGCGTACGGCGACCCCGTCACCTTCGACGTGAAGGTCACCGAGATCACGGCCACCGTGATGCTCGTCATCGGCGGCGGCGTCCTGCTGCTCGTCCTGGCCGGCTTCCGGATGTACACCCAGCGCAAGCGGGCCGCGGCCCGCGACGCCGAGAAGGGCGAGGCCGGTGACGCGGAGGCCGCCGAGGATCGCGAGGACGGTCCGGAGAACCCAGAAGGCCCCGGTGGGCGTCTCAACGAGGAGTCCGACGCACGCCCCCGGGCAGGCGACCCGGAGCAGCCGAGTGACCCGACACCGGACACCGCAGCGGAAAACGCCGACCCGTCCGGCACGGGTGAGAGAGTGGACCGTTGAGGATGTCGTGGCCGTGGGCCCGGGACGATGAGGTGGGGTAGCCATGAACGCGCCGTACGACGGTGACCGCGGTGGGACCGCGGACGGCTCGGGCCACCCCGGGGGTCCGCCGTCCGACCCCGGGCAGACACCGCCGCAGCCGCACGCGGACATGTACCTCCAGGACGCCTACGACCAGGATCCCTACCGGGCGCACGACCTCTCCGCCCAGGACCCGGTCTCCGAGGCGCTCTACGACCGCGCCGCGCACCCGCCACCGCCGCCGGGCACCCACCCGCCCCAGCAGCCGCTGTACTCCCAGCCCTCCCAGTCGCCCTACGCCCCCGACTCACGCGTCTGGGCCCAGACCCCGGCCCCCGAACCGGAGGGCCCGACGCAGTACCTGCCGTACGGCGACGATCCGCGCACCACTCAGTTCGTCGGCGTCGACGATCTGGTCACCCAGGCCGGCGAGCAGCGCCACGAGCCGGACGCGTTCGCCCACCTGTTCCGCGACCAGCAGCAGGGCGGCGGCCACCCCTCGTACGACGACCACGCCTCCGTCCCCGCCCCTGCCCCGGCACCGGGCCAGTACGGTGGCGGACCCGGGCAGCAGCCGGGCCAGTACGGCTACCCCCAGGGGCAGGCTCAGTACGAGAACGCTCCGGTACCCGGCCCCTACGGCGCGCAGCCGCCGGCGTACGGGCAGCAGCACGCGGCGCCCGCTCCGGGCCAGTACGCGGTGGCTCCCACTCCGGAGGCGGCCGAGGCTCCGCTCCAGGAGCCCGAGCCGGCACCCGCGGCCGCTCCGGCCGCCGCGCCGAAGAAGGGCGGGCGTGCGGGCGGCCTGCTGAAGTCGAGCGCCGTGATGGCGGCGGGCACGATGGTGTCGCGGCTGACGGGGTTCATCCGGTCGGCAATGATCGTCTCGGCTCTGGGCCTCGCGCTGCTGGGCGAGTCGTTCCAGATCGCCTACCAGCTCCCGACGATGATCTACATTCTGACTGTCGGCGGCGGTCTCAACTCGGTGTTCGTCCCTCAGCTCGTCCGTGCCATGAAGGAGGACGACGACGGCGGCGAGGCATACGCCAACCGGCTGCTGACCCTGGTCATGGTCGCCCTGGGACTCCTCACCGCGCTCGGCATGCTCGCGGCGCCCTTGCTCGTACGCGCCCTGTCGAACCCCGTCGCCTCAGATCCCGCGGCCAACGAGACGGCCGTCACCTTCACCCGTTACTTCCTGCCGTCCATCTTCTTCATGGGCGTCCACGTCGTGATGGGGCAGATCCTCAACGCCCGCGGCCGGTTCGGCGCGATGATGTGGACCCCGGTCCTCAACAACATCGTCATCATCGTCACGCTCGGCATGTTCCTCTGGGTCTACGGCACCGCCGCCGACTCGGGCATGACCGTCGAGACCATCCCGCCGGAGGGCGAGCGGCTCCTCGGGGTCGGCATCCTTCTCGGCCTCGTCGTGCAGGCCCTGGCGATGATCCCTTACCTGCGTGAGACCGGTTTCAAGCTGCGGCTGCGCTTCGACTGGAAGGGCCACGGTCTCGGCAAGGCCGCGATGCTCGCCAAGTGGACGATCCTTTTCGTCCTCGCCAACCAGGCTGGCGCCCTCGTCGTCATCCAGTTGGCCACGGCCTCGGTCACGGACACCGACCTCGCCGGCACCGGTTACAGCGCCTACGCCAACGCCCAGCTGATCTGGGGCCTGCCACAGGCCATCATCACCGTCTCCCTGATGGCCGCCCTACTACCCCGTATCTCCCGCTCGGCAGCCGAGGATGACAGCGGCGCGGTACGGGATGACATCTCCCAGGGTCTGCGCACCACGGCCGTCGCTATCGTGCCGGTGTCCTTCGGCTTCGTCGCGCTCGGCATCCCCATGTGCACCCTGATCTTCGGCTCCTCGGGGACGGGCGCCGCCACCAACATGGGCTACATGCTGATGGCCTTCGGCCTCGGCCTCATCCCGTACTCCGTCCAGTACGTCGTCCTGCGCGCCTTCTACGCCTACGAGGACACCCGGACGCCCTTCTACAACACCGTCATCGTGGCCGTGGTGAACGCCGCCGCCTCGGCGCTGTGTTTCTTCCTCCTGCCCTCGCGCTGGGCCGTCGTCGGCATGGCCGCCTCCTACGGGCTGGCCTACGTGATCGGTGTCGGTGTCGCCTGGCGCAGGCTGCGCAAGCGGCTCGGCGGGGACCTCGACGGCGCACTGGTACTGCGGACGTACGCCCGGCTGTGCATCGCCTCCGTGCCGGCCGCCCTGCTCAGCGGCGCGGCCTGCTACGCGATCAGCCGTGCGCTCGGCCAGGACGTCCTGGGATCGTTCGCCGCGCTGCTGGCCGGCGGTGTGCTGCTGTTCGGCGTCTTCTTCGTCGCCGCCCGCCGCATGCGCATCGAGGAAGTCAACTCGCTGGTCGGCATGGTGCGCGGACGCCTGGGACGCTGAGAGGCGGGGTAGGCGCACAACCATCGTTCACCGCCGTGTGTCGTGCATAGCGGCGGACTGTGGGCACAATTGGGTTCGGCGTCGGACCGCGCGCATCGGGAGCCGGTCGGCGCGCATCGAATGGGGAGGCAGAACGACGGTGGCGGAACGGAGCACAGCTGCCGTCGACGTGGCAGACAACAGCGGTGACGAGCCGCTGACCGCACAGGCGGACCAGTCCACGGCCGACGGGGTGGCCAACAACCGGGAGCGGGACACGGACAGCGACGAGGCACAGGGGCGCCCGACGAGCGAGGATTCCGGCAAGACCTCGCCTCCCGAACTGCACAGCGGGCACAAACTCGCCAGACGCTACCGCCTCGAGGAGTGCGTCACCCGTCTGGACGGCTTCAGCAGTTGGCGGGCCGTCGACGAGAAACTCCGCCGCGCCGTCGGAGTGCACGTCCTCCCGGCGGACCACTCCCGCGCCCGCTCCGTGCTGGCCGCGGCACGTTCATCCGCCCTGCTCGGCGACCCGCGCTTCGTCCAGGTCCTCGACGCCGTCGAGGACAACGACCTGGTCTACGTCGTCCACGAATGGCTGCCCGACGCCACTGAGATGACCGCGCTGCTCGCTTCCGGCCCGCTGGAGGTGTACGACGCCTACCAGATGGTCAGTCAGGTCGCGTCCGCGATGGCGGCGGCCCACCGTGAGGGCCTCGCCCATCTGCGTCTGAGCCCCAACGCGGTGCTGCGGACCTCGACGGGCCAGTGGCGGATCCGCGGTCTCGCCGTCAACGCCGCCCTGCGCGGCATCAGTTCCGAGACCCCCCAGCGCACCGACACGGAGGCCATCGGGGCCCTGCTGTACGCGGCGCTCACCCAGCGCTGGCCGTACGAGACCGACGCCCACGGTCTGGCGGGTCTGCCGAAGGACATCGGGCTGATTCCGCCCGACCAGGTGCGCGCGGGTGTCCACCGCGGCATGTCCGAGCTCACCATGCGGGCGCTCGTCAACGACGGCGCTACCGCCTCCCGCCACGAGTCCCCGTGCACCACGCCGGAGGAGCTGGTGAAGGCGATCGGCGAGATGCCCCGCATCCGTCCGCCGGAGCCCGCGTACACGGCCCCGCCCGAGTACCAGCGCACCGCCTACCAACAGGGCGCCTACGGCCGCCCGGCACCGCGTCCCGGTGCCACCCAGCCCGTGCCGACGCCGCCGCCACCGCTGCAGAGCCGTACCGGCAAGGCACTGAAGTGGAGCGTCTCCGCCCTGCTGATCGCCGCGCTCGGCCTGGGCAGCTGGCAGCTCGCCGACGCGCTCATGGAGCGGGGCGGCAAGGCCGACGACCAGAACCAGACGCAGACGACGGACGGCGACGACAAGAACGACGAGCAGTCCCGGCCGGCGAAGCCGATCGCGGTCCAGGGAGCCCGGGAGTTCGTCGTCAAGGGCGACGCGCAGCACCCGGGCGACGTCGGCAAGACCTACGACGGCGACAGCGCGACTCTCTGGCGGACCAACAGCTTCTACGAGGGGCCGGTCATCGGGCCGTTCAAGCCGGGTGTCGGCATCGTCTACGACCTCGGTTCGGCCAAGGAACTGTCAACGGCGGACGTAGGACTCTTCTACGGCGGCGACCACACGACGGTGGAGTTGTACGCCGCGGACTCCTTGCAGCCCTCGTCGATCGACGCGATGCGGAAGATCGGCACGGTCACCACAAGCGGGACCGACGCCACGGTCAAGCTCACCAAGCCGGTGAAGACGCAGTACGTCCTCGTGTGGCTCACCGCTCTGCCGCACGCGCCCGGCGACAAGTACAGCGACCCCGGGTACAAGCAGGCCATCACCGACGTGACGTTCAAGGGCTGAGAGCCCGGCGGCTGAAGGGGAGGGGGTCCGATGGCAGACGGCACCGCCTACGGCGACGTCAGCGATCAGGACCTCCTCGCCCGCCACGTCGAGGGCGACCCCGACGCCTTCGGCGAACTAGTCCGCCGTCACCGCGACCGTCTCTGGGCCGTTGCCCTGCGGACGCTGGGGGACCGCGAGGAAGCCGCCGACGCCGTTCAGGACGCCCTCGTCTCCGCCTACCGGGCCGCCCACACCTTCCGTGGCCAGGCGGCCGTCACGACCTGGCTGCACCGGATCACGGTGAACGCCTGCCTGGACCGCGCCCGCAAGGCGGCCTCCCGGAAGACCGCTCCGGTCGACGACACCGAGCGCCTGGAACAGCTCCTGGAGCCGCACGAGTCGGCATCGGCCCCCGCCGAACGCAACGACCTGCACCGCCAGCTCCTGGAGGCCCTGGGCACCCTGCCGGCCGACCAGCGAGCGGCGCTCGTGCTGGTGGACATGCAGGGCTACCCCGTCGCGGAGGCCGCCCGGGTCCTGGATGTGCCGATCGGGACGATCAAGAGCAGATGCGCCCGGGGCAGAGCCAGACTCCTGCCGCTGTTGACCCACCTGCGCCCGGACGGCAGCGGCGAGGACGAGAAGTCCGGCCAGGACAGGAAGGCCGGCGATGAACGGAACCGGACTCAGGGGGCATCCGTCCCACCGGCAGCGGGACCGCGCCGTGCGGGACCGTCGGACACAGGGCCGAGCGATTCAGCCGCAGTGAAGGGCGGAGGTGGACGAGCGTGACGTCGTCGACGACAGACATGACCGGGCACCCGGACGTCGCCGAGATCTCCGACCTCACCGAGGGCCTGCTCCCTCCGTCACGGACCACGGACGTCCGACGGCACCTGGAGACCTGCGAGCTCTGCACGGACGTCTACACATCGCTGGAGGAGATCCAGGGACTGCTCGGCACACTGCCGGGACCGGAGCGCATGCCGGACGACGTCGCCGCCCGTATCGACGCCGCCCTCGCCGCCGAGGCACCACTGAGCGCAACCACCGCCGACGACGGCGCGCGTGTTTCACGTGAAACATCGGCATCCACGGACCGCCCCGCCGGGAACGCCCGCCCCTCTTCCACCGGCCCGGGACGCAAGGAACGCCGACGAGGCGGACGCCGCCGGATCGCCGTACTCGGTGCCGTGGCCGCCGCAGCCACCCTCGGCCTCGGCTCCGTCGTCGTCTCCTCCCTCACCGGTAGCGACCCGGCCGACGACACCGCCCACGGGCAGCAGACGGCGCTCGCGGACACCTTCTCCGAGGGGAAGCTCAAGGAACAGGTAGCCGGCCTCATCGCCGACGAGCAGGGCACCCGGAACGGATCACGTACGCCGCGCAGCTTCGGCATGGAATCCGAGACCGGCGCCGAGAACCATGTCTTCAAGCAGCCGACGGTTCCCGAGTGCGTCCAGCGGGGCATCGGCCGGGACGACGCGGCACTCGCCACGAAGGAGGGCGTCTACAAGGGCAAGGAAGCACTCCTCGTGGTCCTGCCCGACGCCGCCAATGACAGCCGGGTCACCGCCTACATCGTCGAGTCGGCGTGTATGGGCCAGCCCAGCGTCAGCAAGGCCAAGGTTCTGCTGAAGCACTCCTACGCGCGCTCCTGAGAGCACGCTGCTGAAGACACGCTCAGCCCTCGCCCGGCGCGGGTCTGCCGTGTGCCCGGACACAGCGGGAATGCGCGCCCCGTAGGATCCGTTGGGTGGGGTGAGGGCTCCGAGAGGAGCTCCACCCGGCCCTGAAGACGCAGTCCAGAGACGAGGAATGAAGCCGTGAGCGACGTCCGAAACGTGATCATCATCGGCTCCGGGCCCGCCGGCTACACGGCGGCGCTCTACACCGCGCGCGCGTCGCTGAAGCCGCTGGTGTTCGAGGGCGCCGTCACCGCGGGTGGCGCCCTGATGAACACCACCGAGGTGGAGAACTTCCCGGGCTTCCAGGACGGCATCATGGGCCCCGAGCTCATGGACAACATGCGCGCCCAGGCGGAGCGCTTCGGCGCCGAGCTGATCCCCGACGACGTCGTCGCCGTCGACCTGACCGGCGAGATCAAGACCGTCACCGACACCGCGGGCACCGTCCACCAGGCGAAGGCCGTCATCGTCACCACCGGTTCCCAGCACCGCAAGCTCGGTCTGCCGAACGAGGACGCCCTCTCCGGCCGTGGCGTCTCGTGGTGCGCGACCTGTGACGGCTTCTTCTTCAAGGACCAGGACATCGCCGTGATCGGCGGCGGTGACACCGCGATGGAGGAGGCCACGTTCCTCTCCCGCTTCGCCAAGTCCGTGACGATCGTCCACCGCCGTGACACCCTGCGCGCCTCGAAGGCGATGCAGGAGCGCGCCTTCGCCGACCCCAAGATCACTTTCGTCTGGGACAGCGAGGTAGCCGAGGTCCAGGGCGACCAGAAGCTGTCGGGTCTGAAGCTGCGCAACGTCAAGAACGGTGAGCTCTCGGACCTGCCGGTGACCGGCCTGTTCATCGCGATCGGCCACGACCCGCGCACCGAGCTGTTCAAGGGCCAGCTCGACCTGGACCCGGAGGGCTACCTCAAGGTCGAGTCCCCGTCGACCCGTACCAACCTCACCGGTGTCTTCGCCGCCGGTGACGTGGTCGACCACACCTACCGCCAGGCCATCACCGCCGCCGGTACCGGCTGCTCCGCCGCGCTCGACGCGGAGCGCTTCCTCGCCGCGCTCACCGACGAGGACAAGGCCGAGCCCGAGAAGACCGCTGTCTGACCCCCACCCACTCCACGCACCGACCAGTTAAGGAGCCCGCCGTGGCCGGCACCCTGAAGCACGTGACCGACGACTCGTTCGAGCAGGACGTCCTCAAGAGCGACAAGCCCGTTCTGGTGGACTTCTGGGCCGCCTGGTGCGGTCCGTGCCGCCAGATCGCGCCGTCCCTCGAGGCGATCGCCGCCGAGTACGGCGACAAGATCGAGATCGTCAAGCTGAACATCGACGAGAACCCGGGTACGGCCGCCAAGTACGGCGTCATGTCCATCCCGACCCTGAACGTCTACCAGGGCGGCGAGGTCGCCAAGACCATCGTCGGCGCCAAGCCCAAGGCCGCGATCGTTCGCGATCTCGAGGACTTCATCGCCGAGTGACGTTTCACGTGAAACATGAAGGGGCCGACCCGGATGGGTCGGCCCCTTCGTTCTGCTTCCCTGCCCGGCGTGGTGACATGACTCCGCTACAACGGCCGCAGCGCAGGTTCCTTCTGGACGGCACCCAACAGTCGGTCCAGAGCCATCTCCACGTCTTCCTTCCAGGAGAGCGTGGAGCGAAGGTCCAGGCGCAACCGCGGATGGCTGGGATGCGGGCGCACCGTCTTGAAGCCAACGGCCAGCAGGTGGTCGGCAGGCAGTACACAGGCCGGTTCCTTCCAGCGGGCGTCCCCGAACGCCTCGATCGCCTTGAAGCCTCGCCGGAGCAAATCCTTGGCAACCGTCTGCACCATCACCCGGCCCAGCCCCTGTCCCTGATAGCCGGGCATCACGAACGCGGTCATCAGCTGCACGGCATCCGGCGAGACGGGGCTGGTGGGGAAGGCCGTCGACCGCGGCACATAGGCAGGCGGCGCGTAAAGCACGAAGCCCACCGGCACGTCGTCGACATAGACCACCCGTCCGCACGACCCCCAGTCCAGCAGGACTGCGGAGATCCAGGATTCCTTCTCCAGAGCAGGTGTGCCCGCCTTTACCGCGGCTTCGCCGCTGACGGGGTCCAGCTCCCAGAAGACGCACGAGCGACAGCGCTGGGGAAGGTCCTGAAGGTTGTCCAGCGTGAGCGGTACGAGCCGGCGCCCCATGAAGGCTGTTCCTCGCTTCCTTCGCCCGCCGCGTCGCGGGCGGCTGTCAGAGCGCTCCGCTCCCTGAGCAAGCTGCCGATGAAGCCACCGACCGCGCCCAGCCCCAAGCCCGCGCTCACCAGTCCGGTACGGCTCATCGTTCGCATGGCCCCTGCCTTCCTCTCAGAGGTGCTGCCAGGTGCTTGCGCCATCCCGATCGCATCGTATCCACGAAGCGCTGCCCTCGGCACCGGCGGAAAGCAAAGGGCGGGTCGTGTTCCGGTACGCACCGGGCACGACCCGCCCTGTCGGCAGGGGGACGCTGTTCAGCGGCCCCTCCTGCGCGCCTCAGGAGTCGAGGTCTTCGACCTCGCCGTCGGAAAGGCTCTTCTGCAGCACAGGCCCCTCGCCGGGGGCGAGGCTCCCGAGGATGCGCTCAAGGTCTTCCATGGAGGCGAACTCCACGGTGATCTTGCCCTTCTTCTGGCCCAGGTCGACCTTCACTCGCGTTTCGAAGCGGTCCGAGAGCCGTGTTGCCAGATCGGACAGCGCAGGGGAGACCAGAGAGCCGGCCCGAGGTCCCTTGGCCCGCTGGGGCTTCTGGGGCCGGGAGCCCATGAGGGTGACGATCTCCTCGACCGCCCGGACCGAGAGCCCTTCGGCAACGATCCGGTGGGCCAGCCGCTCCTGCTCCTCCGAATCCTCGACGGAGAGGAGGGCTCGCGCGTGACCGGCGGAGAGCACCCCGGCGGCCACCCGGTTCTGGACCTTCGGGGAGAGCTTCAGCAGACGCAGTGTGTTCGAGACCTGCGGCCGAGAGCGTCCGATGCGGTCGGCCAGCTGGTCATGCGTGCAGTTGAAGTCCTTGAGCAGCTGGTCGTAGGCGGCAGCCTCTTCGAGCGGGTTCAGCTGAGCCCGGTGCAGGTTCTCCAGCAGCGCGTCCAGGAGGAGCTTCTCGTCCTCTGTGGCACGCACGATCGCCGGGATGGCCACCAGTCCGGCCTCACGACAGGCCCGCCAGCGACGCTCACCCATGATCAGCTCGTAGCGCGCCGGCCCCACCTGGCGCACGACGACCGGTTGGAGAAGGCCCACTTCCTTGATGGAGGTGACCAGCTCCGCCAACGCGTCACTGTCGAAGACCACACGCGGCTGCTGCGGGTTCGGCGTGATGGCGTCGAGGGGGATCTCAGCGAAGTGCGCGCCCATCGGAGGCCGGAGAGACTCCGGGCCGCCCGGAGCCACCGACTCCTCTGTTTCACGTGGAACAGGCGGCAGCGTGGTCACCTTGGCCGCGGCCACTCCACGGTCGTTGGGCAGCAGGGGCATCGCAGCCGGAGACGCGGGAGCCGCGTTCCCCAGTGCCGCTGAAGCCACCGACTTCTCCGTCGGGGCGTTGGGGATCAGTGCGCCCAGACCACGGCCCAACCCCCTCCGTCGCTCACTCACTGGATCCCCTCCACCATGTTCGGGTCATTCTGTGCTCCGATGTGGGCGTGCGTCCCGTCGTAGCTGACGCCCACGCCCTTGAGCGCGATCTCTCGCGCCGCCTCCAGATAGGAGAGGGCTCCGCTCGATCCTGGATCGTAGGTCAGGACCGTCTGTCCGTAGCTGGGGGCCTCGGAGATACGGACCGAGCGGGGAATGCTCGTCCGCAGTACCTCGTCGCCGAAGTGGCTGCGCACCTCGTCGGCGACCTGGGACGCGAGCCGCGTCCGGCCGTCGTACATGGTGAGCAGGATCGTCGACACATGCAGTGTGGGGTTGAGGTGGCCCCGCACCAGGTCGACGTTGCGCAGCAGCTGCCCCAGTCCCTCCAGCGCGTAGTACTCGCACTGGATCGGGATCAGCACCTCCTGGCCGGCGACCAGCGCGTTGACCGTCAGCAGACCGAGGGAGGGCGGGCAGTCGATGAGGATGTAGTCCAGCGGCTGCTCGTACGCCTGAATCGCCCGCTGAAGCCGGCTCTCTCGTGCCACCAAGGACACGAGCTCGATCTCCGCACCGGCGAGATCGATCGTGGCGGGCGCGCAGAAGAGACCCTCGACGTCGGGGACCGGCTGGACCACCTCCGAGAGCGGCCTGCTCTCGACCAGGACGTCGTAGATGGACGGAACCTCGGCGTGGTGATCAATCCCCAGAGCGGTGGAGGCATTGCCCTGCGGATCGAGGTCGACGACCAGAACCCGGGCCCCGTGCAGCGCAAGCGACGCGGCAAGGTTGACGGTCGTCGTCGTCTTGCCCACACCGCCTTTCTGGTTGGCGACCACCATGACCCTGGTCTGCTCGGGCCGCGGCAGCCCCTCGCCGGCGCGGCCCAGAGCCTCCACCGCCAGTTGGGCAGCACGACCGATCGGAGTGTCGTCCATCGGCGGCGGTGTTTCACGTGAAACATCCGCCCCCATCGACTCGGTACGGGGACCGGGGACCGGATCGGTCATCGGTCCCGCGATATTGGCGTCGGACCGCAAGGATTCACTCTCCTCGACTTCAGGCTCGCAATGAACAGAGCCTCCCATGTCTTCGGGGTCATGAACCAGTGAGGCCTGTTGTTCTGTGGAGAAATCCACCTCTGTGGACAACTCCGTACCCTCTCCGAGCGACCCGAGAGGCTTTCGGTCGCGGGGGTCGGCCGCAGCGCGGCCGCGACTGATGATGCCGTGCAGCAGTGAGCGACGTTTCACGTGAAACACGATGCAGCGCCGCCGAGACCGATCAGCCGCGACACTCCGGCACGCGCAGGGAGGGCAGCTTGTGTGGAGTAGAGCTATCCGCGACGCCGCCGCGCACGGCCGGTCCGCGCCGCCTTGGCCCGCTTGGCGGCGAAACGCACTCCACCGGGACTCTCACCGACCTCGACCCGCACCACGGTGGACATGGGATCCACGACTCCCTCACCCACATGCAGGATGGAGGTCTCCACCGCCCCCAGCTTGCTGAGCGCCGTGGCCGCGGCCTTCAACTCCTCCTCGGCCGTGTCGCCCTTGAGGGCGAGCATCTCGCCGTACGGGCGCAGCAGCGGGACCCCCCAGGTGGCCAGCCGGTCCAGCGGAGCAACGGCGCGGGCCGTCACCACATGCACCGGCGGCAACTTGCCCATGACCTCCTCGGCCCGGCCACGCACCACGGTCACATGGTCCAGGCCCAGAAGCTCCACGACCTCGGTAAGGAAGTTGGTGCGCCGCAGCAGGGGCTCCAGAAGGGTGATCTTCAGGTCGTCCCGGACGAGCGCCAGCGGGATCCCGGGCAGGCCGGCGCCCGAACCGACATCGCACACCGTCACACCCTCGGGCACGACCTCCGAGAGCACCGCGCAGTTCAGCAGATGCCGCTCCCACAGACGGGGAACTTCGCGCGGACCGATCAGACCACGCTTCACCCCCGCCTCGGCGAGCAGCTCGGCGTAGCGGACCGCGTCCGCGTACCGAGCACCGAACACGTCGCGTGCCTGCTCGGGAACAGGGGGAAGCTCCGCTGCCTCCGTCACGAGGGGACCGTCCTTCCGTACGGCACCGGCGCACCAGACGCCGCTACCAGAACCACCAGAACTATCAGGCTGACAAAATTCGGCCCCGTCTGCGCAACAGACGGGGCCGGGGAACGTGGGGAGACCGATCAGGCGGGAAGCACGACGACGAAGCGCTCCGGCTCCTCGCCCTCGGACTCGCTGCGCAGTCCCGCGGCCTTGACCGCGTCGTGGACGACCTTGCGCTCGAACGGCGTCATCGGCTTCATCCGCACCGGCTCGCCGCTGCTCTTGGCCTCGGCTGCGGCCTTGGCGCCCAGCTCGGACAGCTCGGCCCGCTTGCCCGCCCGGTAGCCCGCGATGTCGAGCATCAGCCGGCTGCGGTCGCCGGTCTCCCGGTGCACGGCCAGGCGCGTGAGCTCCTGGAGAGCCTCCAGCACCTCGCCGTCCCGGCCGACCAGCTTCTGCAGGTCACGGCCGTTGCTGTCGCTGATGATCGAGACGGAGGCACGGTCGGCCTCGACGTCCATGTCGATGTCGCCGTCGAGGTCGGCGATGTCGAGCAGACCCTCCAGGTAGTCCGCGGCGATCTCGCCCTCGTTCTCGAGACGAGTCAGGGTGTCTGCGCCCTCGGCAGCGGCGGAGGTGGTGCCTTCCGTCACGGGATGGACTCCTTCTTACTTCTTCGACGGGGACTTGGGCCGCTGCGGGCCCTTGCGCTGTCCGGACTGGGCCTTGCTGCGGCCACCGCCGCCGGGCTTCTGCGCGGGCTTCTTGGCGGTGCCGGACTTGCCGCCTTGCTGGCCGTCCTCCGGCTCGCCGGACTTGCTGAGGGAGGTCTTGGCCTCCGGCTCACCGGCGGACTCACCGGCCTGCTTGGCGGACTGGCGCTGCGCCTTGCTCTGCCGCTTGGGCTGCTGCCGCTTGGGCACCGCGGTGGTGCCGGACGCGCCGTCCGCGCTCTGGGCGGCGGCGGGTGCCTCGCCCTTCACCACGGTGCCGTCGGCCTGGGCCGCGAGGCCCGCCTTGTTCAGACCGTTGATGAACTTGCGCTCGAACTCGTTGCGGTCCCGGCCCTTGGCGACGATGGCCTTGACGATGGACCGCTGACCACGACCGCGCGTCTTGCCGGTGCCCGTGACGTGCTTGAGCAGGCGCTCCAGGTAGGCGGCCTGAGCCTTGGAACCCGGGGTCGGGTTGTTGCGGATGACGTACATCTGCTGGCCCATGGTCCACACGTTCGTGGTCAGCCAGTAGACGAGAACACCGACGGGGAAGTTGATGCCGAAGACGGCGAACATGACCGGGAAGACGTACATCAGCATCTTCTGCTGCTGCATGAACGGCGTCTTCACCGTGGTGTCGACGTTCTTGGTCATCAGCTGGCGCTGAGTGAAGAACTGCGACGCCGACATCAGCACGATCATGATCGCGGTGACGATGCGGACGTCCGTCAGCGAGGACCCGAGAGCTTCCACCGCGGAGGCCCCGTCGGTGAACTTCGAGGCCAGCGGCGCACCGAAGATGTGCGCCTTCTGCGCGCTCTGCAGCAGACCCTTGTCGATCACGCCGATGGTGTCGTTCGACGCGATCGAGTTGAGCACGTGGTACAGGGCGAAGAAGAACGGTGACTGCGCCAGGATGGGAAGGCACGAGGAGAGCGGGTTGGTGCCCGTCTCCTTATACAGCTTCATCATCTCTTCGGACTGACGCTGCTTGTCGTTCTTGTAGCGCTCCTGGATCTTCTTCATCTCCGGCTGGAGCGTCTGCATCCCGCGCGTCGCCTTGATCTGCTTCACGAAGAGCGGGATCAGGCAGATACGGATGAGGATCACCAGGGACACGATGGACAGGCCCCAGGCCCATCCGGTGTCAGGCCCGAAAATGGCGCCGTACACGCTGTGGAACTGGACGATGACCCAGGAGACAGGTGTCGTGATGAAACTGAAGAGGCTGGCAATCGTGTCCACTAATCATGCTCCTTGGGCATGGGACGGGGTCTCTGCGGCCGGACTCGAAGGACTGGACGGACTCGTCGGAGAAGTCTGTCCCTCGTTGGCCGGTTCGGCGGCGGAGGTCCCGCCCTTGCGTGCACGCCAGGCGTCACGCAGCATTTCGTGCCACCGCGGGCGTTTCCGCGGCGGAACATGGTCCACGCCACCCAGCGACCACGGATTGCACCGCAGGATGCGCCAGGCGGTGAGCACCGTGCCTTTGAGAGCACCGTGTCGGTCGATGGCCGTGTAGCCGTAGTGGGAACACGACGGGTAGTACTTGCACACCGGCCCCAGCAGAGGACTGATCGTCCACTGGTACAGCTTGATCAGAGCCAGCAGCGGGTACTTCATCGCGCGCCCCCTCCCAGCAGCCGCTCCAGGGCGGCGTCCAGGTCTCGGGCCAGCTGTGCATGGTCGGCGTCGCCCGCACCGGGCAGCGCTCGTACCACTACCAGGCTACCGGGGGGAAACAGGTCGATCCGGTCGCGCATCAGATGGCGAAGCCTGCGCTTCACCTTGTTGCGCACCACCGCACCACCCACGGCTTTGCTCACGACGAAACCCGCACGTGTCAGGGGAGCGCTCTCCCCAGGCGCGTGCGGGTCCGTGGCACCGCTTCGAAGGTGGACGACCAGGGCCGGGCGTCCGGCCCGGCGGCCTCGTCGTACCGCGGTCGCGAAGTCCTCGCGCCGCCTCAGCCGGTTCTCGGTGGGCAGCACGACGTCATGACCTGACCGGATCAGGCGGACAGACGGGCGCGACCCTTGCTGCGGCGGGTCGCGAGAATCGCGCGGCCGGCACGGGTGCGCATACGCAGCCGGAAGCCGTGGGTCTTGGCGCGACGACGGTTGTTCGGCTGGAAGGTGCGCTTGCTCACTCGGGGGCTCCAGAAAGAATCGGGGTTGGCGGGGTGCCGTCCTGGCTGTCACCGTGCGCCCACGAGTAGCTCGCGTTACGCCCGAGTGCACCGCTTTTCGATCACCTTGGACGTGACCTGTGCCCATCGGAGGCAGGCGGCAGCAGCCATCGACAACTCGACCTGGTTACGGTACGTGGGACTGCGCCATTCGGTCAAACCAGCGGTGACCGGGAGACACTTGTCCACAGGCTGGGGACAACAACTTGAACCCTACCGGCCACGCTGACTACCGTGACTGGACTCCGATTCGTTCCCTTATCCCTGCCCCACCCGAGTTTCATCCCGACCCGTCCCCGAATCACACCTTCGAGGGACTCGTGAGAGAGCGTGCCCTGTGGCTGACGTACCTGCCGATCTTGCCGCAGTGTGGCCACGCGTACTGGAGCAACTCCTCGGGGACAGCCGCGGGCAGGGCGTCGAGTCGAAGGACGAGCACTGGATCCGGCGCTGCCAGCCCCTCGCGCTGGTCGCCGACACCGCCCTGCTCGCCGTACCGAACGAATTTGCGAAGGGCGTACTGGAGGGCCGCCTCGCCCCGGTCGTCAGCGAGACACTGAGCCGCGAATGCGGCCGCCCCATCCGTATCGCGATCACCGTCGACGACACCGCCGGCGAACCCGCACCCGCCACGCCCGCCCCCACCCCGCAAGCACCCCCCGCCCGCCCCCAGCAC